>CAZNSM010000101.1:11717-17792 GCA_964575615.1 uncultured Pirellulales bacterium | reverse complement strand
GAGGGGGTCGTACCAGCGTTTGGGGACTTCTTCGCCGTTGTTCTCGTCCATGCTGGTGACGTGGCCGTCGAGCCAAAGGACATTGAGGGTGCCGCCGGTCTCGAAATTCCCCGACCGGCGGATGTTGTGCCGGAAGATGCCGCGATACCAGTTCGACCGCCCGCCGCCTTCGCGGTAGTGTGTCAGGTTGACGCCCCCGGGATCGGCATAGAGCATGTCCGCTGTGCCGTTCTCGATTCGCGGCTCCATGTGGTCGTGCGCCATGATGACCTCGGAGTGCCGGGGGATGCGAATCGTATTCTCCTTGGTCAGCCAGCCGTTGGCCGCGAAGGCCGAGGTGTAGATCAGCTTGTGGTCACCGCCGTACAGCAGGTCCTTGGCCAGCGTCTCGCAGAAGTTGCGGAACGCCGCACACCCAAACACCTCTCGCTCCTTGAGGTAATTGTGATAGGCGATTCCCCAATACGCCATGTCGGCCCCCGCCTTGAGCGGATTGCCGGCGGCGTCCCACCACAGATGCCCGTTCGTGTTGCCGGTGTGGGTGTGCATGTCGGGCATCGTGAAGTCGTTGTCCTGGAGGTACATCATGATGCCCAGGCCGACCCCCTTGAGGTTGGCCCGGCAGGCCTGGTCGCGGGCCTGGTCCTTGACCCGGGCCAGCGCGGGCATGAGAATGGCCATGAGGACGGCGATGATGGAGATGACAACCAGCAGCTCAATGAGGGTGAAGGCTCGTGGGGTGCGCGTCATGATGTCGGATTCTCCTCAACGGAGGCCATCCGCATCCTGACAGACAGCCATCCACATCAATGATAGTGTTCCCCATCCCAGCCGCGGCGACACCTCCATAATACACCAAGCGGCCTGCTCCGGCAAGCCGCTTGGCGAAAAGATCGAATTTCAGCCGAGATCGTTCGGCAGGCTCCCAACGAGGACTACTTGCGGTCCTCCTGCCGGGTCTGGGAGGCGTTCTTGCCCTGCCAGAGGCCCGCTGACCGCACCTCGACCGACTCCACATAGATCTCCAGCGTGTGCCCCTTGATCTCCGTCTCAAGCAGGAGGTCCTGCTGCCGGCGATTCCACTGGAACGGTCCATCCATCTGCACGTCCACGCGGTCCGGAGAAGCGGAGTCGTCAATCGTCGCGGCGCCGTCCAGCTCGAACTCAGTGGCGGCACCGGTCAGGTTCACGTCGAACTTGCCGCCGTCCACAACCCCCGAGCCTGCGATTCGATACGTGTCATCGTCGGAGGCTTCTTCCGCGCCGCCAGCGGTCGGGAACGACATGCTCCTCGACTCGATGGCGTACGGGCCTCTCGGCGCCAGGGCGTCGAAGAACCCATTGAGCGACAGCGCCACCGGCAGATCGACCACTCCCGCATCGGCGAGGGTAACGGTGGTGGTGTGCTCGACGAACTCGCTTTCGATATGGAACTCGCTCATTTCGGCGGTCATTGCCTCGAAGTCCACCGTCAATTGCATACGTCCGGCCGCCGGCGTGAATGTGACGGTCGCGTTGTCCAGACGGGCCTCCTGGCCATCAACGTAAGCCTTCAACTGGACTACGAAGGAGGCCGCGTCGCTTCCGCCGGTCAGCGCGTAGACGGTAGCGGAGTCGGATGGCGTCTCCGGGTCCTCGATTTCGTCCGGCTCGTCAAAAGCATACCAGACCACGCCTTCGAAGGCCCACATGGCGGTGTTGGCGCGGTACTGCTCCTTCTCGGCCTCGTCGATAGTGTAGAAGTGACCGCCGAGCCGATCCGACCAGAAGCGATACACCGGTTTGGTCCCTTCCGGCTGGCTGCCCTCGGGGTACGCGTAGAACGCGATGCCTTCGAACGCCCACACATCGGAGGTGTACTGTGTCATAAGGCGATTCTTCTCGCTTTCGCTGATGGTGTAGAGATGGCTGGAGAGCTTCGCCGACCAGAATCGATAGACCGGCTTGAGTGTGGCGATCACGGCGCTGCGGTAGACGTAATATGCCGTGCCTTCGAACTGCCATGGACCGGAGGTCTGGCCGATCAGGTTGTCTTTCTCGCTTTCGCTGGCCGTGTACAGGTACTTGTTGGTCTGGCGCGAACGGAAGCGATAGACGGGCACGAGGTTCTGGGACTCGTAGGCGCCCATGTCGGCCGCCGCATCGGCGACGCGAGTCCTTCCGTCGAGATCGGTCTCACCGGCGACGGCTGCGTACCCCGGATCGGCCGCGTCGATACAAGGCGAGGCATCCGACAGATGGTAGTCGCCGCTGACCCAGACCGCATCGATCTCATCGGCTCCGGCGGCTACTTCCGTATCGCGCGGGTCGGCCCAGTGCCCCGCCTCAACGAAGTGCGGATCGGCAGAGATGTTGCTGCGGCCATCGAGACACGTGTTGTCTTCGATGTCGCAATAGAGCACATTGGCACAGTCCTGGCCGGCGATCTGGTCCAGGGTGTTGTCCCACAGAATCGAGTTGGTGACAGCCGTCCGGGCATTGCAGGCCACGCCCCCGCCGGAACCCGATGCCACGGCCTTGCCGTCGACGATTTGCCCGAACGCGGCGTTGCCGACGATGGTGCAGAAGTCAATGACGCCGGAGGAGCAGTAGACGCCCCCGCCACGACCGGCCAACGCGGCAACCGTCGAATCGTCGCCGCCGGCCAGTCCCGCGCGGTTGCCGGCGATCAGACTGCTTCGCATGTCCAGTGAATCCTGACAGAACAGGCCGCCGCCGTGCCCTCCCAGGCCGCCGAGGCCCTTGGTTCCGAGGGTGCTGTCCCCGCCGGTCCCGGCCCGGTTGGCTTCGATGACGGTCGTGGCCACCGTGGCGCGAGAGCAGTAGATCCCCGCGCCGTGGCCGCCCTGACCGCCCTGCGGCCCACTGCCACCCTGGCCGCAGGAGTTGTCGGCGATCGTGGAATCCGTCACCAGGAGCGAATCGCTGTGGATGCCGGCGCCATTGCCGCCGCGTCCGGCGAGCACCTCGGAATTGCCTCCGGCGCCGGTCGTGTTCTCCGAAATGGTTGAATCGGACACGGACAAGAGCGAGCTGACGGAGTAAATGCCCGCGCCGTCACCGCCGGCGCCGGCCAACGTGTCTCTCGAATCGGCGCCGGAACCCGTGGCATTGCCGCTGACCAGACAGGCGACAACCTCGACCGCAGAAGCCTCGCAGTAGACGCCGCCGCCGGCCCCGCCATCGGCCTGGGCTCTCTCCGAACCGGCCAGAGTGGCGTTGCCAACGATGCGGCAGTGCTTCAACGCCAGCGTGCTGTTCTGACAGTAGATCGCCCCGCCGGCCGAAGCCAGTCCGTTGCGGATCGTCAGACCGGCGATTTCACCGGCGAAATCGACCGCGTAGAAGCCGCGATGAGGATCAGATTCCGCGCCGGCACAATCGATGATCGTCGCTTCGACGACCGCCGGGTCTTCGGGGTCGGTGCTCTGAATCCGGATGGCCTTGCGTTGCAGACTGACGTCCTGGTTGCCCCGGCCGGTGTACGTGCCGGGTTGGAGGATGACAACGTCACCGTCGGCACAGGCGTCGACCGCCGCCTGAATGTTCGAGAAGCCGGTCTTGCCGGTACCGTCCACATAGACCGTGGCGGCAGACAACGGACCGGAAACACTCACCAGACACGCCAGCATAACCAGTACAGACATACCACGGGGTCGGCAATACATGCGTAACCCTCCTTCGAAAGATGCCCTGAAAGTCGGATGGTCAAAAAACTGAGATTAAGTGCCATCCCGCGTGAAGTTCGTAACGCCGTTTTTTGCGTTTTTCACCCCCAGAAAGCGGCGTCCCTGCGCGCCGGCAGCCCGAATGGCGCCGTCCCCATCTTTGATCCCTGCTCCGGGAAGACAACGGAAGAGACCTTAGCTACCCACCTGGATATTGTAGCAAATCCATCCTTCTTTGTCCAGTTTTTTCGCCTGGAGGCGCCGGCTCGGGTCTGTGCGAATTTCGCGGCAACGCCCATTTGACGCGGACAGAACCAGGTGTGGCAGCCTCAAGCTCGAAGAGCTTGGGGATGGTTCTTCGCATCGGCCACGTTCTGGTATCCGGGAGCAGCTAAGGCCACCATCCCCAAACGCTGCGCGTTTGAGGCTGCCACACGGTTGCCCGGATGATTTCACACACGCGTCGGCTCCACCATAGGTCCGATAGTCGGCGTTCGACGTATCGGACCTGTGGCGCGGCGCGCTTATCGGTCGTTGGGACCGCTCGAAGAGGATGCCAGGGTTTGTTTGAGAATGGGCGCCAGAGCCTTGTTCCAGACGGCATAGCCCTGCGCGTTCAGATGCAGCCGGTCTGCGAGAAAGAAGCTGTCGTCCGGCTTGCCTTCGGAATCGAGCAAGGGCGTCCCCAGGTCGGCGAAGAACAGACGATCGCTCTTGGCGCAGAGGTTCCGGACGAGATCGTTGGCTTTGTGCATTTCGGGCCAGAGCGCCCAGCGCTGTCCGCTGGGCTTGATTGTCACGAAGATCACGCGCGTCTGAGGCAATACGGCGCCGACCCGATCGACGAACTTGGTATAGTCTTCGAGAACGCGCTGCGCCGATTTGCCGCCGGCCACGTCGTTGTCTCCGGCGTAGAAGACGATCACCTTGGGACGGTACGGAAGGACGATACGGTCAAAGAAGTGTAGGACGTCCGAGATGTGCGAGCCGCCAAAGCCCCGATTGATCACGGGCAGACTCGCAAAGCCCTCGCGCGTGCGCCACATGCGGATGCTCGATGAGCCGACGAACAGAACCGGCTCGGCGGGAAACGCGTTCTTGCTGTCCCACTGCTCGAACGCGTCGATATCCCTGGCGAATCGGTTCGGATCGGGGTCCGCGGCGGGAGCGCTCGTTTGAGCAACGGCGAACATCGACAGGATCGACAACAGCAACAAGCCTGCTACAGACATATACCAACCCTTTCCACACTTTGGCTCGCGAATCGCGAGAACCGAACCTTTCCTCCCTGCGGATCGTACATACAGGCGAAGGAGCACGCAAGGAGTATGTTTTCTCTGCGCAGCGATTCGCCCACTCTGTGTGCGGATCTTCTGAAATCTGCGGAGGGCTTGACTTTCTTCAACGCCGGGGTATATTGCCCCTGGATGTGCGGCGTTGCGCAGAGAGAAAACCGTGATGCCATATCAAAGGGAGGTGTCAACCATGCCGAAAAGAACGAACGATCGAGGCGGTCGCCTCCGAATCGGACATACGATCGACTGGTGTTTTTTCTGACGCTGCGAGGTGCACGAATGAGAACCTACATGGATCATATCCTTCCCGCAGTCGGCCTGGCGTGCAAGCAACGGCTGAACTGCGTGTATCCGTGCAACCCTGCCGGACCCGCCTTCGACAGCAAGCATCCTCATCTGCCGAGAAACGAAGATCTGCTCGCAGACCCTGCGTTCGCGGCAGATCGCTCGTAGGGCTCGCATCCCCTCGCACAGGACCGTATCACAGCGCATGAGGGATGCGCATCGGTCTGCCAACGCCTGAACCGGAGAACACGCACCCCGCATTTCCGGCGGATGGTCCGCGCGCCCATGGCCACAAGGACCTCGCGGGAGTGCCTCACCACAGGATGGGAGTGTCGAGCAATGGCCAAGTGGAAGATTGAATTGAAGGATGTGGGGCCCGGAAGGGCCTGTGAAACCGTGGTGGTGGAAGCGGAGAACCTGGTCAAAGCCAAGGTGCACGCGATGCGGGCCTGCCGCAAGCACCTGCCCTGTGGCGATATCTACCTCGAGGCCGAGGGCCATTACCGGTACCTCGTCATTTACAGCCTGGACGAGGTCGGCGAGGTCCAGTTGACGTGTCTGGACGCCCACCCGCGCGGCGCCCCGTCACCGCGACAAGTCCAGAAATCCGAATCGCTGACCTGACGCGAAGAACCGCGCATCGCATCACAGACGATATCACGACTATGACAACGTGCGCCTCCGCCAGCAAGCGGAGACGCTCAGCAAGGAGATACCATGATGACCGAGAAACGGGTACAGCAATTGATCGCCAAGGCTCTCACGTCTGCCGACGTTGACCGAGCGAAGTACTACCACATGTGCTGGTGGGAAGGCCGACTGCGATG
>CAZNSM010000101.1:0-11617 GCA_964575615.1 uncultured Pirellulales bacterium | reverse complement strand
GTGGTCACGATGAATTCGCGCGTCCATCTGAAGGATCGCAATGGCGAGGACGGCCAGAGGAGCGTTTCCCTGGTCTTCCCCGCCGAGGCGGAAACAGACGCGGGTCTCGAAACGACCAAGGTCTCCGTCCTGACACCGATCGGATTGGCCATCCTTGGGCGGCGCGTCGGCGACCGCGTGGAGGGCCGCATCCGAATTCAGGACTTGCCGTACCAGCCGGAAGCGGCCGGACATTTCGATCTGTAGCTGGATGCAGGCAATCTTCCGACAACGAATGCGCACAACAGCAGCGCAGAAAGGAGTCATCCATGGCTCACGCCCTGGACTGGCGGGATCGTCGCGGCTCCGCCAGCGGCCGACCTGCGGCCGCAGCACGAACGGATTGTGTCCCACTCGATACCTCTGAAACAGGCAGACATCGACGCGATCGCTGTCTGCGGCGCAGGTCGGGAAACCCTCGACCTGCGCGACGCGGTGGAGGCAACGCGTCCAACTGACGGATATGGAATGATGCGGGTCGGCGGAGTGAAGCCGACCTACCGGATAAAGGATACCCCCTATTGTGAAACACACGGCCAAGGAATTCATTCGGCACACGGCGCTGCTCGTACTGGGCAGCGCTCTGTGCGCGTTCAGCGTGAAGGCCATCCTGGTTCCGCACGGCTTTCTGGGGCGCGGCATGACCGGCGCTGCACTGCTCGTGCATTACTGCTACCCGGCGGTGTCGCTCGGAACCCTGTACCTGCTGCTGAACATCCCGGTGTTCGTCCTGGGCTGGCGTTTCGTCGGCCTCCGGTTCGTGTTGTACTCGCTGTGGGGTATGGCCATCTACTCGGCCATGCTGTACCTCATCACGTTACGGCTGGAGATCGGCGACCGGATGCTCAGCGCGGTGGTCGCCGGGGCCATCTCCGGAACGGGCGTGGCCGTGATCCTGCGTTCGTACGGCTCCACGGGCGGAGCGGAAATCCTGTGTGTCATTCTGAACAAGGCCTTTTCGATCACTCTGGGGGCGGGGTCCATGATTATCAACGCCGTGATCATGGTCATTGCCGGAGTCCTTTTTCCCATCGAGAACGTGCTGTATAGCCTCGTCTTCGTGGCGGTGGCCGCCCAGGTGACCAACATGGTGTTCCACGGTCTGGCCAAACGGCAGGCGGCGCTCATCCTGTCCGAGCATTGGGAGGAGATCGCCCGGGAACTGACGCGAGTACATCGCATCGGCGTCACACGGATCAGCGGCGCAGGCGGCTACCAGGGGGCCAACAGGACGATTCTGTATTCCGTCGTTCCTCGCAGGAGCGTCTCCGGCCTGAAGAAGGCCGTCCTGGCAAAGGACCCCAACGCCTTCATTGCGCTGATGGGGGCCGAGGACGTCACCGGCGTGGAGGTGGGCAACCAGCCCCACTGGTAGAGATCGCCGCGCCGTGCGCTGCCGGCCGCTCGAACGCTGCCGACCCTATTCGTGCCGCAGGGCGACGATCGGATCGACCTTGGCGGCATTCACGGCGGGGTACAGACCAAAGAGAATGCCGATCCCCATGCTGATGAACAGCGGCAGCAGGATGCCGTTCCAGGTCATGACGGTGGGCATGCCGGAGAAGTACGTGATCAGCAGCGGGATCAGAAGCCCCACGCCCAGCCCGATCAGGCCGCCGGTCGTGGACAGGACGACCGTCTCGACGAGAAACTGGTAGATGATCTGCCGGCGTTTGGCGCCGATGGCCCGACGGATGCCGATTTCACGGGTGCGCTCCGTCACGGAAGCCAGCATGATGTTCATGATCCCGATCCCGCCGACGAGCAGGCTGATGCCGGCGATCGAACCGAGAACGATGTTGAACGTGCGTTTGGTCGCCTCCGCCTGCCTGAGCAGCGCCAAGGGGACGCTGACGGTATAGTCCTTCTTCTTGTGGAATCGCTCCAGCATGCGCTCGATGCCGGCCGCGACCGCCTCCACGCCTTTGGGGTCTTCGACCTGGACGATGACCTGGTGCAGCTCGACCTTCTCGCGCTCCTCCGACCCGGAGGTCCGTTTCATGAAGATGTCGCCGAAATACCGCCGGGCGACTTCCATGGGAACATAGGCGTCCACCTCCTGGTCCGGAATCTGGATGTTGCCGGCCTGCCCGCTCTCGCTCTTGACGATCCCGATCACCTCGAATTCATCGCCCCCAATGCGAATGGTCTGGCCGACCACCGCTTCCGTCGCCAGAATCTTCCTGGCGCCGAATTCCGTCAGCACAGCCACGGGCGCCAGCCTCGCCTGGTCCGCCTGCATGATGACGCGGCCGGCCAGAATCTCACGAGGCACCAGTTCGAACCATTCCGGCGTCGTGCCCACGATCCGCAGCTCCAGGCTGCGCTCGTGCAGACGGGTCTCCTTCCGCGTCAGTTTCACCGGCGCCACCTGTTTGATGTTGGCAAAAGACTCCGCCATGCGCCGGTGGTCGTCATAGGTCAGGCCGTAAACACTCATGAAGGACGTGCTCGTCCGCTGCTGCTCGTCGGCCGAAGGCTTGACCGACGAGATGATGATGTTGTTGCTGCCGAGCTTGCGGATGTTGGCCAGCGCCTGCTTGCTGGCGCCCTCGCCGACCGAGAGCATGGCCACAACGCTGCCGACGCCGAACACTACGCCCAGCATCGTCAGAAACGAGCGCAGTTTGTGCAGCAGCAGGTTTTCGATCCCCAGCCAGATGTTCCTGACGATCCTGGCTTGTCGCATATCTACTTACTCCGTCGTGGGCCGGCGACTAATCCTCGCTTGTAGTGGCTCGATGCCCCGGCCGGGTTACAGTCCCGAAAGACCATTCCTACTTGCCCCGCACATTCTCCATTGCCCGCCGGGCATCGGTCATTCCATCTATTCATGCCGCAGCGCGACGATCGGATCGACCCTGGCGGCGTGGATGGCCGGGTACAGACCGAAGAGGATGCCGATCGCCATGCTGATAAACAACGGCAGCAGGATGCCGCTCCATTTCACCACTGTGGCCATGCCCGAGAAATAGGTGATCAGGAAGGGAATCAGCACACCGACGCCCAACCCGATCAGGCCGCCGAACGTGGACAAGACAACCGTCTCGATGAGGAACTGCACGACGATCTGCCGTCGTTTGGCGCCGATGGCCCGCCGAATGCCGATCTCGCGGGTGCGCTCCGTCACCGAGGCCAGCATGATGTTCATGATCCCGATGCCGCCGACGAGCAGGCTGATGCCGGCGATCGAGCCCAGAACGATGTTGAAGGTCCGCTTGGTTGCTTCGGCCTGCTTGAGCAGGGCCAAAGGCACGCTCATGGCGTAGTCCTTCTTGGCGTGAAAACGATTGAGCATCGTCTCGATGCCGACGGCGGTCGACTCGACGTGGTCGGTATGGTCGACTCGGACGATAATCTGGTGCAGTTCCACCTTCTCCCGTTCGCGCGAGCCGGCCGCTCTCCTGGCGACAACGTCGCCGTAGTACTGGCGCGCCACCTCAAGGGGGATATAGATGTCCGCTTCCTGGTCGGGAATCGGCATGCCCTGGCCCGAGCCCGCTTCGTTGCGGACAATGCCGATCACCGCGAACGCGTCGCCACCGATCCGCACGTTCTGGCCGATGGTGTTGCGCGTCGCCAGGATCTTCCGGGCGCCGAACTCCGTCAGCACCGCCACGGGCGCCAGCTTCTGCTGATCGGAGGCGAGAATGACCCTTCCGGCCAGGACCTCGCGCGGCACCAGATCGAACCATTCGGGCGTCGTGCCCACCAGACGCAGCTCCATCGCCCGGTCGTGCAGACGCACCTCTTTGCGCATCAGCTTCACGGGCGCCACCTGGCGGATCGAGGCGAAACTCGAAGCGATGCGTCCGAGATCGGCGTAGGTCAGGCCATAGATGCTCATGTGGCTGCGTACCGTGCTGGACTGCTCGTCTTCCACCGGCTTGACGGACGAGAGGATGATGTTGTGGCTGCCGAGCCTGCGGATCTGTGCCAGGGCCTCCTCGCTGGCCCCTTCGCCGACGGAAAGCATGGCCACGACGCTGCCGACGCCGAAGACGATGCCCAACATGGTCAAGAACGACCGCAGCTTGTGCAGCAGCAGATTCTCAACGCCGAGCCAGATGTTCCGGATGACGTTGGTCCGTCTCATGAGTCTCCGTCTCGATTCGATCGATCAGACCATCCATCATATGAAGGCGGCTTCGCGCGTAAGCGGCGATGTCCGGCTCGTGGGTCACCATGATGATGGTCTTGCCTTGTCGATTCAGGTTGTCGAGCAATTCCATGATCTGCTCGCCGGTGGCCGAATCCAGGTTGCCCGTAGGCTCATCGGCAAAGATGATCTGCGGATCGTTGGTCAGCGCGCGGGCGATGGCCACCCTTTGCATCTGCCCGCCGGAAAGCTCCGTGGGGCGGTGATTCAGGCGTCCGCCCAGACCAACGACCTCCGCCAGCTCCCTGGCACGCTGGGCGCTGCGCGCCGCGTCCCAGCCCAGGTAATACAACGGCAGCTCGATGTTCCGCTGCACGGTCAACTGTGGAATCAGGTTGAAGCTCTGGAAGATGAACCCCAGATACGACAGACGCAGCTCGCTGAGCGAATCGTCGTCGAGCCGGCTGACGTCCTTGCCATCCAGGTAGTAGGCCCCGCTGGTCAGCCGGTCCAGACAACCCAGGACGTTCATCATCGTGCTCTTGCCCGAACCGCTGGGCCCCATGATGGCCCAGAAGCTGCCCTTCTGGAACGAGATGCTCACGCCCGCCAGCGCGTGGACCTCTTCGGTCCCCATCTGGTAAGTCTTGCGCGCGTTTTCGAGTCGCACGATGTCGTGGTTGCTGCCCGGCGGCATCTTGGCGGCCATCTATTGCCCCCCTCCCCGCTGCGGACCCCTGGCGCCGGGCCGGTCTCCCGGGCCGCCCGCCGGCCTGGCCGAGCCGTCAGGCCCGCCCTCCGGGGAGCGCTGGCGCATCTGTCCCTGCTGCTCGGGCGTCATGTTCTCCATCATCTGCCGGCGCATGCGTTCCATTTCCTGCTGTCGCTGCTCGGGCGTCATGTTCTGAAGCCGCTCGCGCATCTGCTCTCGCTGGGCATCCGAGAGCTGTGGGAGCGCCCCCTGTCCCTGAGGCGGAAATCCACCGCCGGCGCCCGGAGGCTGGGATCCCTGTGCCGGCATGCCCTCCATGCCCTGACCGAGACCGGTCCTGCCTGCGTCGAACCCATTGGCGTTTTCCAGTCTCTCATTGATCCTCTGCTGCCATTCGGCGGCCTCACCGTCGGCGTCCGACTCGTCCTGCTTCAAACCTCCCTTCAACGTGGCCTCCTTCAGGGGCGGCGCCAGCCAGACGACCTCCCCCTCATCCAGACCGCCAACGACGTGGACCATACTGTTGTTGTCCAGGCCGATCTCAACGATCCGTTCCTGCACCGTGCCGTCCGGACGAACCACATAAACGGTCGGCTTGCCATTGACGCGGATCACCGCCTGGATCGGCACATAGACGGCGTCGTCATACCGGGCAACGATGATCTCAACCTTGCAGCTCATTCCCGTTCGCAGGGCCGGATCGTCCCCTTCCAGGTAGATGTCGGAGTTGTAGACCTTCAGGTCGGGGTTCATCCACATACTCTGCGGATCGGGCAACGGTGCGATCCGACCGACGGAGCCCATGAATTTCTTGCCGGGGAGGGCGTCGACCGTGATGACGGCCGGCAACCCAATCCGGACCTTCTCCAGGCTGGCCTCGTGGATATCGACCTCCGCCATCGCGGACGTCGCCGTCGGCAGGTAGATCAGTTCCTGACGCTCGAAGACCTCGACCCCCTCGTCGAGCGGCTCGCGGTTGTCACGCCACCCGCCGCGGCGGGCGCTGGTCGCATAGATCACCATGCCATCGGCCGGAGCATACACCTTGGCCTTGCTGAGCTGGTCGTCGATCTTGTCGAGCTTGTACTTCTGGCGATCGTATTCCTGCTTTCTGGCCAGCAGTTCGGCGCGGGCCTGGGCGACGTTGGCCCGGGCCTTGGCCTGGGTGCGTTCCAGCGCCATCTCCGCCTGCCGGACGTCGCTCTCCAACTGCGCGATCTGCCGCTTGTTGGTGTATTCTTCGAGAAGCTCTCGATCGCGCTGCGCCACCTGAAGGTTGACCTCCGCTCGGCTGAACGCCAGCTCGTCCGCCTGGAGCTCGGTCTTCGAGAGGTACTTCTCCTCGTAGAGCTTTCGAGACCACTCCACTTTTTCCAGGGCCCGCGTCTTGTCTTCTTCGGCCAACTGAATCTCGGCCAGGGCCTTCGCCAGCTCGTTCGGATACTCCCCCTCTTTGTATTTGTTCAGGTCCTGTTTGGCGAATTCCAGCGTCAGCTCGGCCAGTTCCACGTCGCTCTGGGCCTGATTCTCGACGATGTCCATGTTTTCCTTGGCATTGACGTACGCCGCCTCGGCATTCTGCACAGTGATATCCTGGTCGATCCGCTGGTCCTGCATCGTGCTGGCGTCGAGCTCGACCAGCAGCTCGCCCTTCTTGACCCTCGTTCCCTCGTCGATGAGGTAGATGATCGAGGTTCGCCCTTCCAGTTGATTGGTGATGATGATCTGCTCGCGCGCCTTGATCGTGCCCGATTCGAGCACGCTGATCGTCAACGGACCGCGCTGGGCCGCGAACGTTGCCATTTGCGTTGTGGGCGAATCGCTTGCGCGAACCACCTTGAGCCAGATGATCACCAGTGCGACCGCAGCGAGAATAACCAGGACACCCAGCAACCGGAGAGGCTTGCGTTTGCTGTTTGTCGTCCCGTTGGCGTTCTTAACTGTCATGATTGCTTTCCTCTGGTGAGAATTCCTGCCACAACCCCTTTTCGTTCACTTCGAGCAGACCCAGATCGCGCTGCAACTCCAACTCCGCTATCCGGTAGTTTACGACGGCGGCGGTGAGCTGGTTCTGGGCGGAGAGCAAAGCGTCCTGGGCTTCGAGCAGGTCGCGGATCTGCGCCCGGCCGGCCTCCAGGAACAACTGCGCGCTGCGGACGCGTTTTTCGGCCACAACGACCTGTTGCGCGTTGATCTTGATGCTCTCTCGCGATTCCAGCAAGGTGCGCAACTGATTGCGAATCGACAGCTTGATCTGGTCTTCGAGCTGCTGCACGCTCCGGGTGGCCCGCTCCAGATCGATCAGGCTGTTGCGGAAGGCGTTGCGTTCGGCGGTTCGTTCCAGGGGCAAGTCCACGGACAACAGAGCGGCATATCGCCCGCCCTCAAGACTCAGACTACCGTCGTCGTCGTTGTCCGCGAATCGCGCCTGGCCTCCGAGGGTCAGGCCCGCTCGCAGGGCATCGGCCCGGACGACAACCGCTCTCTGGGCATCGTAGACCTGGCCGTTGGCGACCTGCAAATCGCGACGATTCTCTAATGCCAGCTCGATTGCGGCAGTCACGTCAATTTCATACGGTCCGGCATCTTCATAGCTGGCCGGCTGCAGTTCGACCGGCGCGTCGGCCGGAAGAGCCTCTCCCGACATCGCCTCGGAGGAAGCCGCTCTCATCGTTTCGAGAATCTCGTTGGACCGCGAACGAAGCTGAACCAGATCGTTGGGATCCAACTCGATCGACGCGTCCGGCGGCAGGCCCAGTTGGCTCTTGAACGAATCGAGACGGCCGGCAAGCTGCTCGCTGGCGGAGATCCAACTGTTGCGGGCGCCGAGTTCGCGCTGCACCGCCTGGTCCACCTCGACCTGCGTAATCAGACCGGCGTCCGCCCGCCTCCTCGCGTAGCGGGCTGACGTGATCGCGCTGCGGTAATTGTCTCTGGCGTTGGCCACCGAGTCCATCTGGCGCAGGACGCCGAAGTAATCCTGAGCGACATTGACTGCAAAGGTGCGCTTGTACCGCTCGAATTCCCAGATCGCGTACACGACGTCCCGCTCGGCCTGGGTCAGCGGCTCGGTCACAATGTGCCGACCGGCCCCCCTCAGCAGCGGGATCGACACGGATGTGTCGGAGCTGAGTCCCAACGCCGAGGAACCGCCCTGCGTCAGAATGCTCAGCAGATCGACGGCCAGCGTGGTACTGAAATCGAGACCGTTCTTGAAGCTCCGCGCCAGGCCGAGACTTGCCCCGCTGGCGAGATCGGTGACCGTCTCGTCCCCGCTCGTGTCGGTGGTCAGTTGGCTGTCGGCCTGGGCCCGGAAGATATTGCGGAAATCGTTCCGCGTCAGATCAAGGCTCAGCGCCGTCCGGAAGACCTCTTCCTTGCGGGACTGATACTCGAAGCTGTTGTTGGCTCCGACCTGGAGGGCGTCGAGCAGCGACAGCCTGACCGGCCGATTGGGCTCCACGGCCACGTCCGGGCCGGTCGAGGAGCTTTCGGGCGGATAGCTTTCGTCGGGCCAATGCTCGATCGGCTCCAGAGCGTCGGTTCCCAGCGACGCCTGACTCGAATGGGGCAGATCCTGCCCTTCCAGGAGTCGGCGTCGGAGAATGTCGCTCGGCCGCTCGATGGTGAACGGCTCCGTCCTGCCGAGGGCTTCGGTCTGCTTGTCGGAAATGATCTTCGAGCCGACCTCATCGGCCTTCTGCCGGTATTGCTGGGGGGATTTGCAGCCAACCACGCTGACGACCACGCCCAACAGAACAGCCAGCAACGGATCATTCCATCGGTCGCGGCACAGGCTGCGTTGTCTAAGGTAACGATACTCCATCGATGCGCCTAAATGCCGTAGTTTCCCCTTTTTTGCGCGATGCGTCAACAACAAAGCTCCTGCAACGCCGTGCGTGGGTATGTGCAGGTCTTAGGGCACAGCATTCCTGAGCCATTGAAACGTCTGGGTGGCAGCCTCAAGTCCGTAGGACTTGGGGATGGCCGAACGTGTCGGCGTCTCTGGATGTACAAGCCCAAACCCTACCCGCCATCCCCAAGGCTGCGCCTTGAGGCTGCCACACGCCTGCCAGAATGTTCTCACACACACCCGTCTGCCGCCCTGCCCGACATCTGCCCAACACAAGCGACTCGTAACATCCGAGGTAGAGTACAGACGGAGCAATATGCCACGAAATTGCACGGAAACGGGCCTTTCGAGCAGCTTGTCTGCAGCAGGTTCAGTGCGAGGCCGCCGCAAAATGGTTACACGCTCACCGCCGCCGCCACGATGCAGAACTATCGGCATTGCATTCAGACACGAAGCGGGTTAGTGTGTCGGGGCATTGTGGATGGCAAAGTCAAGGGCGGCGTTCGGAGCGTTCCGGACAGGCTGCGAAGCCAAAGCCCTTCCTGACGCGTGCAGTGGAGAAAATGAAATGGATTTGCCGGCGGAAAACCCCTTTGCATCAGCCCAGAAGCGACTGGTTTCGCTCGACGCCCTTCGCGGTTTCGACATGTTCTGGATCATTGGCGGAGGCTGGATCATCGGGGGCCTGGCCAAGGGGCTCAACAGCGAGTGGTTCAACCAGCACATCGTTCCCCACGCCGAGCACGTGCCCTGGGAGGGGTTCGTCGCGTGGGACCTGATCATGCCGCTGTTTCTGTTCGTGGTCGGAACCGCGATGCCGTACTCCTTTGCCAAGAGGCTCGAACAGGGCCACCCCAAGGGCAGGCTCTACGTGCACATCGTCTTTCGCGTGGTCGTTCTCTGGATTCTGGGCATGATCGCCCAGGGCCGGCTGCTGGAGTACGATCTGTCGAAGCTGCGCCTGTACAGCAACACGCTCCAGGCCATCGCGGCCGGCTACCTGATCGCCTCGGTCATCCTGCTGAACCTGCGGGTCTGGGGGCAGTTGGCGGTGACCGTCGCCCTGCTTCTGCTGTACTGGGCGTTGCTGATGCTGGTCCCGGTGCCCGGATTCGGGCCCGGGCAACTGACGCCGGAAGGCAACCTGGCGATCTACATCGACAAGCTGATCCTGGGCCCCTATCAGGACGGCACATCCTACGCGTGGATTCTCAGTGGCATGACGTTCGCGTGCACTGTCATGATGGGCGCCCTGGCGGGCCAATTGCTCCGGTCCGACTTGGGCAAAACTCGAAAGGTGCTCTTCCTGCTGGCTTCCGGCGTCGCTTGCATCTGGATCGGCTGGGCCTGGGGGCTGGTCTTCCCGATCATCAAGCACATCTGGACCAGCTCGATGGTGCTCTATGCGGGCGGCTGGAGTCTGGTGCTGCTTGGGCTGTTCTACCTCGCCTTTGACATGCTGCCGCTTCGTTTCCTGGCGTTTCCGTTCGTCGTGATCGGGATGAACGCCATCGCCGTCTATATGATTACACGCGTGTACGACTTCCGGCACCTCGGCGACATCGTCGTCTCGGGTCTGTCGCGATGGACCGGCGACTGGCACGACTTCGTTCGCGCGGTGGCCGGCGTTCTCGTGATCTGGCTGATTCTATTCTTTATGTACCGCAAGAGGACCTTCATCAAGGTCTGAAACGCGCATCGATGCCCCAAGGGGCGATACTCATCGTCATCGCAAGGAGATTGGTTCATGAAGGCGCTCGTCAAGAGCAAGGCAGAACCGGGACTGTGGCTGGAAGAGGTTCCCATGCCCCGGATCGGCATCAACGACATCCTCATCCAGGTCGTCAAGACTGCGATCTGCGGGACCGACGTGCACATCTACAACTGGGACGCCTGGGCGCAGAAGACCATCCGCGTGCCCATGGCCATCGGACACGAGTTCGTCGGGCGCATCGTCGAGATCGGCAGCAACGTCCACGACTTCGCGGTCGGCGATCTGGTCAGCGCCGAAGGGCACGTGGTCTGCGGACGCTGCCGCAACTGCCTGGCGGGACGGCGGCATCTTTGCACGGCCCCCAAAGGGATCGGGGTCAATCGCGACGGCGCGTTCGCCGAGTACATCTCCGTGCCGGTGACCAACGTCTGGTACTGTGACACGTCCATCCCGACGGATGTCCTGAGCTGCTTCGATCCGTTGGGCAACGCGGCCCATACGGCGCTGAGCTTCAATCTGGTCGGGGAAGACGTGCTTATCACCGGCGCCGGCCCGATCGGCTGCATGGCCGCCGGTATTGCCAGGAAGGTCGGCGCGCGGCACGTCGTCGTTACCGACGTCAACCCCTACCGGCTTGAACTGGCGAAGAAGATGGGCGCGACACTGACCCTCGACGTTCGGAGCGCATCTCTGGCGGACGCGCAGAAGCAGCTCGGCATGAAGGAGGGGTTCGACGTCGGTATGGAGATGTCGGGCAATCCCGAGGCGCTCCGCGAGATGATCGCCAACATGGCCCACGGAGGCAAGATCGCCCTGCTGGGCATCCTGCCCCGCACGGAGATCGAGTGGGACTTCGTCGTGTTCAACGGACTGACCCTCAAGGGCATCTACGGGCGGGAGATGTACGAGACGTGGTACAAGGTCACGATGCTGATCCAGGGCGGACTGGACCTCGAATCCCTAATTACCCATCGGTTCCATTACACCGAGTTTCAGAAGGGCTTCGACGCGATGCGTTCGGGCAATTCCGGCAAGGTCGTGCTGACCTGGCACGACCAGTAGGGGCGAATGATTGGTCGCCCGTACCAGGGCGAATCATGATTTGCCCTCGCGCCCGCAGGAGGACACGAGTATGTATCGGGACATGAAGACGCACCTCTCGCAGCAGTTGGCCGAGATTCGCCAGGGGGGCCTGGAGAA
>CAZNSM010000100.1:16662-18060 GCA_964575615.1 uncultured Pirellulales bacterium | reverse complement strand
GCCGAGGCGAAGTTCAAGGAGTGCGCCGAGGCCTACGAGGTCCTCAGCGACGCGGAGAAGCGCAAGCAGTACGACCAGTTCGGTCACGAAGGGCTCCGCGGGGCGAGCATGCACGACTTCTCGCGCATGAACGTCGAGGACATCTTCAGCATGTTCGGGTTCGAGGATTTCTTCGGCGGCATGTTCGGCGGTCCTGGGGGGCGTCGCCGGGCCAGTCGCCGCAGCGGCCCGACGCGCGGTTACGACCTGGAGACGGGCGTAGAGCTGACGCTGAATGAGATCGCGCAGGGGGCGGAGAAGACCATCGAGTTCACACGACAGGACCGCTGCGCCGAATGCGACGGCACCGGCGCCGCGCGGGGCAGCCAGCCAAGTCGCTGCCCTGTATGCGGCGGCTCCGGCCAAGTCGCCAAAGGTGGCGGCTTCTTCCAGATGGTCTCGACCTGTCCACAATGCCAGGGCTCCGGGCAGGTCATCACCAAGCCCTGCCCGAAGTGCAAGGGCAGCGGGCATGTGCCGCGCAAGCGCACCGTCACGATCAAGATTCCCGCGGGCGTGCACGAGGGCCAGGGTATCCGCGTCGCGGGCGAGGGCGAGCCGGGCCAGGGCGGCGGTCCCCACGGCGACCTGTATTGCTACGTCCGCATCAAGGCCCATGAGTTCCTGGAGCGCGACGGCAACAACCTGATCGCGGTCGTGCCCATCAGCATGACCCAGGCGGCGTTGGGCGCGACGATTGACGTGCCCAGCCTCGACGGGACCAAGCAACTCAAGATTCCGCCGGGGACGCAGTACGGCAGCCTCTTTCGCATCCGAGGCCAGGGGTTGCCCGACATGCGATCCGGACGCATGGGCGACCAACTGGTTCAGGTCACGGTCGAGACGCCGGCCCGCTTGAACGCCCGACAGGAAGAGCTCCTGCGCGAATTCGCCAAGACGGAGAACATCGACGTGTCCCCCAAGTCCCAGGGTTTCTTTGAAAAACTCAAGCGACATTTCGGGAACCACGGATGAAAGACAAGAAGGCCAAACCCAACGACGAGAACGCCAGGACGACGCCCGAAGAGATCGAAGCGGTCCGTAAGCAACTGGAACAGGCGCAGGCCGAGCGCGATGACTTGCTCGGCAAGCTCCAGCGGGTCAGTGCCGACTACGCCAATTTCCAGAAGCGCATGACCCGGCAGGTCGCCGAGTCGGTCGCCTACGAGAAAGAGCATCTTCTCAAGACGCTCCTGCCGGTCCTGGACAACTTCGAACACACGCTCGACAAGGCGAAGGCCGCCGAGAACGTCGACGTCGTTCTCCAGGGCGTCCGGATGGTCTACGACCAGATGCTCGATGTTCTCCGCTCGCACGGCGTGGAGGTCACCGGGGCCCTCGGCGAGCCGTTCGACCCGA
>CAZNSM010000100.1:0-16562 GCA_964575615.1 uncultured Pirellulales bacterium | reverse complement strand
CTCCGCTCGCACGGCGTGGAGGTCACCGGGGCCCTCGGCGAGCCGTTCGACCCGAACATTCACGAAGCGATGATGCGACGGGAAGACCCACAGCGTCCGGACAACATCATCCTGGAGGAGTTTCAGAAGGGCTACAAGCTGAACGGGCGCGTCATCCGGCCCAGCAAGGTTGTCGTCAACAAGCTGGCATGCACGGAGGCTCCGGCGCAGGAGGAACGGTCCGGCGAGGCAACGGATGAGCCCGATTCCGAGGCCAATCGGGAGGACGAAGAATGAAGACGCCGGACACCCTTTTGGGAATTGCACCAACACGGAGTAGTGACCATGCCAACGTATGAATACGCCTGCGACAATTGCGGACACGAGTTTGAGGAATTTCAGAGCATCACGGCCAAGCCGCTTCGCAAGTGCCCCGCGTGCAAGAAGCCGGCATTGCGAAGGCTGATCGGCACCGGCGCGGGAATCATCTTCAAAGGCTCGGGCTTCTATCAGACCGACTATCGCAGCGACAGCTACAAGAAGGCCGCTGAGAAGGACACCGGCGGGACCTCCGCCAAGAGCGGCGACAAGAAAGAGGCCAAGACGGAAGCCAAGACCGCCTCGACCGAACCCAAAACGACGAAGGTCGAGAAGAAGAAGTCCGCCTGATGCGTCACGCGTCGGGAGACACCAGAGAACTCTTGTGCATGAGGCGCTCGCCCGAATCTGCATTGGAAGCCTGCTTACCATCGGCCTGTTGCTGACCGGCTGTAACCCGGTAGGATGGGCATCAGCCCATGCGGCCGATACAGCACATCCCACGTGCTCCGCTGCCGGCGACAGCCCCGAGCCACCTGAAGAACCTCCCGCTCTGCCCCGCGCGTTCGAGCAGAGCCCTCCTGCTCCCATCATCTTCGTCGAGTACGTGGTGACCCCTCACGATGTCGTCGCGCGGATGCTCGCACTGGCGCGTGTGGGACCCGAGGACGTGGTCTATGACCTCGGCTGCGGCGACGGCCGCATCCTCATCGCGGCCGCGAAGAACTACGGCTGCCGGGCGGTCGGATTCGACCTGGATCGTCTGCGTGTGGCCGAGGCGCGAGCCCACGCCGACCGCGAGGGGCTGGCCGACCGCGTCACCGTCGAACAGAAAGACGTACTGAAAGTGGACCTGCGTGCGGCCGCAGTGGTGACCATCTATCTGAGCCCGGAGCTGAACCGCCGGCTCATACCGCAACTGGAGCAGTTGCCGCCGGGAGCCCGCATCGTCTCACACAACTTCGGAATCGGGGACTTCGCGCCCGACCAGACGGTCCGCATGACCAGCCGGGAAGACCACCAGGAGCACCTGATCTATCTTTGGACCTCCCCCCTCCGGAAGACCGAATAGCGGTCGAATCTCTGCATTCCACCTCACGGACGCGCCGGAAGGCCGGGATCATCGGCGCCCGGCGAGCCATCGATCATGCTGCTCGCCTGCCAGGCTTCCCGCAATGACCACACCGCCGGATCGGGGTCCGTCACATCGACCATCGTCAGGGAGAAGCCTCCGCCATCGGTCACGTCGTACCAGTCGTCCGCGTACGCGAAACGGTGAATGACCGTTCCCGCCGCATCGACCAGTGCGATCGTCTCCCCGCCATTGGCCAGCTTGCCGGCGTATTGGCCCGCGATGGGCAATCCCGGCCCGTATCTGGCCTCGAAGGCTCCGATGTCATCCACAACCAAGCAGCGTGCCCCCGGCGTCAGATCGAAGCTCGGGAAGACAAAGTCGATTCCATTGGTGAAGCGGACGAGATGGAGGTTGATCGTCTCGCTTGCGATGTTGATCAACTCGACGTACTCGGCGCCGGGATCGTCACAGTCGCCTGTTTCCATCGGGTGATACATGATCTCGCTGATGCGAAGGCCCTCGGCCACCGGGCCGACCGCGAACGTCACATCGTGGATGGCGCTCCAGACGCCGCCTTGCCAAGCGCGGGCCAGGACCCGGGTCGACTCCGTCAGGGCGATGGGCCCGGCGTACGTGATCGCGCCGGCACTGACCGCGCCGCCCGGCAGGCGGGGATCGCTGCCGTCGAGGGTGTAGTAGATCTCGCCGGCGGGCGCCGTCATCACGAGGCCGAAGCCGCTGCCGACCGCCCCGCCATGCTGGTTGAAGCTCGGCGCCTCGACGCTCGGATACCAGCCCTTGCTCTTGAACTGGCTCAGGACGATGTCCGTGCGTTTTGGAAGGTAGTCGTTGAGCAGGAAACGCACCTGGGGCAGCCAGTCGTCGTCCTTGGTGCGGGGCTTGGTGACCTTCGCATCGCCCCAGCGGGCGGACTCGGCGATGATCGCCAGGTCGATGGTGTCCTTGCGGGCGGTCAGCAGGCTCGCCGCGACCGGCGGCGTCATGACGCCGTCGTTGAAGAAGTGCCTGTAAACGTGGTCGGCGAATCGCATCCTGTACTCGGGGTGCGCGACAAGCTGCTGGTGCAGCCATTGCGGATTGAAGTACTGCGACTGCTGACCGGCGCTGTAGGGCCCGGTGCGGTTCTCGTTGACGTTGAACATCGTGTGCTCGCAGTCATGCCGGAAGAATTTGAACCCGTCGGGATTTGTGCGGTTGTAAACGGCGTAGAAGTTGTTCGGCCGGCTGTTCTGGAGGAAACTCGAGATCGGCGCGTCGAGATCGCCGACGTAGAACGTGCAGATCATGTAGTCGATGAGATTGTCCACATCGACGAGCCGCTCCAACGCCGGGTTGGGTGTGCCGTCGGGATCGAGCCCCTGGACCTGGTAGTACGCCGCATCGGTGCTGAAACCTTTCGAGGCCGCCTGCCAAAGGCGATTGTACGCATCCAGATTGCCGTCGGTGGTGTGGATGGTGTAGGGCGCGCCCGGGCCGGCGTCGACCTTGGCCACATCGTAGTCCTCCACGTCGCCCCCGAAATACGACGCCGCGTAGCGCGCCTCGGAGCGTTCCTGGGTCTGGTAGATGCCCCAGTACTGGCCGTTGAGATACAGGTGGTAGTATCGGCTCCTCGTGTAAGGCTGTCCTGTCGCCCCCTGCAAGTCGCGGCTGAACACGTCCCGCAGCAGGCTGTTCTTGCCGCCGTTGTCGTCGCCCATGCTGCCTTTGAAGGCCCAGGAGTAGTTCTGCTCGGCCCGCAGGTCCACCTTCTCGAATTCGTCGACGCCTTCGTCCTCGAACAGCGGGTACTTGAGCCGGGACGCGCCGTACTCGGCTCGGAAGAACAGGCGGAAGCCGTGCTTGGCGTTGTCGGCCTGCCGACCGTAGCCGCCGCGAATCCGCAGGCCCGCGTCGATCTGGAACCCCTCGGTCCCGTCCGGATAGATCAGCTCGACAGAAACCGGCCGCTCCCACGCGATGCCGTCCTGCAAGGCATTGACATAGATCCCGGTGCTCGCATTGAACAGATTGGCCAGAGGCGTCACCAGCGAAATCGACGGCAGTGACAGCAGCGCATCATCGACCAGGTCCTTGTACCGGGGGTCGTTGACCACCTCGGGGTCCATACCATAGTCGATGACCTGCCCGCCGCCCATGCCGCCGCCAGGAAACCAGCCACCGCCGCCGGACTGGGTAGAGGGAGAAGGCCAGCCCGTCCCAGGGCTCTGGCCGCTCGGCGACTGAACCACCACATCCGCAACGAAGATATACGTCTGCGTGCCGATGGGCGAAGGTTTCCATCCGTCCCTCCTGGCGATGGCCCGCAGGCAGGTCGTGCGGCGAATCTCGATCGGCCCCTTGTAGATCAAACCCGAAAGAGCGCGTCCTCCGGGCTGCCCCGGATTCTCTGCGTCCAGCGTATAGTAGATCGTGACGTCCGGCGTCGGCGTGCTCAGGGTGACGGTGAACGCCGCATCGTAGAAGCCGCGCTCGCGGCTGAATTCCACCGGCTCGACGAGACCCTCGTAGACCCCCTCGTTCGCGGCGCCGGGCGTCGGCTCGGCGAAGAACTGCCACTGCCCCTGGCCGTCGGGGTAGCGGCCGTACGACAAGTCGGTCGCCAGAGCCGGAAAGCTCACACTGTCGATCGGGGTCGCGCCGTCGGCGGCAAACAGGCCGACGTATTCCCCGCCGGCGTCAAGCTTGAAACTCGCGTGCAACCCCTCGTCGGCGGTGTCGCCGTCGGCCCAGATCACCACGTATCCCTGCGGCGGCACGGTCGTCAAGGCAGGGACGCCCGCAGGCACCTGCCACATCGCAGGCTCGTTCGGATCGTCGCTCAGGTACATGCCCGCCAGATCAACCGGCGTATCGCCATCGTTGTAGATCTCGATCCAGTCATCGTACTGGCCCTGGGGGTCCTGGCCCGCCGCTCCGTTGGAGGCGACAATCTCGTTGATCGCCAGGGTGACACCCTCCTGGGCGGCCAGACGGCCCGCCACCGCCAAGGCTACACAGACCGCCCCCATCACGGCCAGTTTCGACGATCGGAACATGCTCAACCTCCCTTGCCTGTCTCAGATTCGTAGGATGGGCTTCAGCCCATGCGGCCGAATCAGTATGGGCACAGAGTATGCCCGCCCACGACCCACACGTGGAAGGTGGTCCGCCTTGGCGGGCTGGTTACACGCGGAAGCGGACAATTCCTGAGAAATCCCTGCTCGCAGCCTATCGGGCCAGTGTGGGTGTCGCGGGCGGGGCGATCCAGTCGTAGGTCGGGACCGTCCGCCCGTCTTCGAGCGTCAGTCCGGCTGCACACATGGGAGATGTCCCATCCAGGCCGTCCGGCCGCGTCGCGATGGCGGCAATCCCTGGACGCCTGACCGGGACCACTTCGCCCGAATCGGAGACGCCGTTGCCGTTTCGATCGAACCAGACGGACAAGCCTTCCATCTCACCTAAGTCCAGTCGGCCGCTGCGGTTATCGTCGAGAACATCCATCGCGCGGTAGCCGTTCTGGAAGAGCATCCACCAGGTCGCCGAGCCGAACATCTGGCGTCCCGACGTGATCCGGCCGGTCCGGCTTGGATCCCAGACCAGGAAACCCGTCGTCGGCTTGACCCACGGACGCCTCTCCGCGCGGCCGTCGCCGTCCAGGTCGAACGATACGACCGTCGCAGGGTCCAGCAGGTCCGCCAGCGAGCAGTGTGCCTCCAGGCCAAACATGATCGGCGTTATCGCTCCGATCGGCAAGGCCTCGAACTTCGCGAGATTCGCCCTGATCGCCGCGAGCCTCTCCTGCACGTCCTTGGGAACGTCCTTTTCCCTCTCCCAGAGGCGCACGAAGGCGCTGCCGGCCTCGTAGCTGACAATCCCGCGCAGGCCTTCGATGGGCAGCCGATCCAACTCCAGGTCCCTTCGGATCGACAGATCGTAGGCCAGCAGGTAGGTCTGCCTGACGGCGTTCAGCAGGATCGCCTTGAGGCCGGGCGGCATCAGCGCGCCACCGGCCTGGGCGAAGAACTCCAGGTACTGCTCGCCCAGGCTGGCCTGCCCCAGGACGTACAGCGCGTTGTTCGGATCGAGCGCTGCGGCGCGGTAGAAGTTCCACTGCGCCGCTCCGGCGTGTTCGATGAGCTGGTCGGTCGTCGGCTGCTCGGGCCGCCAGCCTTCCCGTTCGAGATCGGTCTGGATCTGACTGACGCGGGACCAGAACGCGTCGACCTGGCCGGCGGGAAGGTCCGCCGCCGAATCCACGCCATACTCTGCGAGCGCGATGCGCATCGCCTCGGCGTACCGCGCAGCCCCGAGATAGTCCTCCCACCACCAGTACTCGATCACCGACGGCGGAGTCTGCTCGTTGAACGCGCCGACGAGAAGGGCCTTGTTCGCAAAGGCCAGGTAGTGAATTCTCGCCAGGGTGTAGTAGCCCGCCGGATCGTTCGGCTCCTCCGCAATATAAGCGGTCGCGTTGGCGATCAGTCGCTCGACCGGAAGATACTGCGGCCGCATCCAGATTCCTCGCGCGACACCCGCAGAGAACCCAACCGTCAGCGCTACTACCGTTCTCATTCCAACATTTCCGCCCGTCTGCGATCAAGCTGAGCCGCTTCGCAGCGCTGCGACCGTGTCTGTGCACGTTTTCGGGCATCGCCACTGATGAGTGGTTGAAGCGTCTTTGTGGCAGCCTCATCCGCCACAGGCGGATGGGGATGGCGGAGAGCACCACCGCCTCTCAACACTCAGACCGAAATCGTGTCAGCCATCCCCAAGGCTCCGCCTTGAGGCTGCCACACGGTTGCCAGGATGTTTTCACACATACCTGCCACCGGTCTCATGCGACACCAAGTCATGCACCTTCCTCTACGTCCGGCGGCGTGGCGACGTTCATGCGGAGATGTGGTAGACTGTGGGACATGATACGGATACGACGGATGACGGTGGCGGACCTGGCGCTGGGGCTGCGACTGAGCCACCAGGCGCAATGGAACCAGACGCAGACGGACTGGCGGCGGTTCCTGGACCTGGGTGGCGAGGGTTGCTTCGTCGCCGAACTGGACGGGACAGCGGTTGGGACGACCACGACGTGCCTGTTCGATTCGGTGGCCTGGATCGCGATGGTCCTGGTGGACATCGAAACGAGACGTCAGGGTGTCGGCTCGGCGCTGCTGCGGCATGCCCTGGCCTATCTCGACGAAAAGGGCGTTGAAACGGTTCGCCTGGATGCGACGCCCGCCGGTCAGCCGGTCTACGAGAAGCTCGGTTTCGAAGCCGAGTACTCGCTGACGCGATATGAGGGCATCGCGTCACACAGCGACGTCGAATGCCATACGGAGGAGGCGACCGCCGCGATGCTTCCGGAAGTAAGCGAACTGAACCGCTGCATGACCGGCACGAATCGCGCCACGCTGCTGTCGCGTCTGTTCGCTGATGCCCCGCAAGCCATGCGCGTCGTACGCACTGCCGGCCGTCTCGAAGGATTCATCACGTCACGCCCCGGCGCCAATGCCAGGCAGATCGGCCCGTGTATCGCGACCGCCCAGGCGGGCCCGATGCTGCTGGCCGATGCGATGAATCGTTGCGCCGGGCAGCGCGTATTCGTGGACGTCCCCAGCGATCACCTCCGCGCCGTAGAAACGCTCGTGGCAAAGGGACTGAAGGCGCAACGGCACCTGCTGAGAATGTATCGAGGCAAGCCCATCCGCGACCAGATCGAAGCCCTGTGGGCCGGCTCCGGTCCCGAGAAGGGATGAACATTCAAACCAGGGACACGAGGTAGTAGACGATGCCGGCCAGGCTGACGGCGATGGAGACGATCATCGCGATGTTCCAGACCAGTGCCTTGGGCCCGCGCGGCTTGTCCTCGCCCAGATAGGCCCGGCTGTTGTTGAGAATGAAGAAGCCGATGAACGCGATCGGCAGCATGAGCCCGCAGATGGCCGAGGTGGGCACCGCCACCCAGGGCCCCAGGTATCTCCAGAGCACTACGCCCGTCATGCCCGGTGCGGGGAGCAGACAGGCCAGCCGGTAACGCCAACTCCCCGGCTCGATGCCGAAGATCTCGCAGACGGCAAATCCGCTGACGAGCATGTGCATGGTGATGGAACTCATCGCCATCGCGATGATCCCGATGCCGAAGACGATGCGCGAGAAGAACGCGTTCAGGCCCGCCGATTCGAGCATGGCCGCCGCCGCTACCGGGGACAGACTGGTGGACCCGGACGCGAACTGCGTCGGATCGTAGATCGTGCAGGCGGTCGCGATAACCATCAGCGACGTGGCGATGCAGAACGGCAGCATCATGCCGATGATTAGATCGAATCGGGAAAGCCCCCGGTGCTCCCGGCCCCAACCACGGGCCAACAGCGTATACGGGAAGAGGAACGTCGCGTTGATCCCGGTCGAAGCGCTGAACGCCGCCATCACGATGGAAACGCCGCGTGCATCGGTGGGAACGTACAGAGGCAGGAAGCCTTTGAACACGCCGGCCCAATCCACGCCGCCGTCGAACGCACGCCGGACGATCACCACGAGAAACGCCAGCATGATCATGCAGACCAGGCCCTTCAAGGTCCGCTCGTAGAAGCGCACCCCCGCTCGTCCGGAGCTGTAGGACCAGACCACGACGGTCGAGATCGCCAGAATCGCCAGACCGATCGCAAGCAGCAGCGCCGTCCGTCCCGCCGACGAGGCCGGCTCCCAGCGCGTGACGACCTTGATCATGTCCTCGGTCATGCCCGCCGCCAGGGCGTATTGGGGCAGGTGCCATATGATCGTCGCCAGCAAGGCGCCGATGGCCCAGCTCCACGCCAGCGCCGGATGGATGTACCGCTTCATCGCGTAGAACGGCCGCGTCCCCGTCGAGAGGGTCTGATACGACATGGCCGCGAACATGACGATCCCCAGCCCCATCGCCAGAGGTTGGACCCAGAGCAAGCGGTACTCCAAGTAGGCGCCGGCAAACAACGACGCCATGGCGCTGCCGCTGCCGAGCACCAACGCGCTCTGGAGCCATCCCGGCCCGGTCTTGTCGAGGTAGCCGCGCCACCGTCCCAGGACACCTCGCTCGTTCAGCGCGGCAAGCTCCGCCTTCTCCCGCGCCAGCGCCTCCGGGGCCGATGCGGTGAACATCGGCAGACCCTTCACCGGACGGTCCACTGGAGCGGGCGTCTCGTCTTGTCTATGCTCCACGTCAATCTCCTCTCCATGCCAGCAAGCGCAGCGTCAGAGATTCTCGCCGGCGTGTTCGGCGCTATCGTTGGTAGACGAGGCGGCCGTCGAGATAGGTTCGCAGGACCTGCGCACTGCGGATCGCGTCGACGTCACAGGCGAGCACATCGGTGTCGACGACGATGAAATCAGCGCGTTTGCCTTTCTCCAGCGAGCCGGCGAACTTCTCCTGGAACATGGCCTGCGCGCAGTGGATGGTGTAGAAGCGGATCGCCTGCTCGCGCGTGAGGGCTTCCTCCGGGTGCAGTTGGCCCTCGTACCAGCGAGCCCGGCGAGTGATCGTGGTCCACATGCCGAGGAACGGGTCGTACGGATTGATCGAGCGCAGCGAACCGACCTTCTGCATGTGGTCCGATCCGCCGGCGGCCAGACCACCGGCGGCGAAGATACTGTGCAGCGGCTGGAAATACCGCAGCCGCTCGTAGCCGAAATGGCCCGTCAGCGTCCGCGTGTCGAGATAGAGCCAGGCAGGCTGCACCAGCGGAATCACGCCCAGATCGGCTGCTTGCGCCACGGACTCGGCGCTCATGAAGTTCGAGTGCGTGATGCAGTGCCGCATCTGACGGACGGGCAGCGTTGCGCTCAGCTCTTCATACACGTCGAGCAGGGCATGGACGGCGCCGTCTCCCACGGTGTGCGCGGTGAACTGGAGGCCGCACTCGGTGGCGGTGCGGACGATCGGCAACAGCCGGTCATGGGGGATGAACAATACGCCGCGGTAGTTCGGATCGTCGATGGCATAGGTCTTGCTGATGCCCCACGGCTGTCGCATGTAGGCGCTGCCGGTCAGCATGCCGCCGTCGAGAAAGGTCTTGATGCCGATGATGCGCAGCATCGGCCCGCCTTCCCGCAGCGGGTGGCGCGCCACCTGTCGGATCTGCTCTTCGATCTGCTCGATCGGGCCGATGGTGTCGATGTAGTACTGGGCCGCGACGCGAACCGTCAGCTCATCGGCCGCCAGCAGCTTCTGGTAGAGCTGAAGGTCCTCGGGGTCGGCGGCGCCGTCGCAGATGCCCGTGATGCCGACCGTGTTGTACGCCTGGAAAAGGGTCCGCAGCCGCTCGTACCGGTCGCGCTGCGTCGGCTCTTTGCCGGTGGGCTTGCTCTTGATGAACCGGTTGCAGCTTCGCAGGATGCCGGTGAGTCTGCCCGTCTGAGGGTCCTTCTCCGCGTATCCAGGACCGCCGTCGGTGACGCGAAAGTCCTCGTCGATGCCGCTAAGCTGAAGCGCCAGGGTGTTGAGCGATGCATCAGGACCGGTCCGGAACACCGCCGGGTTCTTCGGCGCCGCCTGGTCCAGTTCCGCACGCGTGGGATACCGCTGCTCGCGCAGGCGCGTGATGAACACCTGCTGCAGGACGATCCATTCGCCGTCGTCCAGCGCCTCGGCCCGCGTCCGGAAGTAACCGAGCACATCCGCAATCGAGTCCATCTGCGGGATCGGATGGTCGAACTCGGTCATCGCGGCGCCGCAGGGATGGACGTGCGAGTCGATCAGTCCCGGCAGGACCATTCGGCCTTCAAGGTCGAGCGCTTCAGTGTCGTCGTCTTTGAGGCGCAGGACCTCGTCATCGCTCCCGACGGCGACGATGCGTCCATCCTGAACCGCCATCGCCTGCGCGATGGAGAAGTTCGCATCGACCGTGACGATCCGGCCGTTGAACGCAACGAGGTCGGCCGCCGAAGCGGCGAGCGGAAGACAGAAGACCGACGGGATCACAGCAAAGGCGGCAGCGCGTGCAGTTCTCATCAGCGGACTCCCGGAAAACGCACGACCGGCGGAGCCTGGGAGCGCATCGCTCCAGACTCGAGCCGACCATCTGGCGGGTATTCCACATCATCCCCGCCGCCCTGTCAATCGCCAAACCCTCGCGCAAGCAGCCAGTGTCTGTCGAGATTTCCGGTAGCACTCCCTTGAGGGCGCAAACAGCCAGGGGTGGCAGCCTCAAGTCCGCAGGACTTGGGGATGGATCGCACTGCAGAGGCCTTTCCGTACGGATGTGCCACTCCCATTCGCCATCCCCAAAGCTCCGTTGCACTGCGCTTTGAGGCTGCCACACGGCTGCCAGGATGTTTTCACGCACACAGGGGCCATCGGATGGACCGGTTCCCCCCGACCGAAGCACGTCCTGAAACCGATGTCAATTCGCTTTCTTCGGCGATTCGACCTCGCCGGTGTCGCTCTTCATCTCCTTGGCCAGAGCGGGTTTGGCCCCCGTGATGCCGAGGGTCTCGCAGTAGGTCTTGTAGCCGCCGGTGAGGTTTCGCGCGGCGAAACCTCGCTGATTGAGAATCCGCGCCGCCACGTACCCGCGCAGGCCGACTTGGCAGAACACGAGCAATTCCTTGTCCTTCGGGATCTCGTCGAGGCGGTCGCGCAGCTCATCGAGGGGAATGTTCACCGCCCCGGGGATCGTTCCGGCCTGCACTTCGCCCGGCGTACGCACGTCGATGAGCTTCTGGTTCTCGCGCGGCTCGACCACGTCCGGCACGTGACAGATCGGCATGTCGCCGGTGATGAAATTGGCCGCGACGAAGCCGGCGTAGTTGACCGGGTCCTTGGCCGAACCGAACGGTGGCGCGTAGCAAAGCTCCAGGTCCTGCAAGTCAAAAACAGTCATACCCGCCCGCAGGGCGGTGGCCATGACGTCAATCCGCTTGTCGACACCCTTGGCGCCGACACACTGGGCGCCGAGGATCCTGCCCGTCTTCGGATCGAAGAGCAGCTTGAAGCTCAACTGACTGGCGCCGGGATAGTAGCCGGCGTGGTCGGCCGGATGGACGTAGACCTTCTCGCAGGCCATGTCCTGCCGCTTGAGGTTCTTCTCGTTCATCCCGGTCGTCCCAACCGCCAGGTCGAACACCTTGCAGATGGCGGTCCCCTGTGTCCTGGCGTACTTGCTGTCGCGTCCGAAGATCGTGTTGGCCACGATGCGTCCCTGGCGGTTCGCGGGCCCGGCCAGCGGAATCACCGCCGGGAAACCGCCGACGAAGTCCGTTACCTCCACGGCGTCACCGACGGCGTAAATGTTCGGATCGCTCGTCTGCATTTGCTCGTTGACGACGATGCCGCCCCGCCGGCCGATTTCCAGGCCCGCCTCCTGGGCCAGCTTGACCTCGGGCCGCACACCCACCGCCATGATGACCAGGTCGGTGGTGATTCGTTTGCCGTCGCTCAACAGCACGCTCGTGCCATGGCCGTCGCTGACCACCTCCGTCACGCTCGTGCGCAGGTGCAGATCGACCCCGTGCCGCTTCAGCTCCTCGTGCAGCGGCGTCGCCATCTCAGGATCGACGCTGCCCATGACATTGGCTTCCAGCTCCACAAGCGAAACTGATAAATCGCGATCGATCAGCGCCTCGGCCATCTCCAGGCCGATATACCCGCCCCCGACCACCACCGCGTGCGAGCAGCCCTCCCTGTCGACCACCGCCTTGATCGCGTCCATGTCGGGAATCGACCGCAGGGTGAAGACGTGGGGCGAATCGATGCCCGGCATCCTGGGGCGTACGGGCTCGGCGCCGGGACTGAGGATCAGCACATCGTAGTCGGTCTGGTATTCGTGACCGTCCGCCAGGTCGCGCACCGTGACCTGCCGATTCGCGCGGTCGATTTGCGTGACCTCGCACTGCGTGCGCACGTCGATGGCGAAGCGTTCGCGCATCTTCTCCGGCGTCTGGACGAGCAGCCGGTCGCGGTCCATGATCTGCCCGCCGATGTGGTAAGGCAGGCCGCAATTGGCGAACGAGATGTACGGCCCCCTCTCGAACATGACGATCTCGGCGTCTTCGCTGAGCCGCCTGGCCCGGGCAGCCGCCGAAGCCCCCCCTGCCACGCCCCCTACGATCACGATGCGCTTCTTCTGATCCATGCTAATCTCCGTTGGATGAACTGGTTACGATCCACAGTGTGTAGCGATGCACTCGACCAACCGGGGCAGCCGAGGCGACGCGATTTTGTAGTACACGGTCCGGCCGCGTCTTTCGCTGGACAGCAGGCCGTGCCCCTTGAGCAGCCGGAGGTGCTCGCAGGTCTGGTTGGCCGACGTGCGGCACAGCTCGGCAATCTCGTGGACCGCGAATTCCCCCTGCATCAGGATGTTGACCATCTTCAGGCGAACCGGATGCGCCATCACCCTCAGGCACTCTGCGGCCTCTTCCAGCACCTCCTCGCCCGGCAATTCCAACTGTTTGGCCATCACTATTCCTTTCATACCCACACTACATCTCTAAATATCGAAATGTTACGATATGTCAATATATTTCCCATATCCAAAGAGATTGCGGATTCCCACTTGACAAATAGTTCTATGTAGTACTATTCTATGCCGAACCAATTGTTTCAACAACCTTGACCTGATTAAGGAGTGGAGAGATGCCAAATCACAAGGATATCACAGACCAGCTCATGCGGATCGTTCGCACGATCAACCAGACGTGCATTGAGGGCAAGGGCTTCGACGCGCTCACGGCTCTCTTTCACGAGGACGTAGTCATGGTTCAGCCCGGCTTCTCCGCCCGGGCGAAGAGACGACAGGTGTGTCTGAAGAGCTACGAGGACGCCTGTTCGCAGATGACCTTCGAGAAGCTCGACGCCTCCGACGAGCAGATCGACGTTTTCGGCTCGACCGCGATCCTCGCGTACAAGTACGACTGCGCGTGGCAGTTCAAAGGCAGGAGATTCGAGGACGACGGCCACGAGATTCTCGTATTCGTCCGGGAAGGCAATGACTGGAAGGTGGCGTGGCGCACGCTGGTCCCGGGCACGCGGCAGGCCGAGATGTGCCCGGTCGAAGAAGAGAAGGCCCGTGCGAATGCGGGCATGGACATCCGGCGAATCTGCCTGGATCTGATGGCCGCGACGCCGGTGTGCTATCTGACGACGATCGACGCCGACGGATTCCCGATGACGACCGCCATGAACAACCTGCGTTGCGCCAAGGACTATCCTTCTCTTGCCCCCCTGTACGAAGAGGCCGACAACGACTTCCTTGTCTACATCACCACCAACATGCCATCGGCCAAGATGGCCCGCCTGCGGGCGGATCCGAAGGTCTCCGTATACTTCTGCGACGCCGGCCAGATCGTCGGGTTCACGCTGAGCGGCCAGATCCAAATCGTCACCGACCGGGCTCTCAAGGATCGCATCTGGCAGGACGGTTGGACCATGTACTATCCCGACGGCCCTCACGGTTCGGAATACGGCATCCTCCGACTGGCGCCGAAGCTCGCCAGAGGCTGGTGCCGCAACCAGCCGTTCGAGATTCGGATTGCCAAGCCATCGTAGAGTGCAGGAGATCGCAAGGAAAGGAGAGACGATGCCTGTGAAATGCCTGTGGGCATGCCTGCTGAGCACCTTGATCGCAGTTGGTGGAGCGGACGCATCGCTCCATGCCGAGAAAGCGACGTCCCCTGCGTATGGCTCCAATCCGGATCGAGGCGCGTATGCGCAGATCAACGGGGTGCGTATCTACTACGAGCGTTATGGCCAAGGCGCTCCCATTGTTCTCCTGCACGGCGGCTTCTCGCACATCGCCGCACAAGCGCCGTTGATCGATCTGCTCAAGCCGCACTATGAAGTGATCGCCGTGGACACGCGAGGCCACGGCCGATCCACCCTCGATGACCGGCCCATGACCTACCCCCTGCTGGCGGACGACATGGCCAGACTGCTGGAGCAGCTCGGCGTCGGACCCGTCACCGTCGTGGGACACAGCGACGGCGGCATCATCGGCTACATTCTGGCGGTCAAGCACCCATCGAAGGTGCACGCTCTCGTCGCGAACGGCGCCAATTTCCGCAAGGAAGGTCGCGGCGGGATGCCGCCGGAGACCAACGAATGGATCAAGACCATCACGCCCCAGATGGTCGAACAATGGGGCGACATTCGCGGCCCGTACGAGAGGCTCAACCCCGAGGCGGACTGGAATCGCTTCGTGATGAAGGTAAAGGAGCTCTGGCAGAGCGAAACGCTCCTGGCGGAAGACGACCTGAAGGCCATCCGCTGTCCCGTGTTGATCTGCCACGGAGACAGGGACACCTTTGCTCGCCTCGCAGACATCGTGTGGATGTACGAACAGATTCCCAACGCGAATCTGTACGTCGCCCCCGACGGCGGGCATGGCCACCACACCGATCAGATCGAGGCCTTCGGTCCGATCCTCCTGCGATTCCTGAACCGGGTTCATGGCACTGCGGTCGCGCCGCAACAGGCTATTGAAACGGCGGTGAGGGAGGTCCGCGCCGAGATGGCGCAGGCGGAGAACGCATGAATCAGGACGTGTGGCAGCCTCAAGCGAAGCTTGGGGATGGCGAATTCCGCCGCTCCCTGACCGGCGAGGGATTGCCAGACCAAAGAACCATCCCCAAGCCCTTCGGGCTTGAGGCTGCCACCCAGAAAGGTGAGAGACGATGGAAAAGCCGTGCTTGAATGACAAGGATGTGCGTCCGGATGATGAGGTCTTGAGCCGCTGCCTGGGGAAAGCCAAGGCGACGTGGGATTCGTTTCTCGCTCTTCTGGCCGAATGCGATCCCGCCATCTCCGGCGAATGGCGCTACTACACGGACGGCAAGAGCTGGCTGTACAAGGTCACGAAGAAGAAAAAGACGATCTGCTGGGTTTCCGTCTGGGCCGGTGCGTTCAAGGCGACGTTCTACTTCGCGGACAAGGCGGAAGACCTGATCGTTGCGAGCAAGCTGAAGCGCCAGTACATCGACCAGTTCGTTCAAGGCAAGAGGTACGGCAAGATACGGGGCGTGACGGTCGTCGTCAAAAGACCGACGGACCTGAAGGCGATCCGGACGCTGATCGACATCAAGGAGCAACTGAAATGAGCGCGTGTGGCAGCCTCCAGCGCAGCTTGGGGATGGCAGAATTCTCTGCTTTGTGGATCGCAGAGGACTGCCGTTCAAAGAACCATCCCCAAGTCCTTCGGACTTGAGGCTGCCACCCCGAATCATACGCCCCCCATGAGCGACAGCATGAAACAGCAACGGCAGGCCGGATTCCTGATGGCGAAGATTCGCCAGGTGGGCGAGCGCATCTTCTTCCGCCGGCTCAAGGAATCGGGCGTCGAGATCAACCCGGCGCAGGGACGCATCATGTTCGCACTCTGGCAGAAGGACGGCGTCTCGATCCAGGAACTGGTCAGGAAGACCCAATTGGGCAAGTCCACGCTGACCGGCATGCTCGACCGGCTCGAAGCGATGGGTTTTGTCCGCCGGCAACGCGGCGAAGAGGACCGGCGCCAGGTCCTGATCTACCGAACCGAGAAGGACCGCGCCACCGAGAAACAATACGTACAGCTCTCCGAGCAGATGACGGAAATCTGGTACCGAGGCTTCACCGACGCCGAAGCCAGCCAATTTGAGGCGTACCTGGAGCGAATCCTCGACAACCTCGTCCAATATGAGAACAACATGGACTGACATGCATCGCACCGGGACCACGAATGTTATCCTGAATGGAGCGAAGCGCAATGAAGGACCTGGGCAACGAACGAGAGACACCCTTCGTGCGGCGGGCACACCCTCTGCCCGCGAGGCTCTGGAGAACCCCCGAACCACGACCCTGTCATTCCGACCGGAGGACTGCCGGAGGCAGGCCGCAGTGGAGGAATCTGGTCGAGACCGGAGGCGCGTCCCACCTGTGGCCAGACCCCTCGACTGCACTTCGGTTCGCTCGGGGTGACAAGCGCGAGGACAGTGACGTAATACATGATGGTCCTCTGGCCCACAGGGACGGTTGTGCGGCCAAAGCGCTCTGGACGATATGGCCGCGTGACATGAGGACCTTTCAGTGACCATGTGAGAGAAAACGATTTGACGATGACAGATGGGCAGCAGCGACAATTCGCAGGGTTCAGCCCGAAGGCGTTCCGGTTCCTCAAGGATATCCGGACGCACAACGACAAGGCGTGGTTCCAGGCCCATCGCGCCGATTACGAGCAGTATCTGC
>CAZNSM010000099.1:6524-18405 GCA_964575615.1 uncultured Pirellulales bacterium | reverse complement strand
ATCTGAACTTCGGCGAACGCGACACAGGCAGCCCCATCGACGAGGTCCGCCAGGGCATCGAGACCATCGCCCGGGCGTACGAACGGGCCGGAGCGACGCAGCACTTCACCCACTACATCGAGCCCGGTTCCGGCCACGTCCTCTCACCCGAGATGTGGCGCCGTACCCGCGACTGGTTCCGCCGGCACCTCTTGTCCGATCAGGCATAGTGCCTTGGGATGACCACCAATCAGGTGTGTGGCAGCCTCAAGTGCCAGCTTGGGGATGGCGGACTGGGCTGCTGCGCAGATAGCAGGAGGTTCCCAATGCTCAGAACCATCCCCAAGTCCTGCGGACTTGAGGCTGCCACACAAGTTGTGCAACCGCCCGGAGACCCGATCCCAAAGACCCTCCAATACACGATAGACATCCCGGGCAGGAAACGGACTTGACACGGGCCACGTGATTTCCTATGAACGAACCGAAGTTCCTGTGATATCCTGGAGCCATGTGCATGCGGAATTAGACAAATACCCCCGAGCCGTAGTTCGACCAGCCTGCCCGAGAAGGGCATTTCCTTTGACGACGTCGGCGGCTGAGATCCGATTCGTCGTCAGACCGTTGGGAACGAGGCCATGAGCCGGTTATTTGTCCGATTCCACCATGTAACGTTTGCCTATCCATCCGCCGTTGAACCGCTGTTCCGCGATCTGTCCCTGCACATTCCTCGTGGCTGGTCCGGCGTCGTCGGCGCCAACGGCGCAGGCAAGACGACTCTCTTGAGACTTGCCGCCGGTCAACTGAGGCCGGATACGGGCACGATCGAAGCGCCGGCGCGCGCCGTCTACTGCCCGCAGCGGACCGATGACATGCCGGACCGCTTCGAGCAATTCGTCAGTGCCCAGACGGAATCCGCCTGGACGATCCGCGAGATGTTGAGCATCGAGGGCGACTGGGCGAATCGCTGGGATACGCTTTCGCATGGTGAGCGCAAACGCGCGCAGATCGCCACAGCCCTGTGGCTCGAACCCGAGGTGCTCGCCATCGACGAGCCGACCAACCATCTCGATGGGTTCGCGCGGGACCTTGTGGCTATCTCGCTGCGGTCGTTTCGCGGCGTGGGGTTTCTGGTCAGCCACGACAGAGAGCTGCTCGATGGATTGTGCATGCAGTGCATCTTCATCGACCCGCCGGACGTGACCGTTCGGCCGGGTGGTGTCACGAAGGGCGCCGAGGCCGCCAGGTTGGAGCAGCAGACGGCGCAAAGGCAGCACGAGCAGAGCAAGCGTGCGTACGAGAAAGTCCGGCGGGAGGCGGTCCGCCGAGAGGAACTGGCCAGGCAGGCCCAGAGCCGGCGCTCGAAGCGGGGCCTGGCGATCAAGGACCACGATGCGCGGGAAAAGAAGGATCGCGCCCGCGTCAGCGGCAAGGACGGCGTCGGCGGCAAGCTCCGGCGGCAGCTTCGCGGGCAACTCGCCCACGCGCAGGAGAGGTCGCAGACGACGCGAGTCAAGAAGCGGTACGAGATCGGTATCTGGCTGCCCGGTTCGACGTCGAAGCGAAACGCGCTGCTGGAGCTGCCGGCCGGCTCACTCGCTCTGGGCGAGCATCGACGGCTCGCATATCCCGACCTGACGATCCGCCCGACGGACCGCATCGCACTGACCGGCGCCAACGGCTCGGGCAAGAGCACGCTGGTGCGGCACCTGCTGGCAGAATTGGAGGTCCCGCCGGAGCAGTTGACTTATGTGCCGCAGGAAATCGACGCCGGCCGATCGCGGCAGATGCTGGACCAGGCCAGGCTGTTGGCCAAGGACCGGCTCGGTCACCTGATGACCATCGTCAGCCGGCTCGGCTCCCGGCCCGACCGGCTGCTCGCCAGCGACGAGCCCAGCCCGGGCGAGACGCGCAAGCTCCTGCTGGCGCTGGGCATGCTCAGCGCCCCGCATATCATCATCATGGACGAGCCGACCAACCACATGGATCTGCCCTCCATCGAGGTGCTGGAGACCGCCCTGGCCGACTGCCCGTGCAGTCTGCTGCTGGTCAGCCACGACCGCCGATTCCTCCAGGCGCTGACGCGAACCACCTGGCACATCGCCGCCGATCCCGACGCCGCACAGGTGTTCACTCTCCACGCCGGCTGAGCGTCCGGGGCCGCGCTATGCCTCACCACGACAGCGATTCGAGGAAGCGCAGGCTCTGCGGGATCTGCTGAATCACCGTGGGCGATTCGTCCTCGATAAAGTAGTGCTTCACGCCGATCTCCTGGGCGGCGCGCAGGACCGCGCGCAGGTCGATCTGGCCGGTGCCGAGGACCACGTCGTTGCGGACATCCTCCGAGCCGGTGAGCTTGCCGGTGGCGACGCCCTTCTTCAGGTCCTTGATGTGAAACAGATCCCAGCGGTTCGGATAGCGGCGCAGCAGCTTGACCGGGTCCTGGCCCGGGTGGACCGTCCAGAACACGTCCATTTCGTACGTGACCAGCTCGGGCTTCGTCTCAGCCAGCAGCAGATCGAACAGCGTGCCGTCGCCATGTGGCACGAATTCATAGCCGTGGTTGTGATAGTAGAATTTGATACCCTGCGCCGCCGCGACTTGGCCGGCGCGGTTGAACACGGCCGCCGCACGACGGCACAGTGCCTCGTCGAATGGACCATCGTGAGGAATCCACGCGCAGCCGGCATAGGCCAGGCCCAGCGCCTTGGCCTCGGCCACGACCGCGGCCGGGTCTTTCTCCCACTGCTCGTACGACCAGTGCGCCGCGATCGGTTTGAACCCGTGCCACGCCAGGCGCTTGAGGAACTCGGCGGGCGTCAGGCCGTACGTGCCGGCCAGCTCGACCTCTACGAAGCCGAAGTTCTTCGTCAGTTGGAGCCCCAGCGCGACGTTGTCCTTGAAGGTGTCGCGCAGGCTGTAAAGCTGCAGGCCGACGGGCCCGCGAAAATCAGCGCTGGTGCCGACACCGCGAGCGCCCGGCCGCGTGCCGCCGTTGAGCCAGACATCGACCCGCCGGTCCTGCTGGAAGTCTTTCTGGAGGATGTCCATGTCACCGTCTCCGTCGAGATCGCCGATCCGGCATTCGTGGCAGCCGATGCCCGTCGAGATCAACTGCGTCTCGAAGTTGCCCTTGCCGTCGCCATAGAGCACCCACTGCCTGCATTTGGCCCCCGAGCCGGGGTTGTACATCTCGCCTGTGTAGATGTCGCAGTGGCCGTCCCCGTCGAGGTCGCCGACCTGAAGGCTGTGTCCGTGATCCACGCCTTCGATTAGCACGCGCCTGGTCCACGTGCCGTCTTTGTACTCGTACAGCGCCAGGGGCCCGACGCCGTCGCCCGAGCCGATCACCACTTCGGGCCGGCCGCCTTCGATCAAATCGCCGGCCGCCGAGCGGGTGAACTGATAGTCATCGTCGATGGCGTGGGCCTTGAACGTCGTGCCGCCAACGTGCTCGAACCAGTGTCCCCCGCCGACGATGTCGAGCTTGCCGTCACCGTTGATGTCGATCTTGGCAAGACCCTCGGGGTTGGCCTTGTCGGCGCTGAGCCGTGCGATCTCGGTGACGGGCCAGCGTTGCGTCGGGTCGGCGGGAATCTCCGCTAAGTACAACCGCTTGCCCGCGTTGTACCAGAAGGCCAGCTCGACCTTACCGTCGCCGTCGAAATCGCCGAAGATTTGATCGTGGTGCGTGCCGCCGATTGCAATCACTTCGTGCCGCTTCCAGGCCTTGTCGGCATCGAAGTCAGGTTTGGGGTTCTCCCACCACCAGACCTCGCCGGCCTTGGACTGTGCGGCTTCGAGGATGTCGAGGTCGCCGTCGCCGTCGATGTCGAAGAAGTCGCCTCCGGCCTCGATCCGCACGCCCTGGGCGCCGTTCTCTATCGCGTAGCGTGTCCAGCCGTCGGCGCTACGCCGAAACCACGCGATCTTCTCGTAGCTGGCGACGACGAAGTCGTTGACCCCGTCGCCATCGACGTCGAGGATCAGCGTCGCCACCTGCCGCCCCACGTCCGGCGTGGGAATCTGCCCCGCCGTGCTCGAAAGATGCTGCCACCGCACCCGCCCCGCCCCCTGCCCAGAAGCCTCCTGCCCCAAGACAGAGACCAGAACAACGAATCCAATCGCTGCAATCTGCCGCGTCATGCCAGTGCCTCCAAAACCATCTCGTGTGCCCCCAGCGGCGCCTGCCGGCGCAGAGCCTCAACCACCGTACGCCATCCAGCAGGTCCCCCACCACCCTAAACCTCCCCAAATCTGGTTTCAACCTTCTTCTTGCGTTTTGACTCGCGTCCTGTCCATGCAGATTCTAGGGCAAGCCTTGTAGAGGTGTAGACAGCCGTATGTGGCAGCCTCAAGCTCGAAGAGCTTGGGGATGGTTCTTCGCATTGGCAGCCTTCTGACATCTGCGAAGCCGCTGGAGCTACCATCCCCAAACGCTGGCGCGTTTGAGGCTGCCACGCGCCGCTTCTACGCATCCCGCCGGGTGCAATTCATGGAAAACACATGGGAATCTTGCGCGGCGGTAACGGTGGGCGGTGAGAATGAGGCTGTATGAATGTGTGAGAAATGAAACTGGATGCATAGGGAGGTATGCACATGGCTGCTTGTGCGGAAACGTACGACTATGACTGCGGCGCGCAGATCGTCGAGCTGGGATACTTCAGCGAGCTGGAACTGGACGCCTTCTCTTTGCTGATTCAGCGCCGCCGGAGCCTGCCGATCTACCTCGGCGACGGCTGGCGCTGCCCGAGCTGCGGGTGCGAGCGAGACGACCTCTTCGATATGGCCAATCACATCCTGGCCAGCCACTCGGCCGAGCCGCTCAACGAGGAGGACCTGCTGGAATTGCAGCCGCGGCGCTACGCGTGAATGGTGTAGATCGGTGTGCAGTGCACACCCTACGGAACTGCTACGGCAACCGGGGGACCAGGATGCCGGTGTCGCCGCCGAGCATTTCGCCTTTGCCGGCGAGGCGCCAGCGCCCGACGAGGGCAGCGGTTACGGCGTCGAGCTCGTCGCCGGTCATCTCGGCGGTCAGGCCCTTGACGCCGAGACGGGCCAGGCCGTGCAGCAGCCCGGCTCGGTCGCGGCGCTGGCGCGGGATGTGCCAGAGGTCCTGCGCGGCGCCGGGGTAGCATTCGACGACGGAGAAGCCCATCGCCTCGATCTTCGCCTTCAGCGCCAGGCCGCGTTCGGTCAGCATGCGCATCGGGCCAAGCGTGATGGGGAAGAACCGGATCTTGCGCCGCCGCAATTCGCGGTCACATTCGCGAAGATGCTCGCCGGCGCGATCGTGGATGCTCTTGCGCCCGGGCGGCAGACTCAGCGGCGCATCGATCGGAACGAGGTCCGGCCTGGCCTTCTCGATTGTACAGAGGATCTCCTCGTCAGCATACGCAATCTGCGTGCGCGCCCTGAGGCCGCGCAGCACGCACAGCCCCGTCGGCCGCCGAGGCGAACCCGCCAGATCGATGCCCACCACCACCGTCTGTCTCGCGCGCGCCATGCCGGCTCCCTCCGAAGGCTCGTCGCTCGCCGACGCTCGCTGTCCAGTTTCGCTCGACCGAAGGTTAGCCTCTATCTTTCAGCCTTCCTTCGATCCAGACAGGATTGCGACGCATCGGTAGTACGGCCATGACGTACGCCACATCATCCGAGATCTCGTAGTAGATCGCGTAAGGGAAACGTCTGGCAAGCATTCGATAGAGGCCATATTGCCTGCTGTGAATCCCGCCATAGATGATCAATGACTCGATGTCGGCGCACAGGCTGTCCCAGAAATAGTCGCCTACGCCGGGCTCGCTCTGGTCGTAGAAGGTCTTCCCTTCATTCAGGTCGTCGGCGACCTCTCTCAATACCACGACGTCCCGTGGCTTCATGATCGGCGACTCGCCCTCAACTTGGCCAGGGAGATGAACTCGGCCTGACCGTTCTCGATCTTCTTTCTTCTCTCTTCGAGGACGTCTCGATGCCACTGCGGCGATTCGATCTTGGATTCCTCATCCAGAAGAGAATCCCAAAGAGCTTCCAGGGCGGCAAGCCGTTCTGTCCGGCTCATCTTCTTGATATCTGAGGCGTTCATCATGCTTGGTTCCTGGTGACTCGTTCCCTGTCGCGCCGTTGTCGACTTCGTCTATTTCAGCGTCTTCCGGCTCCAATGATGATAGGCGAACCCTGCTGCACAAGTCAAGCGACTCTGACAGAGGTCGGGCCCTCACGATTATTTGCCGGTGAATTCGCGGGCGATCCGGAGGGTTTCGCCGGTGTCCTCCATTTCGAAGAGGTGCGGCTGGGCGTCGCGGCTGTTGGGCGCGTGCAGCACCATCATCAGCGCGCCATCGAAGGTGGTGAAGAGCATGCCATGGCCGCCGTCCTTGGCGTAGACGGGTTCATCCTGCTGCCGCCAGGGTCCGGCGAGTCTGCCGGAGTCGCTGATCGCGATGCCCGTCGTGTAGCCGCTGTAGCCGCCGCTGGTCCAGATCATGAACAGCTTGCCCGACTTGCCGGTGTGCAGGTACGGCCCATCCGTGACGTGACAACCGTACTGGTCGGATTTCCTGCTCCACTTGGCGTCGCTGCCGTGGAACAGCCGCTTAGGCTCGCCCACGGTGGCCGACAGGTCGTCTTTGAGCTGGATATACTCGACGGTGCCGTCCTTGATCTGCACCCACTCATGGCAGAACACCATGTATGGCGTGCCGTCCTCGACCCACAGCGTGCCGTCGAGCGTCATCATGTCGGTCGGCAGCGTTGAGTGGTTGGCGAAAGGCGCAAACGGCCCGGTCGGCCGGTCCGACGCGAGGACCTGCGAGCCGCGCGTCACGCGGGGCAGCCAGTCGCGCCACTGCTCGGCAAGGCGGTTGCGGGTGTCGAACGTGAGGAACAGATAGTACTTGTCCCTGTACTTGTGCATCTCGGGCGCCCAGATGTTCACCACGCGGATGTCGCCCCAGATGTCGTCGGGCGTGCGGAAGATCGTCCGGGGCCCCTGCCAGGTCTTGAGGTCCTTGCTGGTGTAGATGCGCACGCTGTTGAAGCCGGGGCCGACCATGTAGTAGGTCCCGCCGGCCGCATCCGGCAGGATGCACACGTCCCGCAGGCGGATCTCCGACAGGTGGACGACGTCATTGGAATCCTCGATCATCCGGCGCCGCTGCCCCCCTGCCGCCATCGCCGAAACCAGAACCAACAACAGTATCACGCTCGTTCTTGCTGCGCTCATCGCCGTTCCTTTCCCACATCCGTTTTGCTGGCCGGTCATTCGCTACGGTCTGCACTGTTGTCCTGGCCCTGGGTGTTCTCTGCCTTGTCACTGGAGCGGAACAGCAGGCCGATCAGCATGATCGGGACGTTCCAGACGATCATGAGCAGGCGGAACAGCCGGCCCGCGAGGGAGACGTCGCGGTACCGGATCTGGCGCCAGGCCTGTCCCCAGACGCTCGCCTGCCAGCGAATGCTCTCCACCGGCAAATAATGCGTGAGCTGCCCCGTCGCGGCGCCGCAGTTGGGGCAATAGTGCGCCAGCGGGTCTACCGGCCGAAAACACCGGATGCACACCGGCGACTCGCTGCCCTCTTCCTGGCTGATGCCGTTGTCTACTTTCGTCTCTTGGGCCATCTCAGTTCCCTCCCGGACATCTCCTGCGTGTGCTCGGCGACCGGCTGGAGGTCTCCCGTCCATCCTATCGCCAATATCACGTCCCACTCAAGACCATACCCGACAAAGCGTGCAGGTTGGCAGGAATGGCGGCGGCCGTCTATAATGCTGCCTCTGTTGTTCCATTGCGACCGTTGGGTTCCGGCATGAACGCCGTGCGATTGTCAGATCCGCCGGCGACGATCACGCACAGTCTCTCGGATTGACGGGGGCGTATCCTCGTGCGTACCAGGTGGTTGTTCGATTTGATTGCCAATGTCGGGAGGGACCTCCACAGGAGTCTGTGGGCCCTGCTGCTGTACGACGCGGTCTTTGCGCTGTTGAGCTTCCTTCTGCTGACCCCGTTGCTTTCGTGGGCGGCCTCGTTCACAGTGTCTTCGAGCGGACGTCTGTCGATCACCAACGGAGAGGTCCTGGCGTTCCTTGTGGCGCCGCGCGGCATCCTCTTTGTCCTGCTCGTCGGATCGCTCACGGTCGTGACGCTCTATGTCAAACACGCCGGCATGATGCTGATCGCCTGGGAAGGCATCATGGGGCGGTCGATGAGCACGGTGCGGGCATTCCAGGCTGTCGTGCGACGACTACCGGGCCTGACGGTGCTTGGTTCCTATCACGTTGCCGCGCACGTCATCCTGCTGCTGCCCGTGGCCGTGCTGGGAGCCCTGATATACCGGTTTGCGCTATCCTCGATGCGCGTGTACTTCCTGTTTCTGGAAAACGCGGCGGTACGCTGGACCGGTCTGGCCGCGGCGGTGCTGCTTCTTGTGGCAATCGTAGTCCTTCATGGGGCCGTGTATCTTCACTGGGTCTTCTCTCTCCCTGCATTGCTGGTGGAGGACTTGTCGCCGGCCTCGGCGCTGGCGTATACACACGGGCTGCTGAAGGGCACCCGACGGCGGATCGGCGCCGTCGTTCTGCTGCTCTGGACGGCGACGATCCTGCTGCCGTTCGCTCTGGGGCAGGGATTCCACCTGCTCGGCGGCAGCGTGTTCGCCCGTCTGCCGGCGGAGCATAGACTGGTCATGCCCGTGGTCCTGATGCTGATGGCGGGATACCTGGCGGCGTCCTTTCTCGGGGAATTCGTCACGGTCGCCGTCAGCAGCCTGACGATCGCTCGTCTGTATGCCGGTCTGCGCCGCGTTCGGGGCGCCGACGCACAGGAGCCGGCGGCTATCCCTCTCGCGGCAGCACAGCAAGAGAGTGCGGAGGGCCGGCCCGGACCCACCCGTGCACACAGAGTCGTCGCACGGCTGACGTCCTATTTGTCCGGCCGGCCTCATCCCGGCTTGATCGTCGCCGTCGTGATCCTCGTCGCTGTCGTCTCGGTGGCCACGGCGGCGGCAATCCTGAGCAGCTTCGAGCTTCGTGACAGCGTCAGGATCACGGCTCATCGCGGCAGCTCCTTCGGCGCTCCGGAGAACACGATGGCCGCGCTCCGCAGGGCCGTCGAGGACGGCGCCGACTACGCCGAGCTGGATGTGCGCCTGACGGCCGACGGCCACGCGGTTCTGCTGCATGACAGAGACCTGTTTCGCGTCGCCGGCGTGAAGAGAAATCTGTCCGAGCTGACCTACGAGCAGATCCGGACGCTCGACGTCGGAAGCTGGTTTGCACCGGGGTTCCGCAACGAGCGTATTCCGCTCTTATCTGAGGCGGTGGCTTTCTCGGTCGGCAAGATCAGGCTCAACATCGAACTGAAGGTTGAGGGGCCGCCGCGCCGACTGGCCGAGCGGGTCGTCGCGATTCTCCATGAGCATGAAGCCGTCTCCAACTGCGTCGTCAGTTCGGCGAACATCGAGGCCCTGGAGCACGTGCGAGACCTCGACCCGAGCATCCGGCGAGGCTACATCCTAGCCCAATCCATCGGCGAGGTGGCCGCACTGGACGTTGACTTCCTCAGCGTCTCGTCCCGCCTGGTGACGCCCGGGCTGATCGACGCGGCGCGTGCCGCCGGCAAGCAAGTTCACGTCTGGACCGTCAACACGCCCCGACAGATGACCCGGCTCATCGATCTTGGGGTGCACAACATCATCACGGACGTGCCCGTGTTGGCCAGGGCTCTCCTCGAAGAGAGGGCCGCCATGAGCAACCAGGAACTCCTGTTCGTCAAAGTCCGAAGTTGGTTCCTGCGGTAGGATCGGCTATAATGCCGGGCCTGTTGCAGGACTGGAGAATTCGATATGGCTGATGTGGCGTTTCAGAGGTGCGTCAATCCGGCGTGTGGCGCCGAGTTCGATTGCGGGCAGGCAATCTTCAAGTGCCCCAGGTGCGGGGACCTGCTCGATGCTCAGTACGACTGGGATCGGGTGCCCGTGCCCAGCAGGCTCAGCGAGTTCGGCAAGCGGTGGGCGACGCGGGACCGCCGGCTGGACTTCTCCGGCGTGTGGCGCTTCCGTGAGCTGCTGGACTTCTGTCCCGACGAATACAAGGTCACCATCGGCGAAGGCCAGACGATTCTCCAGCAGAACTGCGCCATCGCCGAGCACCTGGGCATGAAACCCGATGCGCTGCACCTTCAATATGAAGGCTTGAACCCCTCCGGCTCGTTCAAAGACAACGGCATGACCGCCGCGTTCAGCCACGCGATGATGGTCGGCGCGACCTCGTGCGCGTGCGCTTCGACGGGCAACACGTCGGCGTCGGTGGCGCTGTACGCCCACAGTTGCGGCCTGAAGTGCACCGTCTTCATCGGCTCGGGGCGAATCGCGTTCGGCAAGCTCAGCCAGGCGATGGACTACGGCGCCCAGACCATCCAGATCCAGGGCGACTTCGACGACTGCATGAGGCAGGTGCAGGCGGTCTGCACCGAACTGGGGCTGTATCTGCTCAACTCGCTGAACCCATTCCGGCTCGAAGGCCAGAAGACGATCATGTACCGCATCATCGAGGCCCTCGGCTGGCAGGCGCCCGACTGGATCGTCGTGCCCGGCGGCAACCTCGGCAACTCCAGCGCGTTCGGCAAGGCGTTCCTCGAACTGAAGCAGCTTGGCTTGATCGACCGCGTCCCACGCATGGCGATCATCAACGCCACCGGCGCCGACACGCTGACCGATCTGGTCAACAACAAGAAGCTCGTCTGGAACGGCGGCCACGTCGATCAGAAGATCATCGACACGTACTATGCCGACCTGACGGCGAGGCACTTTTCGCCGCACACGTGCGCCTCCGCCATCGAAATCTCCCGGCCGGTGAACCTCAAGAAGTGCCTTCGCGCCATCGACGTCTGCAAAGGCGTCGTCCTGGCGGTGACCGACGAGGAGATCTGCGACGCCAAGGCCCTGATCGGCAAGTATGGGCTCGGCTGCGAGCCGGCCTCAGCCGCCACCATCGCGGGGCTCAAGCACCTGCTCGCCGACGGTACGGTCGCCAAAGACGAGCGCGTCGCCTGCGTCCTGACCGGCCACGCCCTGAAGGACCCCAACGTCACCGTCAACTACCACAAGGATAGACAGGGCCAGTTCAGCAACGCCCCCGTCGAGGCCCCCAACGACTTGGCCGAGATCATCAAGCTGATCCGCTGAGCGGCTTCTGGATCGCCTATTCCTGCTCGCGCAACCGCTGCAGGCGGTCGATGATCTCCGGCGCGCCTTTGAGTTCGCAAAGCGGCTCCAACTGCTCGAAGATGTAGTCCCAGTGCAACTGTGCCTGCCGGCGAGCGAGGATGGTGTCGACGTCTGCCCAATCCCTCGGCCGGTCGGCGAATGCTTTGAGGACGATGAGATCTTCAGCAGAGCACGTCAGAAGGGATACGCCCGGCAGGAACTCGTAGCGCGTCGCCCTGGACACGGCCCGTTCCTCGAAGGCGATGCCGCCCAGCGCCACGTCAATGGGAATGCCCTCCCGGGATTGGAGCAGCAACACACGATGCTTCAAGGCAAACTCACGACTCCCGGAGACCCGTGCCTCATATCGTTTCAACATCGCGTCGACGTAGACGGTCTCATTTCCAAAGCCGGCGAGAATCGTCAGATCGATGTCGTTTGTCAATCGCGGCTGGCCCCATCGCTGGAGGGCGATGCCGCCAATGAAACAGTAGCGCCAGCCCTGCTCAATTAGAAACGCTTCGAGGTCTGCTGCTGCGGCGAACAGCGATTTCATGGTCGCAGCCCCGCAAACAGGCGTTGCTGCTCCACCAAGCCTGAGGTGGTTGGGGGTTGCCACTGAAGTCGGGCGGACTCGAAGGCGTCGGAGAGCTGCTCGATTGCCGTGGCGGTGTCTGTTTCTTGGACGGCTCTGGCGCGGGCCT
>CAZNSM010000099.1:4264-6424 GCA_964575615.1 uncultured Pirellulales bacterium | reverse complement strand
AGCTGCTCGATTGCCGTGGCGGTGTCTGTTTCTTGGACGGCTCTGGCGCGGGCCTGCTGCAGCATGGCGCCCGCCGCCTCCCAGTTCCGGGCCCATTCTCGGACACGTTGTCGTTCCATCCTATCCATGACACTATTCTATCACGATCGGCGCTCATCGCGCAGGGTAAACCGGCCATCTGCCGGTGTGCATCGCGGGCGAAGACCGGAAGGTGTCGGAAGCCTCCTGGCGCACTACTGGCGAGCGGACTGGTTTTGGCTGGTCTTGTAGTAGCGGCGGGCGGTGTGGCGGCGGTTGAGGGTCGCCTCGAAGCGTTCGATGCGGCGGACCAGGGTCTGCCGGCTGGCGCCGTCAAGGTCTGCAAAGTACGTATCGAGCAGCAGTTGCCGATGGTCGGCGTCAAAATAGTCCGGCAGCAGGCTCCAGAGAAGCCGGCCGATGTCCCTGGCCTTCTTCCTCTCGCTGTGGACCGGCCAGATCATGCGGTGCAGGTCGATCACGCTGAGCGAGCCGTCCGTGTGGAGGTAGAGATGCCAGAGTTGCAGGTCCGGCAGCGAGATGTTCAGCCCGTGCAGGGTCCTGGCGAAGCGGGCCATAGCTACGACGATCCTCTTCTGGTGGTCGCGATCGAGAGCCTGCCACTTCTCTACCACATAATCGAGCAGGCAGACGGCGTCGAGCTCGAGGGTGAGGAAGAAGGAGGCCTTCTCCAGGCCCCAGCGGGTCCGCTGGCCCATGCAGACGCCCTGGTAAGTTCCGATGCCGTTTTCTTGCAGATGTCGCGAATTCCGCCACTCCACGCCGGCCTGCGAGGTCAGGCCGCTGCGGCCGTGCCACGTGGCGAGGATGTCCTTGAGATGGGGGTCATGGAACCGCTTCATGAAAAAGACGCGCCTGTCGGCGCCCTCGCCGAGCGTCAGTTTCAGGACGTCGCGCTTGCGATTCCTGTTGACGGCGACGGTCTCGGGGTAGTTGTAGAAGTCGTCGAACGTCGTAAGCCCCAGGCGGGCGAGGTACGGTTCCCATGATTGTGCGAAGACCACCTTGTCCATGATCAGAACGATCTCCAACTGCCGGCGCCCGGTCCCATCGTTCGCGTTTGTTAGTATCGCATTAGTATCATATTAAAGGGCGGCTGCAAACAGGCTTCCACAGGGACCGACGAGAGGGGAGGTTCTCCGATTCGGCTGCCAGGCTGGCAGGGCCGGGGAGACAGGCTGCAATTTTGCCAGAGGGACGCCTCGTTGGGTTCCGTGTCGTAACACATTGTCGACAGACGGCTTACGGACGACCCATCGGCGGGTTCCGCCGTTGGCACGGCATTTGCACTTTCCGGCTGCGGTAGGATGACTATGTCTACAGAACGGTCACAACTCGGCGACGTGAATGTCCTGGCCAGTGCGGCAAGCTGGGCCTGGCCGGAAGCCCTGCGCAGTCTCTTCAGGCCCAGGGGCATCAACCTCATGGTCGCCGAGAACGCCGGAGAATTCGTTCATATCCTTGGAAGGACCCGGATCCACACGACCATCCTCGACATGGACTCCGAGCGCTCCAACGCGCTGGCGACGATCAAGATCATCCGCATGGACTATCCGCTGCTGCCCTGCATCCTGCTGACCAGCCGGGTCGACGCGGATGTGCTGGGCCGAGCCTTGGCGCTCGACGTGTTCGGCGTGATCGGCAAACCCGTCAACATGGAGGTCCTTCAGCAGCTCCTGAACCGCCTGTTCCTGAAGAAGTACAACAGCGACATCTTCGCACAGTGATTCTGCTAAGTGGTTTGTAAAGAGATAGTTATGCGATATACGCAGATTTGGACACGATGGTACGGTCAACCCCATGCAATGCAAGTGGAAAGGAGTAGGAACAAATGAACATTCGACCATTGGCGGATAAAGTGCTGGTTGAGCGCGTTGAGGCGGAGTCGAAGACGGCCGGCGGGATCGTGCTGCCGGATACGGCCAAGGAGAAGCCCCAGAGAGGCAAAGTCGTCAACGTGGGCGAAGGCAAACTGCTCGAAGACGGCACCCGGCGAGAGGTCCAGCTCAAAAAGGGCGATCTGGTGCTGTTCACCAGCTACGCCGGCACCGAGATCAAGGTCGACGGCAAGGAGTACCTGATCATGGACGAGTCGGACGTCATGGCCGTGATCGAGAAGTA
>CAZNSM010000099.1:0-4164 GCA_964575615.1 uncultured Pirellulales bacterium | reverse complement strand
ATGAAGGAGAAAGCAAGATATGGCAGCTAAGAAGATCGCATACGGCACCGACGCACGCGGCGCCATTCGGGAAGGCGTGCGAAAGCTCGCCGGCGCCGTCAAGATTACACTCGGCCCGTGCGGCAGAAACGTGATTCTCGAAAAATCGTTCGGCTCGCCCACCGTCACCAAGGACGGCGTCAGCGTCGCCAAGGAGATCGAGCTGGAAGACGCCTACGAGAACATGGGCGCCCAGATGGTCAAGGAAGTGGCCTCGAAGACCTCCAGCGTGGCCGGCGACGGGACCACCACCGCCACGATCCTGGCCGAGAGCATCTTCGAGGAGGGTCTCAAGAACATCACCGCCGGCGCCAACCCCATGCAGGTCAAGCGCGGGATCGAGCTGGCGGTCGAGACCATCGTGGACGAGCTGGGCAAGATGGCCATGCCGGTCGAGTCGACCAAGCAGATCGAACAGGTGGCCACCTGCTCGGCCAACCAGGACGCCGAGATCGGCAAGAAGCTCGCCGAGGCGATGGAGAAGGTCGGCAAAGATGGCGTGATCACCGTAGAGGAGGGCCAGTCGCTGGAGACGACGGTCGAGCTGGTCGAGGGGATGCAGTTCGACAAGGGGTATCTGAGCCCGCATTTCGTCAACAACGTCGAGAGCATGTCGGTTGTCCTGGACAAGCCGTACATTCTGGTGCACGAGAAGAAGATCAGCTCGATCAAATCGCTGGTCCCGCTGCTGGAGAAGGTGGCCAAGCAGGGCAAGCCGCTGCTGGTGATCGCCGAGGACGTCGAGGGCGAAGCGCTGGCGACGCTGGTGGTCAACAAGCTGCGCGGCGTGCTCCAGGTCGCGGCGGTGAAGGCCCCCGGTTTCGGCGACCGGCGCAAGGCCCTGCTCAGCGACATCGCCGTGCTGACGGGCGCCGAGGCGATCTTCGAAGACCTCGGTCTGAACCTTGAGAATATCGAGCTCCAGCAGCTCGGCCGGGCCAAGCAGGTCAAGATCGACAAGGACACCACGACGATCATCGAGGGCGCCGGCAGCACCGAGGCGATCAAGGCCCGCATCGAGCAGATCAAAGCCGAGATCGACAACTCCACCAGCGACTACGACATCGAGAAACTCCAGGAGCGTCTGGCCAAGCTGTCCGGCGGCGTCGCTCAGATCAACGTCGGCGCGGCGACCGAGGCCGAGATGAAGGAGAAGAAGGCCCGCGTCGAGGACGCGCTTCATGCCTGCCGCGCCGCGGCCGAAGAAGGCATTCTCCCCGGCGGCGGCGTCGCCATGCTGCGGGTCCTGCCGGCCCTGGACAAGCTCAAGACCAAGGGCGACGAGAGCATCGGTGTGGACATCGTGCGGCGCGCCGTGGTCGCTCCGATCAAGCAGATCGCGACGAACGCGGGCCTGGACGGCTCGATCGTGGCCCAGAAGGTCACCGAGAGCGGCGACAAAAACTTCGGCTACAACGCCTTGACCAAGCAGTACGGCGACATGATCAAGTTCGGCGTGATCGTGCCGACCAAGGTCGAGCGCACCGCCCTTCAGAACGGCGCCTCGATCGCGTCGCTGCTGCTGACGACCGACGCGGTGGTCAGCGAGATCCCTGAGAAGAAGAAGCAACCTGCGATGCCTCCGGGCGGCGACATGTATTGACCGAGAGACGAATGCCGAGCGGGTCCCGAACGGGACCCGCTCCTTTTTCGTACACTTCGCAGGAAGGAGTACCGAAAATGATGTTTCGTTTCTACTCGAACACCTTGTCGCGAGCGTCGCGCAGCGTTGCCAGCGCGATCCTGATCGTGGGACTTCTGCTGATCGGGTTTGGCGTCCTGATCGCGGCTCTGCCGGAGTTCTTCGCATACCTGGCGGCCGCGGTGTTTTTCGTCGCCGGTCTCGGCTGCGGCGTCACGGCTCTTCGGATCTTCTGGGCCCAGAGTCAGATCGACCGGGCCGCGTCGGACGAAACCGAGGTCTACCGAGAGAACGTCCGCATCCATGTCCGTCAGCCGGACGAGCTGTAGGCCGGAACAATCCCTGCGGCCTGCCATCCCCCCACCTTGCGCGTCCGTGCTCATCCCTGTGCGATGCCACCCTCCCTCGGTGCAGTCGGTCTTCAGCTTCTCCATCGCAGGCGAGTGGTCTGGCCGTTGAGCCGGGTGTCGCCTTCGAGTGCATGGAGGGTGAACAAACCTTCGTCCTTGCCAAGATGCGCCTCGACCCAGCCCACGGGCTGGTCCTTGGCCATGTTGAAACCGGTGGCCGGAAGGTTGATCAGGTGGATGCCCTCGTATTCGGAGAAGGCAAACCGGTGCGAGTGCCCGTACACGAGCGCCTTGACCTTTGCCATCGGCTTGATGATCTGAAGGAACGATTTGGCGTCCCAAAGGGCATCCCTGCCGCTGACCGGATGGTGGAGCATCAGGATCACAGGCGCCTCGTCACAGGCGCGAAGGTAGGTCTGAAGCCAGGCGCGCTGCCCCCTGCCCAGGCGGCCCCAGGGCAGGTCCACGAAGAGAAGCGAATCGAGGATGATCAGCTTCACCGGGCCGGTGTCGACGGTGAGCATGTGTTTGCCGTTGACGGTCCAGGCGGGGTGGCTGGATTTCTGAAAGGCCTCCAGAAAATTCTCCCGGTCGTCGTGATTGCCCGTGGCCAGGTGGATCGGCCGTTTGCGGGCGATGGGCGCGACCAGCTCGCGCAGGTTCTTGTAGTCTTCGGCATGGCCCTTCAATCGAGCCAGATCGCCGGTGATCACGAGTCCTTCAGGTGGACCGGCCATGATCTGCCCGCAGATCTCCCGCAGGTTCTGATACGGGCAGAACCCCAGGAACTTGTGGTCGGGGTCGCCCGCAATATGAGTGTCTGAAAGAAACGCCCAGTGCGCCGGTTCCTGGCGGCTGCGGGCGAAGCTTGGGCCGGCCCCGACCGTGGTGATCCCGCCTGCTACGGCCAGCGCCGTCTTGAGAAACTGTCTTCTGTCGAGTCTCTGCTCGGGCTGATTCAACATAAGGTGCTGCCTTTCCATGCTTCTCGATCACGCTGTCGGGGGGGAGGCTCCCAGCGCCGAGCCTGTCCCGTGCTGCACCCAAGGCTGCCACCCGCCTCCTGCTGTCCCGACGTTCGTCGGGGGTGTGATGGCCTGTCCTTGTGCCCCCAGGCGACCTTCCACAGTTGCCGCTATGACAGTCCTATCGGCACTTGCGGGGGGGGACTCCATTTCGACGGGGCGGCCTTCCGGCTGGACAGCCGTGGCGCCGGCGCCAGCGTGCCTCGATGGTTGAAAGGTGCGAAGCGATTCTCAGATCGGCGCATATTACCGGTCGTAATTCAGCGGCGGCCGAGAAGCGTGCCGGTTCGTGGCGGCTTGCCGACCGCCCCGCTGGCATGTGTGTGGCAGCCTCAAGGCGCAGCCTTGGGGATGGCGGATACGATCTCGCCTTGTATATCCAGATATCCAGGGACGCCGACGCTTTCGCCCATCCCCAAACGCCAAGGCGTTTGAGGCTGCCACACAGACGCTTCAATGACTCAGCAATGGCGGCGCACACACACGGCGGCGTTGCGGAAGGGCTTTATCGTTGAGGCCGGAGCGGCGACCTTTATAATGGCGTCACATATGTCCCGGGACCGGCTTCTTGGATGGGTTGACGCATGGATCTGAATCCCTTCGACATCGGTGTCTTTCTGGCGTTCATCGGCGTGGTCGTCGCTTTCAGCATGTTCAAGAGCCGGCGCGAGAAGACCAGCGAGGATTACTTCCTCGCCGGTCGCGGTCTGACCTGGCCGCTCATCGGGCTTTCCATCGTGGCGGCCAACATCTCCACCGAGCAGTTCGTCGGCATGGCCGGCCAGGGCGCCGGCAGCATCGGTCTGGCGGTGAGCAACTGGCAGTTGTTCGGCAGCATCGGCATCATCGCGATCGCCTTCACGCTGCTGCCCCGCTTCCTCAAGGCGGGCATCTACACCATGCCCGAGTACCTGGAGTACCGCTACAACTCGGCGGCCCGGGCGCTCATGGCGCTGACGACCGTGGTGATCTACGTCGCCGTGCTGCTGGCGGCGGTGCTCTATTCGGGTGGCCTGACTCTGAACAAGATCTTCGGCGTTGGTCTGACCAAAGGCATCTGGCTGATCGGCTCGATCGCCGCGATCTACACCGTCTGGGGCGGGCTCAA
>CAZNSM010000098.1:0-18571 GCA_964575615.1 uncultured Pirellulales bacterium | reverse complement strand
GGCCTGCTCCAGAAGCCGGTGGCGCAGGAGCACGTGGCCGCCAACGAGTACTACACCAAGGAGAAGATCAAGGTCGACTGGCAGTTCATGCTCGTGGTGGGGATCTTCCTCGGCGCGCTGCTCTCGTCGCTGACGGACGGGAGCTTCCGCGCCGAGGCGGTTCCTCCGACGTGGTCGCAACGCTTCGGTCCAGGCGTGGCCAGGCGGGCGGCCGGAGCGATCCTCGGCGGCATCGTCGCCATGGTCGGCGCGCGGATGGCGGACGGCTGCCCGAGCGGACACGGGCTCAGCGGCATGATGCAGCTCTCCGTCAGCGGCTTCGCGGCGCTGGCGATGTTCTTCGGCACGGGCATTGTCGTAGCCCGGCTTGTCTACGGAGGCAAGAGCCATGAATGAGCAGATTCTCGGATTGATCACGGGCGTCGCGTTCGGTTTCCTGCTCCAGAAGGGTCGCGTGCTGCGTTTCGATAAGCAGGTGGCCGCGATGCGATTGAAGGACATGACGATCCTGAAGTTCATGCTGGCCGCGATCCTCGTCGGCATGGTCGGCCTGCACCTGCTGGCGCACTTCGACGTCCTGGCGTTCAAGCACAAGCCGATGAACCTCGGCGCGGTCGCCGTCGGCGGCGCCCTGTTCGGCGCCGGCTGGGCGGTCATGGGCTTTTGTCCCGGCACCTCCGTCGGCGCGCTGGGCGAGGGCCGCTGGCACGCGGTCTTCGCCATCGTGGGTATGCTCCTCGGCGCCGCCGTCTACGCGGAACTCTATCCCTTCTTCCAGCGAACCGTACTGGCCTGGAAGAACTTCGGCCCGATCGCCCTGCCCGAGACGCTCGGCCTGAACCCGTGGCTCGTCATCGCCCTGTTCTGGGCCCTCTGCCTGGCCCTCTTCGCCTGGTTCGAAAAGAAGAAGCTGTAGCCGCCGCCATCCATCCCCAAGCTCTCCGAGCTTGACGAGCAGCATACGGGCATTGGTTTGTAGGGGCGAATCATGATTCGCCCTTGCGTGGTTGCCAATGCCATGCCATCCCCTCACCGCCTGGTTCGAGAAGAGGAGGCTGTAGGCGGGCGTGGTGCCAACGCCATCTGTTGTCCCAGACGAGGCGCGCGGCACATCGACACGCCTGCCGCCGGAGCGGCTACGAACGATAGGTCCGAAGCTCTTCGTCGGTCAGATCATCGTTGGGAACGAGCCGATAGTGCCGTTCCTCTTTGATCGACACCTCGCCCTTCGACACCTCGAACTCGAACAACGCAACCAGGTCGTCCGCGATGAACTGCGCCGCAATCGGCCGACACCGTAAGGTCTCAAACTTCGATTTGCACAGGGCCAGATCTTGCTCGACCTGGATGACCCCCACGTTATCCTTCGCACCTTTGGCCTGTACGGGAAACACGAATTGCTCACCGGTCTTACTGACGCCAACGTAAATCTCGTCGGTTTCGACCTGCCCCATGTCTGGAACAGAGGTCCGAAGATGGCTCTGAAGCGAATAGCAGGTAACCCCCGTGAAGACATCTACCAGCCGGTTGTATCGCAGTATCGCAAGTAGAGCCTGTTCATCAGACAGCTTGTACCGGCGAACAACCTCGGGTGTTGAATCGAGTATCTTGATCTGCGACAACCTCGGGTTTGGCGAAATCTGATGAATGGCACTTCTCGCAAATACGTACTTGGATCGCCCAACCGACCGGATCACCCATTCCTCATCGTCCCTCAGCAAGTCCGTCATGGGCTTGGGGAGTCTATTTCGATATCGATGGGAGTAGATGATATCACCAAGATTCTTTGGAAGAACGATCCCCATTTCCCTGGCGATTTCGGCAAACTCGTCGCGTTCAAAGTGCACCTCGCTCGCCCCTTCGGTGTAGTGATTGAAAAAGACCTTCTCGATAAGCTGGTCATAACGGTTGGGCGCTTCCTTCTTCGACATCCTCTTCTCTCCAGGCCATTCCAGAACGACAACTTCCTCTCGCAATTGCTCGCCGGTCGCGGTGGAAAGCCGCGTCCGAAACAAATCTACAGACAAGACGTCATAGCCAAGCTCATGGGCAATGTCTGCAAGCAGCTCGCCTGTCCGTATCAGGACCCGAAGGTAGGATGCCTGATCACCCACGACATAGGCCAGCTTGGCGCCGGGCTTCAGTGGACCTTTGAGCTGCTCGAGATGACGCCTCATGCCCCCGAAGTAGAGCGTAGTCACCCGATGATACAGACGCTCGAATCCGGAATCCTTGTTTAACGCGATGCGCCTGCGCTCGATCTCCCTCGCAATCCCGACTATCTTCTCATTGTGCGAGATGGACAGGTCGTCGTCATCGGAGCGATACACATTTCGCGTATTGGAGCGCACAAGATTCTGTTTCAGTGCTCGAAGATCACGTTTGGATCCGGCGAAGTTCAGAAGCACCGTTTCCAGGCGGGTCGTACGCGTGTAGTCCTTCTCGTTGGGATAGGGAGGTGAGGTGATCACCGCGTCAACGGAATTGGCAGGGAGGCTTTCTGCAATGCTCCTGGCGTCGCCGAGAACACACTCGGAAGCAACATAGAGTCGCGAGGAGAACTCCTTCAAGTCCGCTGCCATCTCATTGACTTTTGCCCACCATGCATCAAGCACGGGCGCGTCATGTTTCCGTGTCCGGCCCACACCAACTTCGGGACCGAACTTCAGGTTGCTCGCCGAGAACACCGCAACAAATGCCAGAGCCAGCAGTTCGATATTGCGCATCGCCGACGGCGGCATTCCAAGAATAGCGTCTCGAAGAACAAGACACTTGTGCAGTGGAACGGGAGAAATCGAATTGGCCAGGAGCAAAGACTCTTCCTCAACGGAGAGTCTTCTGAGTTCACCGTTTGTCTGCCCGAGGGCAAGAGAGGCGATATCTCGGACTCGCCCGGCATGCTCCAGCAAGGCTCGCGAATCGACGGACCAGTCGGTCTTCACGGAGGAGGCAAAATGCGCCATAGGGTGCGCCTCAACGCCAAAAGACCTGACACCGTTCTTCTTGGCCTCGACGAGAGTCGTACCCGTGCCGCAGAATGGATCGAGAAGCAGGTGGCCCGGCTCCAATCCGAATCGGGTGATGTAGGTCCTCACCAGATGCGGCGGGTATGACAGCACGAACCGATACCAGTTGTGAAAAGCGCGGTCTTCGCTCTTCAACTTGTTGTGGCGCAAATCCTTAGGCGCTAGCAGGTCTTCCATGAAACTGAAGACTCCTTCGATCATCGGGTCCACTCCAGCGTTCTCGCCGGTCTCTAACCTCCCGTATTCTAAGCGAATCTGGCTCAAACAACAATAAGGACCAGGGGGCAATCTGGAGGCGATTGAACAGCTCCAGTGAAAGGTATAAAACAGCGGCTTCCGGAACGGGAATAGACAACGCACGCACCCACCAGGTCATCTGTGCAATCCCACGATGGTCGGGCCAGGAGCCGGTGAGGTCGGTACGGCGGGCAGCGCTGTTGGCAGACGGTCCTTGATGTCGTGGGCAATCGCACATCGGAACGAACAGGTGGTTCATGGAATGCCACATGCAAAAAGGGTGGCCTACCGCAGTAGAGCCACCCTGGCGTGGTTGGCGAACATATCATTCGGGCAGATTCAGAGGTCAGGCCGGTGTGGATGGCCCGAACTGCCTGACGAGTAACGCGCCTGTCCGTCCATCGCGCGGCACTTACTCGACACCGAGGTCGGCGGAATAGACCACCAGGCGGGGACGAGCGTCCGGCGTAGTCGAGCCGGTGGTGTGAATCTGCCAGCCATCCGAAGTGCCGTTGGCCTGGACGGCGATCCCGTAGTCAGGCGTGCCCGTGCGGACGCCTTCCACATACGCGGTTACGTCGAACCAGGCCTGCGACCCGCGGATGAAGCCGTCGATGGAATCGAGAGCTGGACCGATGTCGCCGTCGATGACCTGCAAACCTCCGAGCTCGCCGAAGGACGAATGCAGTGACGTCGTATCCCAGGACCGCAGCACGGCATACGCCGAATAGGTACCGGTGGTGCGCGCGTCTACGCTGGTATCGCCGGTGGTGAGCACGACCCAGGCCTTGGCCACGGGCACGTCCGCCGGGGCTTGGCCCGCTTCGGAGCCAAAGACGTTGTCGAACTTCAAGAGGGCCAGAACGTCGGGCGAGCTGGTCGCACCGGACATGTCGCTGAAGAAAGTCCCGTCGAGGAACGTCTGGTTCAGCGTCGAAGCGTCTTCGGTTGTTTCCGAACCATCGGTGTCGGCGACCAGGGCATTCGCGCCGCTGTTGAGGATGGCCATCGTTGTGCCGGCATAGCCATCTACGCCCTCCTGAAACGTGCTCTTCTGCACAGAAACAGTGGTGTAGGAGACGAGCAACTGGGGCCGCGAATCGGCGTAGGGGTAACCTGTGGTGCAATAAGACCAACCATCATCGTCGTTCGCCTGCTCCGTGATCGAGTTGCCCAGACCGGCCTGAACGACCAGACCATGGTTCTCCATGCCATCCGCCCAGGATTGCACGACCGACGTCACATTCCCGCTCTCTTTGCTGCCATGCGTCAGGAAGCTATAGCTGCCTGTGGGCCGGGTCGCCGAGCCGTCCTGCCACCAGGGGCCGCGACTGCGCATGTCGGTCGTCGAACTGAAGCTCTCGAAATACGTGGTCGTCGAGTCGAATGCCTGAAGCAACCCCGCCACGCCGAACGGGCCTCTCGAGTGGGCGTTGCCCGTGGTGCTCGTGGTCAGGATCAATTCGGCGTTGAGAATGGTCGCACCGGCCGGGATCTGGCAGGGATCGCTGCCAATGATGTCGTCAAACCGCACCAGTCCCTGGATGTCCTCCTGGCCGACCGCGGCCCGAAATCCATCCACGTAGTAGCTGCCGACGCTGAGTCCGTCGATATTGTCGCCCATGTCACTGATGCGACGATCGAACGTCCCGTCATAGCCGTTGATCCCGTTCTGAAAGCTCGTTGTCACGACCTGGGCCGCCGCGCTGCCCGCCAGCATCAGGCAGAGACAACCTGCCACGGCCCTGTTAAACCACAAGCCTCTGAATCCACCTCTGCCGATCAACATACAAGTGTCCTCCATCAAAGAAGTTTTCGGGATCATCCGCGTCACGGCGACACGTCCGCTGATTGGACCTGCGGAACGTTAGCAAAGGATTTCCGAAAGACTAAAACTGCTTTAGCTTTGCGTTAGGGTTTGGCCGGCCCGACGAAGCATGGATTCTGGATGCCACGTGGTGATAATAGAATCACGTCGCGATGAAGGCCGGACCGTTTGTAGAAACATAATCGAAAGTTAATCAACACCCAACATGGCCGCGAGAACCATGGTGTATAAGACGGACGTTGCACGACGGGGGGCGTAAGGTCCTTGTGCCGCCTCCGCATGAATTCAGACAATGGAATGCACCGACACGAAGTGGAGATTCGTCATGACGAACGGAATGAAAGACAGAAGAGCGTTCACGTTGATCGAACTGCTGGTCGTGATTGCGACGATTGCGGTGTTGTTCGGCATCTTGATGCCGGCGCTCGGAAAAGCACGGAAGGCGGCACAACGCCTCACCTGTGCCGCTCATCAAAGGGGTTTCGGCGTGGCCTTCCAGGCTTATCTCATGGACAACGAGTATTGGTCTCACTGGGGGCCCAACCGAGGGTATTGGTATTATGAGAACCCACGCATCCCGGGTTCGGGCGAGACCATGCTGGATAAGGACGGGATCAACGCCTACTGGGGCATTGCCTACTACCCGTATGCCAAGGACATGGACGTGTTTCACTGTCCCAGCTCACGGTATCGGCTTCAGACGTGGAATGACGCCGATGTCGTGGAGATCTACTACTGGGCTCATTTTGGCCTGAACGGCTTTGTGGCCAACCGCAACACGTCGAAGATCAAACAGCCGGTGGAGATGATTGTGATCCAGGACCACTTCGAACAGAAGCTGGACAACAACGGCGACATGCTCCACATCCGCCCGGGCGAGACCTGCAACCTGCCGCAGTGGCGCAATCACACCAAGTGGCCGGACGCGTTGCTGGAGATCTTCCGTCACGGCCGAACCTCCAATACGATCGAGTCCCAAGTCCCCTATGACCCTCAGGGTACGGGATTCTCCAATACACTCTGGCTGGATGGGCATGTTTCGGCGATCCAGCAGACGCGAGGCGAGGATGTGCCGGCGCGCTGGTACACCGGAGACAAACGGGATGGAAGCCAAAGCAACTGGGTCGGCAATTCGTGGGCAGAGGCGAAGCCCTTACGATACTGAACGTCGCCGGGAAACAAATGACTTCACCGTGTTCCTGATCGAGAGAGAGCTGCCATGAAGAAGAACCTGTTCCGACTGTGTCTGTTGTTTGTTCTCGTTGTTGTCTCTGTTGGCACGGCACGGGAGTATTTTCCAGACCTGCCCGACTATCAGACCCTGCTTTGCGATTTTCACATGCACACCGTCTTTTCCGACGGCCTGGTCTGGCCGACGGTCCGCGTCGATGAAGCGCAGCGAGAAGGATTGGATGCCATCGCGTTGAGCGATCATATCGAGTACCAGCCGCACAAGGACGATCTTCCGACCCATCACAGCCGCCCGTATGAGATCGCCGTCGAAAGAGCAAAACAGCAGAACCTGCTGCTCATCCGAGGGGCGGAGATCACGCGGGATACGCCGCCGGGCCATTACAACGCGATATTCCTGAGTGACATCGATCCACTGGATACCCCCGACTTCTTCGACTGTCTGAGGGCGGTGGCTGGCCAGAGAGCCTTCCTGTTCTGGAATCATCACACCTGGAAGGGCGTGGAACGGGGCCAATGGACGGAAACCCAGGACAAGATGTGTGCAGAAGATCTGCTCCACGGCATGGAGGTGGCCAATGGTGATACCTACTATCCGTTGGCGCATGAGTGGTGTCTCAGGAGGAATCTGACGCTGATCGGCAACTCTGATATTCATCAGCCTTCCACGGACTACCGGTACGCCGCCGATAGGCATCGCACACTCACGTTGGTGTTCGCCAGGGAGCGAACGGTTGAATCTGTTGAAGAGGCCCTGCGAGCCGGGCGGACAGCGGTTTGGTACGAGAACCAAGTGATCGGTCGTGAAGCGTTTCTCAAGCCGCTCTTCGCACGTTGCGTGACCGTCTCGCAGCCCCACTACATCAACGAAAACGGGGTGGCCTTCTTTGAGGTGAAGAATAACGCCCTGGTAGATTTCGAGCTCAAGGCGCGCGGACAAACGACCCCGGCCACGATCGCGATCCCGGCACATTCGACCGTCATCTGCAAAACGAAGATGCCCGTGGAGAAGAACGAGGCCACTCTATCCTACACCGTCGCCAACGTCTTGACTGAACCCGGCAAGGGCTTGCCGGTAGAGTTCTCGCTACTCTCCGGGAACACAAAGTAGGTCTGCGTCAACGACCCAGCGCCGGCGGATGCGGCCGGGCGAGCAGCGCAACGTGATGAATAGGATATGGCGGTCCGGGTCATCGGCACGCGATCTTCACCATCCTGGTGATGTTCGTCAGATTGGGCGTGCTGGTTCAATCCTGCGAGGTCGGCGCGATCGCGCGGATGGATTGGAGTCGGCGCAATAGCGAGCCGGTGCGGGAGCCCTGGCCAAGGTGCAGGTCGGTGACGGCGACGCGGTTGATCAGGCGGATGGTGTCGGCGTCGTCGCCGGCTTGGCGGTAGGCCCAGACGTCGTGGATCGCGTAGGGCCGGCCCGCGACGTGCCCGATATAGAGCATGACGTGGCCCCTCATGTGCAGAAGGCTCACGCCGGGGATCGCCTGCGTCACCACAGCCTGCTGCTTCTCTTCGTCGGAGTCGTCCGGCTCAAAGTTCCCAAGCAGCCGGCCCACCCGCGCCTGTTCGGACGAGTTGCGGGGCAGAGAAACGCCCACGGTGGCAAACACCTCCTGCACGAACTGGGAGCAATCCTGCTGCCCGTTGACGCCGCCCCAGCCATACGGCGTATCGAGCATCTCGAACGCCTGCTCGATGATGTGCCGGGGCGTATGGGACAGATGGCCTGCAACGATCTCCCGGCGTTTGAGATAGCCCGTTCGCACTTGCAGAGCCCCATCCTCCCGCCGCGTCGGCAACACCACGGCCACCACATCCTGCGCGTCGTCGTCCGACAGAAACAGCTTCGATCCCATGCGGACAGAGCCGTAGTGCTGCGTCAGCTTTGCATCGAGATAGACATCGCCCTTGGCCCGGACGACCGTCACGAAGGGCCGGCCCATTGTGTCGCGCAACTGCTCCTGCGCGCACAACGCCAGCTTCTCCGTCTCGATCCAGCCGTCGCTGGAAGGACCCATCACGTAGTGCCAGCGGCCGTCGGCGCTCGCGTGCAGAATCGCCACGGGCGTGCCGATATCCAGGGCGCTGTTCTGCACCTGGTCGAAATCGATGTCCCCTGCCTCAGCGTACAGACCCTCGGCGGTCGGCAGCAGCCTCTGGTCGGCATTGCAGACCACGAAACCGAACCGGACCTCCACGCCGGAGCCGATGGCTTCCAGGCTCATGTTGTCTTCTATGGATGCGTAGAAGGACTCGCCCACCTGCCGGCCATCGGCTCCGTACAGGGTCATGTTGCGAAAGCCGTCCAATTCGCGTTGCAGGATTGCACACAGCTCTTGTCCGTCGAATTCCACCGGAAAACCGGCGATGTCTTTCGCCAGTCGCAGACGTGTCCGGATGTCGCTGTTCAACTCGCGGATCTCGTCCTCAGAAAGAACGACCTTGTCCGGCTCGGCCAGCCGGCCGATCCAGAACCCGGGCGTGTTCATCTCCGCGGTGACGTGCGGCAGAACGGTCGGGGCGGCCAGATACTTCCTCTCCTGGACGGTTTGCGACGAACCGCATCCGCCGCAGCTTATCAGACACGCTATGAGGAGAGCATAGGATATGAGCCACGATGCTCTTCCACGCGGTCTGGACATCTCAACCGTTGCCTCCATGCTCGGCTCCAACACGAGACAGACACTCAATTCCGCTGCATGCCGCGATGGTATCCTACTCGTTCTGGGAACTCAACCGCGCTTCATCACGCTTGCGGTCAGGCGGCGACGACATCAAGGAGGTCGGGCCAGGAGGCCAGGAGGTGGTCGGGGTTCTCGGCCTCGATCTTGTGCAGATGCTTGCGGGCCTGGCCGCCGGTCTTGACGACAGCGGCGATGACGCCGGCCTTGCGGGCTTGGCGAACATCGTGATCAGTGTCGCCGATGTAAATGGTCCGCTGCGGCGCAACGCCGAATTCCTCCACGAGCCGCTTGATCCCCTCGGCGCGCGAGTCGGCGGCAGCCTTGAGCGGCATGGACGAGCGCACGGCGTCCCAATCCTGGAACCGGAACGTCGAAACGATCTGCTCGATCGACTCGATCTTCAGGCCGCTCAGTACCGCAACTCGAACGCCCCGCCACTTCAGATCGACGAGGGCCTCTTCGACCCCGTCGAACGCGGCGATCTGATCGAGCACCGCGTGGGGAAACAACTCCCAGAATCGCGCGTGACAGGCATCGGTGTGCTCTTTGTGCTCGTCGGGCAGCCAGGCGTGGATGTACTGCCAGATGCTCGTGCCGAAGACGCCGTAGACCGGGTCGGTATGCCCATCGGGAATACCCAGCTCGGTCGCGGCCTGCCGGACCGCCGCGATGATCGCGTCGTCCGTCCGGACCATCGTCCCGCCAAGATCGGTGACGATCAGATCCACGTTTCTGCTGCGCTGCGTCAAGGGAACCACCTCAGAACGCCGACAAATCACCCTCGTGCCGCCCGGAACCGTCCGGACGCGGGAGTGCCGCTTTATAGCCGCTGGAGCCCTCGCATTCAAGGACAATTCTCCTCTGAACCGCTGCGAGGCCGCGTGGCAGCCTCAAGCGAAGCTTGGGAATGGCTCTTCGCATTGGCGACCTTCTGGAATCGGCGCGACAACCGGGTCTACCATCCCCAAACGCTCCGCGTTTGAGGCTGCCACACAAATGCCTTGGTGTGTTTCGCGCACGTGGGACCAATGGCAACCTCGCGAGGTCGGGGCTACTTCTCTTCGATCTTGAAAACCTTGAAGCCGGACTTGAGGTAGTTGTCCAAGGCATGGGGGTGGTCGTTGGTGCAGGTGTGGACCCAGACGCGGCGGGCGCCCCAGGCGAAGGCGCTGTCGATGGCATGGTCGAGCAAAGCCCCGCCGTGGCCCTGGCCGAGGAATTCCGGGGTCAGGCCGAAGATGCGGATCTCGACGCTCTCGCCCTGCTGCTGCAATTCGTAGTAGCCGACGAGCGAACCCTGGCGGCAGGCGACGAAGGTCCGCAGGTTGTCGGCGGCGGCGTATTCGCGCCAGCGCTCGTCCGACCAGACGAGCCGATCGACCCACTTCCAGTCGCCCCCGACGTACTCATAGAGGAACCGGTTGAAACGCGGCTGCTTGACCACGCACTCGCGGACCTCGAAGCCGACGTCGCTGCGGCTCCGGCGGACCCACTGGTCCTTGTCGTTGATCTCAAGATGGGTGGTGCGAATCACGCCTGCCCTTTCTGCTGGTGTCAGACCCGGCATCTTAGCGGCGTTTTCGGCGTCGCTCAAGGGATTCGCATGATTCTGGACGGACACCGGTCAACCGAAACGGTAGAATGATCGTCTTAGCGAGTGGAAAGAGTTCTTTCTTGGAAGGGTAGACCGATGAAGACGCTCAGCACAGCAGTCATAGGAATGATGGTTCTTGGCTGCGCCTCGCACGGCTCCGCCAACGAGAAGACCGAAATCGCGGCGGCCGCAGGCCAGGCGGTGGTCGATGGAAACACTCAGTTCGCTCTGGCCCTGTACCAGAAGCTGCGAGGCGGCGACGGCAACCTGTTCTTCTCGCCTTACAGCGTTTCGACCGCCCTGGCGATGACCTACGCGGGCGCGCGGGGCGAAACGGAGCAGCAGATGGCCGAGGCGATGTGGTATCCGACCTCGGGCCAGGTCCTGGAGAAGCTAAGCATCGCGGGCAAGCCAATGACCGCGGAGGAATTCGCCGGAGCGTTCGGCGGGATCATCCGCGATCTTAACGCAAAAGGCGGCAAGGACGCCTACAAGCTGAGGGTCGCCAACGCGCTGTGGGGCCAGCAGGACTTCGCCTTCCTCGACGCGTTCGTCAGGCTGGTCGAGGCCGAGTACGGCGGGCGCATCCGCAATGTGGACTTCGTCGGCGCCACCGAGAAGGCCCGCCAGACCATCAACACATGGGTCGAGGAGCAGACCAACGGCAAAATCAAGGACCTCATCAGCGAGGGCGCCGTCGGCCAGATGACCCGCCTGGTGCTGACCAACGCCATCTACTTCAAAGGCAACTGGGCCAGCCAGTTCAAAGAGGACCGGACGCAGGACGCTCCGTTCACCCTGCTCGACGCCGGCACAGTCCAGGTCCCCATGATGAACCAGAAGGCCAAATTCCGCTACGCCCAGATCGACGAGCTGCAAGTGCTTCAACTGCCATACGTTGGCGGCGAGCTGTCGATGGTCATTCTGCTGCCGAGGGCCCTTGATGGAATCAGGCAGATTGAGCAGGAACTGACCGCAGAGAATCTCGCCAAGTGGCTGGACGACCTCCGTGAACAAGAGGTGTTCGTCTCGATCCCCAAGTTCAAGATGACCAGCAAGTTCGGCCTCCAGACGGTGCTGGCGCAGATGGGCATGGCGCAGGCGTTCACAGGGGCCGCGGACTTCTCGGGCATGACGGGCCGGCGCGACCTGTTCATCTCGGCGGTGATCCATCAGGCCTACGTCGACGTCAATGAGGAAGGCACCGAGGCGGCCGCCGCGACCGGCGTGGTGATGAGACTGACCTCGATGGGACCGAATCGGACGCCCGTTTTCAAGGCCGACCATCCGTTCATCTTCATGATCCGCGACAATGCCTCCGGCAGCATCCTGTTTCTCGGCCGCGTCATGAATCCGCAGACCAAGGGCTAAGCATCGCTCGTAACATCCTGCCTGCAAGCACTTTACGCCCATCTCGGCTCGACCGGGATGGGTCGTGCGCAAAAAATCTCGCGTTTTTTTTTCAGAAAGGGCTTGAAGTGCGCGAACAGATAATACAAAATGTACTAATGATATTAGTACCCTTTTCGTGCGGATAGGTCGAGAACGGTCGCCATGGCACTTTGGATGCAGATATCGTCAGGTTCTGAGACGCCCATCTACCAGCAACTGGTCGAGCAGATCAGCGGCGCGATCGCGCGGGGCGAGCTGCGGACCGGCGACAAGCTCCCGGCGGTGCGGGCCCTGGCGGCCGAGCTGGTGATCAACCCCAACACGGTGGCTCGGGCATATACGCTGCTGGAGCAGTCGGGCCTGGTCACCACAAAGACCGGCTCGGGCACATTTGTCGGCGATCCGGCGTTGCGCCAGGCGGATGCCGCCCAGATCAACGCCCTCACCGAACGGATGGACACGCTGATCGGCCGCGCGGTCAATCTCGGTCTCGATCGCGGCGCGCTGGTAGCGCTCTTCGAAAAACGTCTGGAGAAGTTTGCGGGCACACTGGATAAGGGCAAAGCGGAAAATGGCTGAGATCGTGCTGGAGACGAAGGGTCTGACGAAATACTACGGGGCCAAGCCCGCGCTGGACCATCTGGATCTGCGGGTCCCGCGCGGTTGCATCTGCGGCTTTCTCGGCCGCAACGGCGCCGGCAAGACCACCGCGATCAAGCTGATGCTCGGATTGCTGGCGCCGACCGCCGGATCGGCCAGCCTGCTCGGCTGCGATTCGACCGCGCTGACGCCCGCGATCCGCCAGCGCATCGGCTATGTCACCGAAGGGCACCGGCTCTTCCGCTGGATGACCATCGGACGGCTGGAGGAGTTCCAGAGGGCCTTCTTCCCCAAGCAGTGGGACGGCCGGCTCTTCGCCGAGATGATCGAATACTTCGAGCTTTCCAAGAAGCAGAAGATCAAGCACCTCTCCAACGGCCAGCGGGCCCAGGTGTCGCTGGCGTTGGCGCTGGCGCCGAATCCGGAGCTTCTGGTGATGGACGATCCGACGCTCGGCCTGGACGCGGCCATCCGGCGGCAGTTCCTCGAAGGCATGATCGAGCTGATCACACGCCAGGGGCGAACGGTCCTTTTCTCCAGCCACATCCTCGCAGACGTCGAACGCGTCGCCGATCGCATCGTCGTGATCGACAGAGGCGTGCTGCGGGCCGACTGCCCGCTCGAACAGTTCCGGACCTCGGTCCGCAAGGTCGTAGCGCATTTCGAAAACTCGGCGCCGGCCGACGTAGAGCTTGTCGGCCTGCTCCACTTCCGTCGCAGCGAGCGGCAGCTCGAACTGACGCTGGTGGGCGTCGGCGATGCGGAGGTCGCCGACTGGGCCCGGCAGGCCGGCGCCGAGCGATTTGATTTCGTCGAGATGAACCTGGAGGATCAGTTCATCGAGTTCACCGCTTCGGCCCATCGCCGGCGGCTGTTCCAGTGGGAGAAGGCTTAGCATGAGATTCCTGGCGTTGTTACGAAAAGAGCTTCGCGAGTCATTGCCCTGGCTGCTGCTGGCGGGACTGCTCCTGCTGGGCGTCGGGCTGCTGACGGTGCACTCCGAAGCGCAGTTCGCCCGCATGAATTACCAGCACTGGTCGAATCGTCTGGCTCTGGGACCCGGTGAGGTCGTAAACACCTATGATCTGGTGCGTTCACCGCGCCTTGCGTGGGCGGCCACGTGGCTGGCGTTCATCGGGCCGGGTCTGGGTCTGGTCCTGGGCGTGTGCCACTTCTGGGTGCCCCTGTTCGCACGGACCTGGTCGTTTCTGCTGCACCGCTCGGCGTCGCGAATGAGCATTCTCGGCGCCAAGCTGGCGACGGCGATCCTCGGCCTTCTCATCTCGCTGGGCCTGGTCTGGATGGGACTGTACTGGTACGCCTGCCGGCCCGGTCTTCTTCCGATTCCCGAGCCCATGCAGATCCTGGTCGTCGGCTGGGTCTACATCGTCATCGGTCTGGTGGTCTATCTGGGCACAGCGCTGTCGGCCCTGAGCACCGCTCGCTGGTACACTACTCGCATCTTCGGTCTGGCCTTCGCTGCATTGGCGGCCTTTATCATTCTGGTGCAATGGCATCCGGGCCGGGTCCTCGTATTGACGGTGCTGGCCATCGCAATCCTGCTCGCGCAGACCGTGGCGGCCTTTCAGAGCCGGGAGTTTTAGACGGGAGGAAGTCGGGCTTATGAACGCAAAGAATCCTATCCACTATATCGCACGCGCGGCCAGAGTCTTGATGGTGACACTGCTGGTGCTCCTGCTTGTGGTCGCCGTGCAGTCCATCACGATCGAATTGGCGTCCCTTTTCTGGACGGTGACCCCGGCGCCGTCCAAGGAGCCGAAGCAGGAGCTGACTCCCGAGCAGCAACGAACGCAAAGGATTCTGCGTGCGAAGAAGGAGTTCCTTCCCGGCGGCACACTGCACCTGGTCACGCAGATCGGCGAGCATCAATGGCAACCGGCGTATGGATCGTATCCGTCGAATGCGCCAACGGGTCAGGAGCAGGTCTACGACGTCAACGACAAGCTGCTCTGGGACGGCCCGGCCAGCGAACGGCCCTATAACTACCTTTCATGGGCTCAAGCCATTCGGAACGACGGCTTCGGCTTCCCACGTGAAAGGATGAAACATCTTCAACAATTCACCGAGCCTCAGACCATAGAGATACCCGTCGCTACTTCTGACGAGCTGATGGAGGTATGGCGGTATGATTCGTGGGCCGACTGTTTCGTTGGCTACCGCATCGACGGCGCGCCAGTTGGCTATCTGAGCGCCGCCGGGTGGACCGAGTCCAAGGCGGACGTTCGGCCCTTCGGCCCCTTCCAGAGCTTCCAGGCCTGGTGGCCGCGGGATTCCCACAGTCCGACAATCCTGTGGCAGACCGAGCGGTATATTTACGAGATCAACTTCGCCTCGCGGCAGTCCGAGCGGATTCTCGAAAGCTCCCAAAGCAAAATCGCGTACGTGGCCATGAACCCAAGCTATCGCTTCTGGCAGGTAGGCGGCGAGACGCTGGCGCGGACTCGTCCGTTGCTGCACTGCCGGACGAGCGACGAGGTACACCATGTGATCTTGAAGGACCCCGACCAGACAATCACGATCGCCACACCGCCTGAATGGAAGCAATGGTACGGCAACCACTGCGAGTTCGCGGCGACGAAGGAGGGTGTCTTCCTGCGACGGACGTGGCTGGAGTATCCGGCGCGGGCGGCACGTGGGAATCCAGACTGGTGGACCGAGTTTCGCCGGACACCCAAGAACCAATCGGTCGAGCTGTATCGCGTCGACGAGACAGGCCATCTCGATCTGGTCAATCGCTATAGCTGGACCTTGCCCGGCGATCCTGGCGCCATCCGATACGTGGAGCCTCGGTCCAACGTGAAACAGTTTGTGACCGCATTCTCGCCACTTCTGTTCGACCTTTTCTGGTTGCCCTTCCCAGCGGGTTTCTGGCAGAACCTGTTGCAGCGAAGCGAGTTCGCGCGGGAGTTCATCCTGGGGGTCTTGGGGATGCGGTCGCGGTACAGCGTCTGGAGCTGGCTGGTCACGGCGGCGATGCTGGCGCTGACGTTCCGGCACGGGCGCCCCCGGCGGACCTCGTGGGGCCGGCTGGCCTTCTGGCTGGTTTTCGTGGCGCTGCTGAACGTGGCGGGCTTCCTGATCTACTGGGCGCTGAACCACACGCCGACGATGGCCTGTCCGGCCTGCGGCAAACGTCGCAGCCTGAGCCGGATCGACTGCGTCCATTGCCGAGCCGCCCTGCCAACACCCCAACACGGCAAGCTCGACCTGATCTTCAGCGTATGAACCCCCGGCGCGATCAAACGATCTCTTGTCGTCATAATCGCTACAGAGGGTCCGCACGACAAACCGCGCGCAGGCGGCACGTTCGACAAATGCCGATGCGAGCGGTTCTTTTTCCTCCGGCGTCGCAGAGCAACCGGCTAAAACCACTCCAAATGCGCTTCTCCGGGCCCCTTCGTTTTGGTACAATACGCCCATGGACTTGGGGCGGCACACCGATGTGAAAGCTACTGGAGGAGGTTGCGATGGATGAGGCCAGTCTGGAAGGTGCGCTGAACGAGTTGGTCAAGCAATTCGGCGAAAGCACCGATCCGAATCACAAGAAATTAGCGGACCTTGCCAAACAGGCCGAGGCCAATCGCAAAGAACTCCAGAAGAGCATCGACACGCTCCAGGAACTGCTCGACTATCTTCGAGTTTGCATCAAGTACCAGGCCTTCGATCTGGAGGCGACGCGGCGCGAGAACGCGTACCTGCGCAAGCTCCTCGAAGAGAGCAACCACGACGACAAGTAGTCCGCATGGGGGGACCAACACGTCGGCGCTGCGGGCGCTTGCGCCCCGGCCTCTCGACCCAAGGCCCAGGGGCCGCGAAGTACGGGTCCTGAGTATCTTCGGAGGCCCGAAACCGGCGCATTTCACAAATCCAGTGAAGAAGATGGGCTTTGCGCCCCGGGGGCAGGAAAGTTTCCGGCGGATTTTGCCGATACCTACGGTATCCAGGGGGCAGGCCCCTGGCCCGGGTGAACACGGAGGCCCTTTGCGTCATATAACTAACGGTCACGCAACGTACTCATAGGCGATGCAGACCCGCTCGGCGTGCGGACCTTTATCGAATTCGCTGAGTTGACAGAACGCGGCGATCATGAGATAACGTAGCGATGAGCAGGGAATCTGGGGTGGTTCCTGGGCCGCAGAAACCGGACGAAAACGGACATTCTTTGGAGCGGGTTTAACGAATATGTTTGAGCGCTTTACAGATCGGGCGAGGAAAGTGATGGCCCTGGCCAATCAGGAGGCCCAGCGGTTCAATCACGAGTACATCGGGACCGAGCACATCCTGCTGGGCTTGGTCAAAGAAGGCAGCGGGGTCGGCGCAACGGTCCTGAAGAACCTCGACGTCGACATCAAGAAGCTGCGCCTGGAGGTGGAGAAGCTGGTCAAGAGCGGCCCGGACATGGTCACGATGGGCAAGCTGCCTCAGACGCCGAGAGCCAAGAAGGTCATCGAGTACGCGATCGAGGAAGCCCGGGCGCTCAACCACAATTACGTGGGCACCGAGCACATCCTGCTGGGCCTGCTTCGCGAGAGCGAAGGCATTGCGGCCCAAGTGCTGATGAATCTCGGTCTGAAGCTGGAAGACGTGCGTCAGGAAGTGTTGAATCTTCTGGGAGCGGGCGTGGAGGACGCGCCGAACGATCTGGGTCTGAAGATGGGCCCGCCCGGAGCCGCCGGACGCAAGCTCAAGAGCAAGACACCGGCGCTGGACAGTTTCGGCCGCGACCTGACGCAGCTTGCCGTCAACGGTGAGCTTGATCCGGTCATCGGACGCAAACGAGAGATCGAGCGTCTGATCCAGATTCTATGCCGCCGCACGAAGAACAATCCCGTTCTGCTCGGCGAGGCCGGCGTGGGCAAGACCGCCATCGTCGAAGGCCTCAGCCAGCAGATCATCAACAAGCAGGTCCCCGAAATCCTCAAGGACAAGAGGATCGTCGTGCTGGACCTGGCGATGATGGTGGCCGGCACCAAGTACCGCGGGCAGTTCGAGGAACGCATCAAGGCGGTCATCAACGAGGTTCGCCGCGCCGCCAACGTCATCCTGTTCGTCGATGAGCTGCACACCCTCGTCGGCGCCGGCGGAGCCGAAGGCGCCATCGACGCCTCCAACGTCCTGAAACCGGCGCTGGCCCGAGGCGAGGTGCAGTGCATCGGCGCCACGACGCTGGACGAATACCGCAAGTACATCGAGAAGGATGGCGCTCTGGAGCGCCGTTTCCAGACCATTATCGTGGACCCGCCTTCGAAGGACGAGGCCCTGGAGATCCTTCGCGGCCTCCAGGACCGCTACGAAGCGCACCACCGCGTGCGATTCACCGACGAGGCGTTGTTCCAGGCGGTCGAGCTTTCGACGCGCTACATCACGGGCCGGTGCCTGCCGGACAAGGCCATCGACGTGGTCGACGAGGCCGGCGCCCGCGTTCGTCTGAAGAACATGACGCCGCCGCCGGACCTGACCGAGGTGGAAGAGAAGATCGAGCGGCTCCAGGTCGAGAAAGACGAGGCCGTCCGAAGCGCCGATTACGAGCGGGCCGCATCGCTCCGCGATGAGATGCAGCACCTGCTGGACGAGAAGACCCAGCTTCACAAGAAGTGGTACGAGCAGAACAAGGACGCCACCGGCGTGGTCGACACGGAGATCATCGCAGAGGTCGTCAGCAACATGACGGGCGTGCCTCTGACGAGACTCGAGAAGAAGGAAACGCAGCGTCTCCTGGAACTCGAAGCGGAGCTTCACAAGACGGTGGTTTCGCAGCACGAGGCAATCACCACGGTCGCCAAGGCGGTGCGCCGAAGCCGCAGCGGCATGAAGGACCCGAACCGGCCGATGGGTTGCTTCATCTTCCTCGGACCCAGCGGCGTCGGCAAAACGCTGCTGGCCCAGGCGCTGGCCGAGTTTCTGTTCAGCGATCGCAACTCGCTGATCCGGCTGGACATGAGCGAGTTCATGGAGAAGCACAACGTCAGCCGGCTCGTCGGCGCCC
>CAZNSM010000097.1:12482-19438 GCA_964575615.1 uncultured Pirellulales bacterium | reverse complement strand
TCGTCTGGCTCAGATCCAGCACTCGCAGGCCGGTCAGGTGCGCGACGTTCTGCATGCACACATCGCCCGGCTTGGCGCCGCCGCTGTACGAGCCATGAATACCGAGCTGATAGAGGTCGTCCGGCTGGAGATTGCTCAACGGGGAAAGGTCGCTCCAGGCCTCTCTGCGTTCGACATTCAGCGATACCCATTTGCCTGCCGGGACCGCGACGTCGCCGCGTGCGTCGGCCAGGTACTGCCAGTCTTCCCCTCGTATCCAGTGGGAGAACCCCTCCAGCGGTCTGTCCGGCACCGGCTCGCAGACCAGCACCTTGCCCAGCGACCGATCCGTCGGGAAGTGCAGCGTCCGCGTCTCCAGGCCGGCGGTCGCAGCCATGCTCAACGCCGCGATGACCATCGTCATCCAGACCACTCGGTTGTATCGCGTCGTGTCCATATCACCTCCACCGGACCTGCTCGATCGATCTGCGAACCGCCGTCTGGCACATCGCTACCTATCGGGGTCATCGACGTCATTCGGGTAGACGTCACGATAGGCCCCCATTCCCATGCCTCCCATCATTCCACCACCCATCAGGCCCCCTGCCGGCACGACCTCTTCCTCGTTCGGATCGGCATGCGGATCGGACGCCAGAGCGAAACCGTCCGCTTCGTCCTCAGCATTCGGCGCGGCTCCGGGCATCGGCATGTCCACAGCAGGCGTTGGCGCCTCCGATGCGACCGGCAACTCGGTCAGGTCGGCATCAGCAGCCTCCTGTGACCACCACGGTACGAACTGCGATGGCGCATCCGCAGGGACATTTCGCCCGGCCGTGGATGCCGCCGACCGCAGAGCGGGATTCGACGATCTCGGAGCCGGCTGCGTCCTGGTGATCCCCGTGTTGGGAGACGGCTTGGTCACCTCGTGATACGTCACCACCGAGCCCACTGCGATGGCGCCCACCGCCGCGACGGCAACCGCCTTGGCCTTGACCCCGGCCAGCGCGGCGCCACCCACAGTCTGGGCGAGCCAGGAGCCCCCGGTGGAGGCCGCCGCAGCCGGCGCACCGGCCAAGGCCATCTTGCCCAGTTCCCCCAGCAGCGCTTGTGGAGCCGCCTGCACGGCGTTCTCAGTCAGAAGCGTGCCGAGAGCACCGGCCGCGACCATAAGGCCACGCGTCTGGAGAATCCATCGCAGCGTCGTCACGCCGGCATCGATTCGCCGGGAGACCGTCGCCTGGGAAATTCCCATCGCCCCTGCAATCTGTCGCGTCGTCTGGCCCTCCAGGAAGTGGGCCACGAGGATTTCACGCACTTCGGCATCGAGGGCATTGAGCCCTTCGTCGATGGAGGCCGAGAGGTCATTCCATTCGGCGATCTCGCGAGGCCTCGAAGCGGCGTACTGGGATTCCCTCTGCCTGCGAGTGACGTCTCTGCGCCAGGCATCGATGGCCTTGTGCGTCGCGACGCGGTGAAGCCAGCCGGGCAGCGAACCCTTACCGTCGCCGCGTCTTTCGTCAGTTGCAGGAAAGTCTCCTGCACCACATCGGAGGCCCTGTCCACATCCTCCAGGATTCGCAGCGCCGCCCCATAAACCAGTCCGGCGTGCCGCCGGATGATCTCACGAAACGCCTCCGCATCCCCCATCCTCGTGAACCGCCGCAACAACACGAGTTCTGCTTCCATCTTCGTCTCTCCTGAACACCATCGCCTGCTCTCCATATGATAAGGCGGTGCCCGCTCGGAAATGATTCAAAAAAGATCGAAGTGGCAGAAAAACCGCACTACGACCCCGCTGTCGCGGGCGTCAGGAGAGTGCCGAGCCATTGCGACAGGCCCGATAGGGTCATCTGAACGGCCACCGCCGTAACGATCAGGCCGGTGATCCGGATCAGCGGACCGAAGGCGTGGACCCGTTGGAGGATTCGGCCGATCCACAGCGACATCAACATGACCAGAAAATTGGCGGCCAAGGCGGCCGTCAACGACAGGGCCGTGATGGCGATGCCGTGCGTTGCGGCGAAGGAAATGGCGGCCGTGATCGTGCCAGGTCCGGCGATCAGAGGCGCCGCCAGCGGAACGATCGATATGTCCGTGCCCCCGTGGAAATCCTGCTCGTAGAAGCGTCCTTTCCGCACCGCCGTCAGACCGATGATGAACAGCACGATGCCTCCGGCCACCTGCAAGGAGTAGATCTCCACGCGAAACACCTCGTGCAGCAGAACGTGGCCGATGCCGGAAAGGACCAGAAGGATCGCCAGGGCCACCGACGTCGCTGTCACCGAGACCTTCAGCAACTCCGCCCGCGAATACGGAGGGTCCATGGACGACAGAAGGAACACCTTGCTCGGCGGGTTGATCAACGCCAGGAAATACAGCGCAGTCTGTACGAAGACGTCCACACTCATACGCGGTACTCGAAGTCCCAGGATTCAATAGTCTTGCCTGCGCCTGCGGGCGCTGGGCTTTCGCGTACAATCACATCCAGCGCAGCAGGTGTCAACCCGAAAGCGGCGTCTGATGCATAGGTCAGACTCCGTGAGTGCGTGTCGAACCGGTGGGAGAATCTCAACTCATCCGGAGCAGTATCTCACAGACGAATTCCTCGACAATCAGGTCCAGTGCGACGGGCAGTAGGACCAAGCTGGCCGTCAGCCACCACTGTCCCAGCCCATTAGCAACCCAGGGAAGCCGCAGTCCATGAACGGGCAAGAGTCCCGAGAAATGCCGAGGTCCAACAGACGCCAACTGCCCACCGTCACAATCTCTTTGTTCCTGTGCCGAGCGCCGCGATAGGCTGGTCAGCCCTTCGAGCAGGATGAACACCGGCATAACCACAAGCCAGTTCATCCCATCCGACAGTTGTGTCAGCAGCCCACACACCACGAGAAACGCCCCCAGTCGCGCCCAGAACAGATGCGAAGTGCCGGCTCGGGCGGAGGAATGCGATGTGCAGCCAATACGGGATCGAGACCACAGTCTCATCAAAGCACCCGCAACAACCAGCGCAAAACCAACGGCAGCATACGGCGAAATCGGCTCGTGGAACGGTAGCAGCTCGTGCGGCTTCTCCCTGTTAACCACGTTCTCAACGATACACATGGCGATGACCAAAGAGACCACGAGGTAGCGAGTTCTGACGAGGAGAGGCAGAACAATCTCGCGACCTCGTCTTCGCCACAGCCCCCGAAGTCTCGCCAGGGCCAGCGCACCCAAGACAAGCACGCCGTAGCTCTTCATGAAAAGGAACAACTTTCCGGCGCCTTCCGAGATACCCATGCCAACCGGCAAGCCGACAATCCCGGGCCACACAAGCCATCCCTCAAACGGCAAAGGGCAATCTGCCCATTTCCATTTGCGGATGAGGCGTATCGCCAGCCAACTGGCCAGCAGACCTATGGCCGCACCCGCCAGGACGTCCGAAGGATAGTGGGCCAGTGACGTGACTCTCAGAGCGGCAACCCCGCCGGCGGCGCCGAGCAGCACCGCACCCAGCGGCCACCCCAGCGTCGGGACCAGAGCCCCTGCCACGGCGAGCGCGGACGCCGCATCTCCTGAGGGGAAAGACAAATGATGGGAGGTCTTCTGCAGCGGAACGCCCGCCTTCTGTGCTTTCAAGACCGAATAGGGCCGGACCCTGCCGACGGACAGCTTCAGCGGAGTCACGACGGCCCCCACGATGACAAGGGCCAGGATGGCGCCCAAGACGTCACGCCGTCGCCGTGAAGCCGCAAACCAGACCAACAGCAGCCATATCAGAACCCATGCTTTGCCCAACCACGTGAACAGCTCCACCCAGAGGTTGTCGTCCGGGTCTATCCCGTGATCGACCATCCATGTGATGATTACCTGGTCGAGCAATGCCCATGAGGCCAGACCGCCCGCCAACAGGATGAATGCCAGCCATAGGAAGAAGCGGTTCCCGTGGAAAGCAACCGGTTCGGACGACGAAGATGACAGACCCAACATCATTTCTGCTCCAAGTTCCGCAACAGAACCAGCACCTCGACGGACTTGCCTTTGGAGTAGTTGTAGCCTTTGACAGCGGACAACTCTCTGACAGGCAACTGACCGGATCCTTCTCGAACCTGATCCAATCGGTCTCTGGGTATGACCAGGATTCCGGGACCCGGACGTGAGGCCCATTCGCAAACGCCGTCCGGGCCGCTCAGGTACTCGATGGGCCTGCCCAGGTAGAAATTCAGAGTCGGCTCACCATACTTATAGGCCGACACGGGTACGTCGGGCCCGGTGCGCGTGTTCACCGCCCGGGCCAGGGCCGGCGAAATCTTGATCTGTTCCAGAGCCGGCAATACACCGGCCTGGAGCGGGACTTGAAACGCAGCCATTCCAACGATCAGAATGACGGCGCTTCGCTGCACCCGGTCGGCCAGGTGTTCACGGATCGCCAGCGCCGCCATGGACAACACCACCAGTCCGCCGACAGCGCCCCACCCGCGCAGGCCCGGCACCGCCACGAACCAGGGGCCGATAATCAACCCCAACCCAATGGCGCCGGCAACCGGGCCAAAGAACCATACGCCCCCGCGCAGCCAGTCCTTATCGCGCGACGTCAGGACTCCAGCGCGAGCCGCAACGATGGTCCCGGCCACAATGAGGGCCAGGGCCGGCCAGATGAACACGATGTAGTGCGGCAGCTTCGTCGCCGCCAGACTCATCGCGATAAATGGCGGCAGGATCCAGCCCAAGAACACCCGGCTGCCGGATTGGCCTCCCACGCTCCCGCGAGCCAATGCAGACAATGCGCCGGGCAGGTGCAACGTCCATGGGAAAAACCCACAGATGACCACGGGAATGTAGTACGGCAGGTAGAGAAGGAAATTGCCCCCATGATGCTCCATCGGCCTCAGGGCCCGCCCGATCACATGACGGCCGATGAACACGCGGAGGAACTCGCCCTCGGTCGCTGCGCTGGCGGGGACAGCCCAGGCACAGAAGATGACCCCACCCATGACGACACTGACGGCGATCAACGCGAATGACGCCGGCCGGACCGTTGGTTCCTTCCGCTCCAGCAGGAGGACCGCCAGAATGGCCAGCGCCGGCATCAGCCCCATCGGACCTTTCACGAGCATCGCAAGACCCGTCAACAGCCCGATCCCAATCGCGTGGGCCGGGCGGATCCCACCCTGTCGCGTGCTCGCAAAGACCGCCATCGCGCCGATCGTGAACGGCAGCAGGATGGCATCCGACGTCGCCGCCGCACCGATCACGAGAACCTGCAACGTGGACGCCAGGATCACCATGGCCCACAGCCCCGCTTGGCGCCCGAGCGAACGGCGGCCGATATAGAATGTCACGCCGCAAGTTGCCACTGTGCCGAGGATGCCGAACAGGCGGCAGGCCAACTCGGTCGGCCCCAGGACGCGGATAGCCAACGCCATCAACCAGTAGGTCAGCACCGGCTTGTCGGGCCAGGTCTCGCCGTTGAAGGTAATGGCCATGTAGTTGCCCGATTCGAGCATCTCGACGGCGGCTCGGGCAAACCGAGGCTCATCGCGATCCCACAGCGTCGTGCGACTGCCGAGCAGGAGGTAATTCCCAAGAATCACCAGCAGTCCCGCGGCCACAACCACCCGCTCTTTTTCAGAAACCCATCGCGTCTTCAATGCCAGTGCCATAACTTCCTGCTCGTGCCTTGAACGGACGGTTAGAGAGTCCGTGCACCATGTTGCCCTTACCGCCAGCGTAGCAACACACACACCGCTTGACAAGCGCCAGAGCGCCACAGCGGACTCACGCCGGCAAAACGTGTGGACAGATGACGGATGCTCCGGTACGGTATTCGTATGCCTCTTGCGGCAGATCATGAAGTCCTGTCTTGAAAGGGTAATCACGATGCGAAACATCAGCCGAACGATACCTGCGATCACCGTAATGATCTCGACGGTTTTCTGCGGAGCCTGGAGCCGTTTTTCCAAGGCACAAGACATCCCTCTGCCGGAGCATCCGCGGCCCGACTTCCAGCGATCCCAGTGGGTGAATCTCAACGGGACGTGGGACTTCCGCTTCGACAAAGAGGACGCGGGGCTGGGCAGCAACTGGGCATCGGGCAAGACGGAGTTTCCGCTTTCGATCAACGTGCCGTTCCCGTGGGGTTCGGAACTGTCCGGCGTGGAGAGCCAGGCCGACATCGCCTGGTACAAGCGGACGATTCGCGTGCCTTCGGAATGGAAAGGCAGCCAGGTCTTCGTGGTGGTCGGCGCTTGCGACTGGCTGACGACCGGATGGCTCGACGGTCAGAAGGTCGGCAGCTTCCAGGGCGGATACACCCCCTTCGAATTCGAGCTGACCGAGCAGGTCAAGTGGGGCCACGAACAGACCCTCGTGCTGCGCGTCGACGACACGCCCCACCGATTCAAGCTCGAAGGCAAACAGGGCTATGGACCCGCCAAGGGCATCTGGCAAACGATCTACCTGGAGGCCCGGCCCAGGACCGCGCTGGAGACGGTGCAGTTCCTGCCGGACATCGACGCCGGCAAAGTCACCGTCAAGGCGACGCTGAATCAGCCCGCGCCGCAGGCCATGCGCTTCGCGATTCAGTTCAAGCCCGAGGACCGCTCCGGCGGCGCCGTGCAGGCGACCGTCACCAGGGGCAGCAAGGACATCGAGCTGGAAATCCCCATGAAGCCGATGCGGCTCTGGTCGCTGGAAGACCCATTTCTCTATGAGGTCAAGGCCGTTCTCTCCGGCGCGGGAGGTGAAGACGTCGTCTCGACCTACTTTGGGATGCGAAAGATCAGCGTGACCAGGCTGCCCGGCACGAACTTCCCCTACATCGCGCTGAACAACAAGCCCATCTACCTGAAGCTGACGCTGGATCAGGCGTATCATCCCGAGGGCTTCTACACGTTCCCGAGTGACGCGTTCATGCGCGAGGAAATCCTGCGGTCGCGCCAGATCGGGCTCAACGGCCAGCGGATTCACGTCAAGATCGGCATCCCGCGCAAACTCTA
>CAZNSM010000097.1:3706-12382 GCA_964575615.1 uncultured Pirellulales bacterium | reverse complement strand
GACAACTCGCCCTGCAACCTCGACCACGTCCTGACAGACATCAATAGCTGGCACGCCTACCTGCCCGGCTACAAGTGGACCGAGCACCTCGACCAAGTCTGCCGCGATACTTACGAGGGCTCGACGTGGAACTACATCGGCGGTCGCAAGCAAGGGACCGAGCCTCTGCTCAACAGCGAGTGTGGCAACGTCTGGGGCTACGAGGGCAGCACGGGCGACGTGGATTGGAGCTGGGACTATCACATCATGATGAACGCGTTCCGGCGGCATCCACAGGTCTGTGGGTGGCTCTACACCGAGCACCATGACGTCATCAACGAGTGGAACGGATACTGGCGATTCGACCGCTCGCAGAAGTTCACCGGCATGGAGGAGCTGATGCCCGGGATGAGCCTGCGCGACCTGCATAGTGACGTCTACATCGCATTGGGCGAAGAGCTGTGCCAGGAGGTCAAGCCCGGCTCGAGCGTCGAGGTCCCGCTGTACGTCTCGTTCCTGGCCGATACGCAGGCGGGCCAGGCTCTGGTCCTGCGAGGCACGCTGCGAGGCTGGGACAGCCTCGGCCGCGAGCGCAACTTCGGACGCGTCCAGCGGCGCAATATCCCCTATCAGGCGTGGCAGTGCGGGGCCATCGAGCCGATGGAAGTGACGATGCCCGACGAGCCGGCGGTGGTCGTGCTGGCGGTGCTGATCGAAGACCGGTCCGGCGTTGTGCTCGGGCGCAACTTCACCACGTTCGCGGTGCGCGACGGCGCGCAGCCGCGACAGGAAACGCTGACGCGGGGCAACCGCACAGTGAAGGTCGTGCGCATCGCGCCCAACAGCTTCGCCACGGCCGAATGGCCCGTCAAGCAGTGGAATGTGTTCGACGGCCTCAAGGTCAACGGCGCGGGCGCTGGGTACTTCGAGTACCAGGTGTCCTGGCCTGAAGATCTGGACGCCGATGACATCGACACCGCCAGTTTCCGGGCGGAGATCTCGGCCAAGCAGCTCTTCGGCAAGGACAAGGAGGGCGCCGGCAAGCAGGAAGGCGACTACATGCGAGGCAAGGGCACGCATGACCCCAGCCTGAACCCGAATTCCTATCCGATGACGGACGAGACCGTGCACCCCGGCGCGGTCCGCATCCGAATCGGCGGCGAGGTAGCCGCGACGGTCGATCTGCCCGACGATCCGGCCGATCATCGCGGGATTCTCTCCTGGCTTGCGCAGAAGCGCGACGGCAAGCTCAACGAGGCCGGCTCGTACGGGTACCTCGTCAACGCCCAGATTCCCGAACGCGTGCTCCGCAAGGCGGCCGAGGAGGGCAAGATCGTGATCCGTCTGGAGGCCGATGAGGCCCTCGCCGGCGGGATTGCCATCTACGGCGAGCAGTTCGGACGCTATCCGCTGGACCCGACGCTGGCATTCGTTCTGAAGTAGACCGACGCCGATGTGACAACAGCGCGTTTTCGGAGGCCGCGCGTACGGGCGCGGCCTCCGTTTCATAGGACGAAAGAGAGGGGCATTCCATGAGGATCGTTCGCATCGCCCTGCTGTTCTGCGTGTGTATCAGCCTGCAAGCCTTCGGCGCCGAGCTGCCTCTGGCGCCGGCGGTCGAATGCCACCCTCGTAGCGGCCTGCCCAACGTACTGGCCAAACTCCAGGCCGGGCAGGATGTGCGGATCGCCTACCTCGGCGGAAGCATCACCGCGCAGGCGGGCTGGCGACCCAAAACGCTGGCCTGGTTTGCCGAGCAGTTCCCGCAGGCCACGGTCAGCGAAATCAACGCCGCCATCGGCGGGACCGGCTCGGACCTCGGCGTGTTCCGACTCGAACACGATGTGCTGGTCCACAGGCCCGACCTGCTGTTCGTCGAGTTCGCGGTCAACGACGGCGGCGCGCCGCCCGAGCAGATATACCGCTGCATGGAAGGCATCGTCCGGCAGACCTGGAGGAACGATCCGGCTACGGACATCTGTTTCGTTTACACCCTGGCCGGCAACATGCTGCAAACGCTCCAGGAGGGCTCGTTCCAGCGCTCGGCCAGTGCGATGGAGAAGATCGCCGAGCACTACGCCATCCCCTCGATCCACATGGGCCTGGAGGTCGCGAGACTGGAGAAGGAAGGCAAACTGATCTTTCAAGGCCCGAAACCTGCGACCGAACAGGAGAAGGCAGCCGTGGGCGACAAGATTCTGTTCTCGCCCGACGCGGTCCACCCTTACCCCGATACGGGGCACCAGCTCTATCTCGACGCGGTCGTCCGCTCGATGGCAGGAATTCGGCAGGCAGGCAAACTCGGGCCGCACCCGTTGGGCAACCCGTTCGTCCCCGATAACTGGGAGCAGGCGAAGATGATCCCCTTGAGCCGGGCCAGACTCAGCGAGGGCTGGAAGAAGCTCGACCCCCAGACCGACACGATGGCCAAGCGATTCGGCGACAGGCTGCCCGAGGTGTGGAAGGCGGACCAGCCCGGCGAGTCGATTCAGTTCCGCATTCGCAGCAGCGTCGTCCGCATCTACGACCTGGTGGGTCCCGACTGCGGGCAGGTCACGATCCAGGTGGACGACCAGCCGGCCTATGTGCAGCCGCGATTCGATGCCTACTGCACCTACCACCGGCTCAGTTGCCTGACCGTTGGCAAAGCGATGGGAGCGGGTGAACACAAGATCACGCTGACGATTCATCCGGAGCAACCGGACAAGGCCAGGATTCTCAGCCAGCGAAACGAAACGATGGACGACCTGAAACGCTTCGATGGAACGGCCTGGTACGCCGGCGCGATCCTGATCCTGGGCGACTTCCTGGATTGATTGCATTCCGCCGGTGCGTGTCTCGGCAGACCCGGCCGGCAAGGCTGCCACCCGGCGGCAGGTTCTGAAATCACTTCGCAGACATGAACGCGACCCAGCAAACAGAGTACTTCTTGTATCCGATGCCGCACTGAGGGCGGCACAGAGAACAGAGACCTGGGCCAAGGGAGGCGTGTCATGAACAAGGTGATCGCGTATCTGCTGTCGACATCACTGGCGATGCTGTGTTCTTCCTGCAAGCAGAAGGCCCCGCAGACGGCAGAACCATCTGCCGCAGCGGCCGGCCCGATCTACCAATTCGAGCTGAACGACATCGATGGCAACCCAGTGAGGCTGGACGCCTACAGCGGCAAGGTGCTACTGCTGGTCAACGTCGCCAGCAAGTGCGGCTACACGCCTCAGTACGCCGGTCTGGAACAGCTCTACCAGAGGTATCGGGCCGAGGGGCTGGTCGTGCTGGGCTTTCCCGCCAACAATTTCGGCTCGCAGGAGCCGGGCACCGAAGAAGAGATCAAGGCGTTCTGCACCACGAACTACCACGTCACCTTCCCCATGTTCGCCAAAATCTCGGTCAAGGGCGACGACATCCACCCCCTCTACAAGTTCCTGACGGAGACAGCCCCAATGCAAAGCGGCAGCGCCGGACCGGTCACGTGGAACTTCAACAAGTTCCTGATCGGGCGCGACGGCAGCGTGGTCGGCCGGTATGATTCGAAGGTCGAGCCGCTCAGTCCTGAGATGATCGGTGAAATCGAGAAAGCGCTCGCGGCAGCGAGCTGACGGAAGTGAATCGTACGGGCCTCGGGCTAATCCCTGCCATAGGCAAGGAGAACCGTCAGAAGCACCGCGATTTCCAGGATGACCAGCACGAGGTCCATAGCCACGTCCTTGATTGGAGTTCTTCAGCCGTAGCTATAAGGCACAACACACCGCAGGGGTAACATGTGCGAAATTGGTGGGGGCGAATAATCATTCGCCCCTACGCTCTACTCATCGAGCAGTTCTACGATCCGCTCTCGGAGATTGTTCTCCCGTGGCTCGCAGAATCGAACGATACCCTTTTTGTCGATCAGGAAGGAGACCGGTCGCTCGTGGACCTGGTACAGCCAGTGCGTCGCTCCGGCTGTCACGCCGGGGGGCCGCCCCGGGGGCATCAGGTCGGCCACCAGATCGGGATCCGAGTCGAGAACCCCGGCGATGGACGCCCCTTCGAAGAGGCTTGTCAGGTGGGTCGTGACAAGATCCGCCGCCACAGGATTGCTGCCGGGCAGATGGTCGTAGATCGCAATGACCAGCAACCCGTTCGGGCCGAACTCCGCCAGAAGACTGCGGATCGTCGCCAGCCCCGCATCGCGGTCCATCGCGAAGTTGCGGAACGTCAGCAGCACGACCCGCCCCCGGACCTCTTTGAGGCTGATCGGCGCGTGATTGAACCACATATCGGCAACCAGTGGAGGCGCTTCCTGTCCCAGGGCGCCCCAGCCCTGCGGGACGAGCTGGAAATCACAGGCGTAGTCGTCGGCGGTGGTCGTCCGAGACCATGTGCCGTAGGAAGGCACGTCGATCGTGATGGCAATGGATCGATCTGTTGGCATGTCCGTCAGCGTGTAGTAGCCGTCGATGTCGGTGACGAGGTTCTGGCTGGCCCGTCCTATTCCCACTCTGATGGCGCGATTGGCCACCGGCGAATCCTGCTCGTCCGTAATCCGCCCCCGAACGATGCCCGAGCCCGGCTGGCTGCCGGTCAGTACGATCTCGCCGGCGTCCGCTACCTCGGCTGCCTTGAGATCGAACGACGCGGATCGGCCGCTGAGCGTGCCAAGGAAGGCCATGGCTCTGACCCTTGGCCCCACCGAGACGCTCGGCAACTGGAAGTATCCGTCGTCGTCGGTGGTCGCGGCAAGGAGCGGGTCTGGCAGGGCGGTCCAGCGGTTGTCGAGCATCAGCGTCTCCAGGCTCACGCGGGCGCCAGCCACCGGCTTGCGGTCCACGCCAACCACTTGACCGACAATCGTCGCGCCGGGCTCCAGAATGAGCGTCATTTCCGTATTCTGAGCATCCTTACGCCAGATGAACCGTCGGCCGAGCAGACCCGACGCATCACAGGCGCTGCCGAGCAGACCGCCCGGCGGCTGGAACGTCGGCTCCGGGACAGACAGCCGCGCCGCTGGTTCCACATTCGGATCGGAAACCACCCCCTCCAGTGTGACCAGTCCGGGAATGGGATGCCCCTCCAAGTCCACCAGGGCGATATCGATCAGATTCCTTTCCGGCTCGCGTTGGGGCACCAGCAATTCCACGGTCACTGGCGGGCCGGGTGCTTTGACGTTGATGAGTCCGGGCGAAACCTCGATCGACTGCCCCTGGTCCCACGCGGGCGCATAGACGCGGTACGAACCAGCCGCCACGCTGAATTCACAAGACCCCTGACCATCGGTCTTCCCGGTGGCGGCCGCCGGCCCCCGCGTGGACTCGACCACGACGGAGCATGCCTGCACGGGCTGACGGTCCAAATCACCCAAGGCCCGGACAGTGACCGTCGTTTCCGGACCGAGGACCAGAACGACCCCTTCCGACGCGGCCTTCGGGCTGACGTCCACAAGCACGCCGTGACAGAGAATCCGGTGCCGAGCCGCCGCATCCACCACAGTCACCGCGTAGCGTCCCGCGTCCAGCCCGGTACACTCGAAACGACCCGCGCCGTCGATCGCACAGGCCCGTTCGTACCCGGGCCCCTGGACACGAACGCGCAGCATCTCAATCACTTCCATGCTCTCGACATATGGCGTCCCATCCGGGTGGAGCACTGTGCCTCGAACCGTACCACCGGGCTCTGGAACCGCTCTGGCATGTGAGGTCGTGCGGATTGGTGGGATCGGGGCAGTATCCGCGACGGCGTGCTCCGTATCATCCGGCTCGCGAACGACCGCCTGATTTGTGTCGCCAACACGCGCGATCGGCTCAGATGATTTTTCATCCCGCCAAGTCGGTACATCAGCAGATAAGACACTGCACGGATCGACAGAAATGACGGCAGGATCGGACTGCGTCGGCCGCCGAGTTCCCCTGGACGAACGGAGAGCAAATATGCCGGCAACAACTGCGGCCAAGGCCACCGCCGCCAGACCAAATGAGATTCTCTGCCGCCTGTTCACTGATTGTCCTCAACATCCACCACCCCAGTCTCCATTTCGGCCGCTACGCCGGGGCGGGCCAAATCAGAAGTCGCTTGAACGATCAACGCCTTCTCTATACTATCAGAACCGAACTGATTTGTCACAGTCGCGCCATCGGGGCGCAGTGGAAGACAACGCATTCCAGCCATGGAGCGGCTGAAGGTGAACGCACAAGTCCGGCACAAATCGAATCGCTCATGGCGGGATCGCCTCTTCGAGATCATCTTCGAGGCGGACACCCCCGCCGGCAAGTGGTTCGACATCGCGCTGATCGTCGTGATCCTGCTCAGCGTTCTGGTGGTCATGCTCGACAGCGTCGCGTCCGTTCGAGCCGAATACGGCCGCTGGCTCTACGGTCTCGAATGGCTCTTCACGATCCTCTTCACCATCGAGTACATTCTGCGCCTGCTGTGCGTCGGCAAGCCTGTTCGCTATGCGGTGAGCTTCTTCGGCATCGTGGATCTGATGGCGATCCTGCCGACGTACCTGAGCCTGGTGGTGTTCGGCAGCCGTTATCTGGCGGTCGTCCGCATTCTTCGTGTGCTGCGCGTCTTTCGAATCCTCAAGCTCGGCCATCACACGAAAGAGGCACGCATTCTCAAGGCCGCCTTCTACGCCGGCAGGCGAAGGATTCTCGTGTTCCTCAGCTTCGTTCTCACGCTGGTCGTCATCATTGGCTCGCTGATGTACGTGATCGAAGGCTCCGCCAACAGCGGTTTCTCCAGCATTCCCCAGAGCGTGTACTGGGCGATCGTGACTCTGACGACAGTCGGCTACGGCGACATCTCGCCCCAGACATCTCTGGGCCAGTTCCTCGCGTCGCTCGTGATGATCCTGGGCTATTCGATCATCGCGGTCCCGGCGGGCATCGTCACGGTCGAGTGGTCGCAAGCGAGTAGGCGGCAACCGCCCAACACTCAGGCCTGTCCCAATTGCAGCGCCCAGGGCCACGACGCAGACGCCAGGCACTGCAAATTCTGCGGCGCCAGGCTCTGACGCCTGCCCTGCCATTGCCATCCGGCCAGGCGTATCGCTGTCGGGGCTGACTGCGGCAGTCAAACAATGTGCTCCCGAAATGACTGGCTCGTACGATGCGTCAGATGTCGTCGCCCAGGCAGATGCCGACACGGCGTGCGGCCTGAACCCAGGGATGGTCCGGCGCCACCAGCTTCTTCTTGCCGGCCACCTCTTCGAGAGGGACCGGCTCCGCCCCGCAGCCGCGCGCCGCCACCATGACCCCGTACGTATCCTCGCTCAGGAACTCGGCGCACGCCGCCCCCAGGCGCGTCGCCAGGATGCGATCACCGGCCGAAGGTGTGCCGCCTCGCTGGAGGTGGCCCAGGATCGTCAGACGCGATTCGAGGCCGGTGAGCTGTTCCAGCCTCGTGGTCAGGTCTACCGTGTGATTGACGTGCTCCCGATGGAACTCCTCGAGTTCGGTCGAGGCGGACTTCTTCTCGTCTTTCTTCTTCGCCCGATCCTTGGCGGCGACCAGCTTCGCCACCGTCTTGGCCTGGGAGCAGGACATAGCGCCTTCCGCGACCGCGACAATGCTGAACGTCTTGCCGGCACGCGTGCGTTTGCAGATGGCCCTGGCTACCACGTCTACGTCATAGGGGATCTCGGGAATGAGCACAACATCGGCCCCGCCGGCCATGCCGGCCCCGAGCGCCAGCCAGCCGGCCCGATGCCCCATCACCTCCACCACAATGATGCGCCCGTGGCTCATGGCGGTCGAGTGAAGTCGGTCGATCGCCTCGGTTACGATGTTCAGCGCGGTGTCGAAGCCGAAAGTGACATCCGTCAGCGCCACGTCGTTATCGATGGTCTTGGGCAAGGTCACCACGTTGAGGCCCGCCTCTTTCAGACGCAGCGCGTTCTTCTGCGTGCCCCCTCCCCCGATGCAAACCAGCGCGTCGAGATGATGCCGGCGGTACGTCTCGATGGCCGCATCGGTCATGTCCAGCGTTTTGCCGCCCACGGGCATGCGGTGGGGTTTGTCCCGGCTGGTCCCCAGGATGGTGCCACCGTCGGTGAGGATGCCGGAAAGCACATCGGGGGTCAGTTTCAGCGTACGGTCTTGTACCAGACCGCGAAAACCGTCGCGAAATCCCACGCAGCGCATCCCAAAATGGTCCTGCCCGGCCCGAACCACGCCACGGATCGCCGCGTTGAGCCCGGGACAGTCGCCCCCGCTGGTCAGTATGCCTATGCGCTTCTTCATTCCGATGATGCTCCAACCGAATTCGACCACTCATATCGAGCCAGCCGCTCGAAAGACGGCCATCATACGCAGTGCCACCGCACAAGCCAGACCTTTACCCGGATATGTACGGCACGGCGTTACTGGCGTGCGTCGAGATGCCTCTATCATCTGAAGGCAGAGTCAGTTACGATTGACAGCGTGGAGCCCTTTGAAGGAGGTCAGTGAAAATGAAACCGACACACTCAGCCAGCAGGAAACCATCGGCAGCGGTGGTCCCGACCCGAATCGAGACATGGCTGCCGGCCATAGCACTCGTAATGCTTTTGGGAATAACGACTTGCGCCTCGGCCGGCAACGGCCCTGGCGTCGCCTTCAAAGTGGGCGTGCAGACCTTCGAGAGCCCTGTGAGTCTGGAGGACACCACGCGGACCCGGTACGAGGTGGAACTGGCCAGCGGGCTTTTCGCGAACGACCGTCTCGATTTCGCTCTGTCGGTCGG
>CAZNSM010000097.1:2191-3606 GCA_964575615.1 uncultured Pirellulales bacterium | reverse complement strand
TAGCTTTCAGACCAGGTGCTCTTCCAGGTCCCGCCCCGGTTGTCGGCGCCGAACTGTATGACCTCGTCGCCCGACGGCGCCAGCGCGATCATCCCGCAGTACTCATACTGATCGATTTTCGCGTCCACGAGCACCGCATTCTTGTCGAGGGCCCACTTGTACTGCACGTCGATGTCGGTGCCCGCCTCGTTGTCGCGGGCCTGCCATCGGCCGATCATGTATTCATAGCCGTACTGCGCCAGCAGGTCGCCGAGGGTCATCCGATCGGTCCAGCCGGCGCTTTCGTCGGCGGCCTTCGCCTCTGCCGCGTCCGCCTTCTGGCGTTTGTAGGTCAGCGTCGCCCACGGCTCCGAGGCGCGGGAACCGCTGCTGTCGATCGGATACGCTGTGGCCTTGAACGTGTCGGCGTCCACACGGGTGTGGACGATCTCCATCCTGCGAGTCTCGCCGTCCGGTCGCTTCTGCTCCATCCGATGGACGGCGCTGCCGTATTCATCCCGCCAGGTCCCGTTCCAGGCGCCGCCCTGGTTATCGGCCCCGACCTGAACGATCTCCTCCCGATAGGGAATGAACATGATCATGCCATAGTATTTCATATCGCCGATCTGGGAAGTCGTGACGACGGCATGCCGATCCAGCACCCACCTCTGCTCGAACGTGATCTTCTGGCCCTCCTCCGTCGTGGCGATCCATTTGCCGATCAGCCAGTCGTATCCGCCCTGGTACACCATATCCCCAAGACTGTCCTGCGCCCCGGCGGGAAACGCCAGGATCGCCGTCAGTGCCGCCGACAACAAAAGGATGCTCTTCGCCTTCATAGTGTCCTCCCTTCTGGAATCCGGATTCTGGTTCGACCACCGCTCGGGCGCCGGTGGCGTTGAAGCCCGTATCGAGAAACGATCCGTGCCCACCAATATAACAAACCGCAGCCGCTGTTGCCTTAGGAGACGGCGTTTTTTTCTTCCGAGGGCCAGTTTGCCCGGCCAACCGGACAGCCGGAAGCCTGAGATCACCCTACAGATCGAACGTTTCTGCGATGTAGAGACGCAACAGACAGGCGCAATAAGTTCCGTCACCCAAGGAAACTGCGAGGTTGCACTGGGCGGCGTCACATTCCAGACATCTCATCCCCCGCCCCCCTTCGGCTGCCTCCAGACGGCGCAGCCTCTGAAACCGAGAGGTCAGACAGGCAAAGCCTCTGCGACAGGGCGTCAGGGCCGCAATCTGCTCGATGCGGCACCGTTGCTCCGAAGAGGGACTCACTGCCTTGCAGCACGTTTGTACCATCGTTTCACTCGTAGTCTTTCGGCTCTCCGCAAACACCGCGTAATGGCGGCCCAAAGGAGTATACAAGCCGCCAATTCGGAGCCGGTTAGGCCGAGGTGAGAATCCGATTAGTCTGTGCTCTTGCCCTG
>CAZNSM010000097.1:0-2091 GCA_964575615.1 uncultured Pirellulales bacterium | reverse complement strand
ACCTTGAAGATCCGCCCGACCTCTTCGAGCGTGTAGGTGTAGCCGTCGCCGATGCCGTATCGGAGCTTGATGATTTCCCGCTCGCGGTACGAGAGGGTCTTTAGAACCATGTCGATCCGCTCTTTGAGCATCTCCTGCGTCGCCGACGCCACCGGGGAATCGACGTCGTCGTCTTCGATGAAGTCGCCGAAGTACGAGTCCTCGCTGTCGCCGATGGGCCGGTCGAGACTGATGGGGTGCTTGGAGATGTTCAGCACCCTTCGCGTCTCCTGGACGGACATGCCGACTTCGTTGGCGATCTCTTCGATCGTCGGTTCGCGGCCCAGTTCCTGGTGCAGGACTTTGGAGGCGCTGCGAATGCGGCTCATCGTCTCGATCATGTGTACCGGGATACGAATCGTCCGGGCGTGGTCGGCGATAGCCCGCGTGATCGCCTGGCGAATCCACCAGGTCGCGTACGTGCTGAACTTGTAGCCGCGACGGTACTCGTACTTGTCGACCGCGCGCATCAGGCCGGTGTTGCCTTCCTGGATCAGGTCGAGGAAGCTCAGCCCGCGATTGCGATACTTCTTCGCGATCGAGACGACCAGTCGAAGGTTGGCGCTGGAAAGCGTTCGTTTGGCCTCCTCGTACTGGGTGAACACGCGCTCCATCGACCGGAGCTTCTTTTCGAGCAGGTCCGGCGTCTCCAGAACCAGTTCCTGAAGGCCCGCCAATTCCTGCCGGGCGGCGCTGATGTCGTCGGCGGTCATCACATCGTTGACGCCCGCGGCGATGATCTTCTCAAGCTGACGCATCTTCTCACAGACGCCGTGCAGTTTGATCTTCATCGGCTGGATCCGGCTGGTCCGAAGGCTCAGCTCCTCCAGGAGCGTGGCGATCTTGCGTCGATTGCGACGCAGACGCCTGGCGTCCACCTTGTGCTCGTCACCGTCCGGATTGGCGCCGATCTTCTTGAACAGGCCCTGGTTGATGTCGAGAAGCTCCGTCACCGTCTTGAGGTTGGTGACCATGCGTTTGCGGATCACCCCTTTGACCGTCAACGGAGTGGTTCCGGTCTTGATCGTACGATCGAACGACATCGATCCATCGTAGACCTGCTGGAACAGCTCCACCGCATTGCGGGCACAATAGTCACACTGGAGCATCTTGCGCCGGAACGCCATGCGGGCGATCTCGATCTTCCGGGCCAGCGAGATCTCATCCTTGCGCGTCAGCAGCGGGATCTGGCCCATCTGCGTCAGGTACATGCGGATCGGATCATCGATGCGGCGGGAGGACTCTCCCTCGGTCAGCTCCTTCTCGAGGGTCTCGTCTTCTTCGTGCGCCTCCTCTTCCTCGGCCACCTCCGCCTCCGGAATCTCGGCGTCCTCTTCGAACTCCTCACCGGCCTTGCGGCCCTCCTGCGCCTCGACGTCGCTTTCGTCGATCAGACGCACCCCCATCTCATCCAGCGTTCCAAGAATCCGTTCGAGCCGGCTGGGGCTGACGGCATCGTCGGGCAGCGAGTCGTTCATCTCTTCGTAGGTCAGATACCCGCGTTTCTTGCCCTTGGCGATGAGCGTCTTGATCAGTTGCTCGATGTCCTGCGCCTTCGGCTCTTCCGTCTGTGGCGTGTCGGTCGTTTCAGTGACTTGCGTCTGCTTCATATCTGCCGCCTTCTTGGATTTCTTCACTTTCTTCGCCACAATACCGACTCCACTAAAGCCAAAGTGCAAACGTCCGAAATCACCACCCGAGTCCGATGACGTCGCCAGTTTCCGTGTTTGAACACCCGAATTCGACTCTGTTACGGCCTATCTTGCGCCGCAGTTCGCATCCCGCGTCCTTACCGGACGTGACCGGCTCACAGCAGGCCCAAGCTATGGGGGTTCTGTCTGGCCCCCGATCCATGCGCCTCGGCAACGCCGCGGACCTCATTTCCTTCGTGGTCGAGTCCGATGGTCTGAGAATCTTTCCGATATCGTCTCAACACCGACACCGCATCGGCCAGCCGCGAAGCATAGTTGCCCTTCTGCTCCCCGGCCGCCTGAAGGGCCACCAACCCCTCCGCCAGTGACACCGACTCAATCCGAGCCAGCAGCCCGGACA
>CAZNSM010000096.1:15624-19482 GCA_964575615.1 uncultured Pirellulales bacterium | reverse complement strand
AACGGTTTTCAAGACCGTCGCCTTAAGCCGCTCGGCCACTGCTCCCGGAACGGGTGCTGACGCCCGCTCAGGAAGGCCATTCTATGCGTCCAGCCGGCGATTGCAAGCCCCTGGCGGGGTCAGGATGCCGATGTGTACGACGTGGCCGGCTCAGTTCGAAAAAAACGCGAATTAGAACTTGACATGAATAGTCTGCATGGCATAATATGCGTTGCATAATAGGCATGCTGTGGATGATTATGGAGGTTTCTATGAAATTCGAGAGCCAGTTGTTGAAGGGTATCGCCCCGGTGGTGGTGCTGGAGATTCTGTCGCGGGGCCCGATGTACGGCTACGAGCTGAGCCAGGCCATCGAGCGGCGAAGCGCCGAGATCCTGACGCTGGGCAAGGGCACGCTGTATCCGCTGCTGTACAACCTCGAGGCCAAGAAGCTGATCAAGGGCAAGTGGGAGACGACCGACTCGGGGCGCAAGCGGCGCTACTACTCGATCACCGGCACAGGCGAGGCTGAACTGGCCGGCCGCAAGGCCCAACTCGTGGAACTGGCCAAGGGTGTCGACCTGCTCCTGGGCGGCGCTCTGAGGGCGGCGTTCTGAATCCCCGCGAGAACGGAGAGCGAGTTATGGAACCGAATCCTGATAGAGGGCCTGTGGAGCTTCCTCGCTGTGCGGCCGAGTACATCGATCAGGTCGTCCAACGGATACGCTATCGCAAGCGCGTGCGCGCGGAGGTGCACGATGAGCTGGCAGCGCATTTCGAGGACGACCTGAGAGATTGTGCGGATGCGGCGCAGCGCGAAGCCCGGGCCCGTGAGCTGATCGAGCAATTCGGCGATGCCAAGCTGCTCGCGGCCCTGTGCCGGCGAGCCAAGAAACGCTGCCGACCCTTGTGGCAGAAGGCCCTCGTGCGAACCGGACAGGGGATTCTGCTGGTCCTGGCGTACGTGGTCGTCTGTGCGCTGCCTCTGTTTCTCGGCAGGCCGACGATCCGCGTCAACTACGTCGAATGGCTCAACGAACGTTGGCGGCCGCAAGACCAACAAGCCCTGAACGCTGCCATCTACTACGAACAAGCGGCGAAGCTCTACGTCAAAGCGCCGCAGCGACTCTGGCGGAAGGTGGAAACGTCGAGACCCGAGTTGGAGGATTATAATGACGTCGAACTTGGTCTGCTTGCAACGTGGTTGGATCAGAACGCGCCGGCGTTGGCCAAGTTCCGGCAGGGGGCCAACACGCCTGATTACTGGCCGATCTACGACACCAACGAATCCAATCTGAGAGACCCGAACTTCATGGACAAGCCCATGGACGCGCTGCCCAAGTACAGGCATCTTGTGTTCGCTCTTGCTGACGAGGCTGCCTATGAGGTTCACCGAGGCCGCGTGCAAGAGGGGTTCGACGACTGCTTCGTCATACGACGAGTCGGCCGACATTTGCAGGGCCGGGGTCTCCTCATTGAGCAGTTGGTCGGGGTCGCGATTGAAAGCCTCGCTTATTCTCGGATGTTCCACATCCTGTACGACCAGACGAATATGCCCAGAGCGGTATTGGAGCACGCACGGAACCAGTTGCGCGACCTGTACGACGAAGATCGAAGCGTAGTCAGCTTCGATGGGGAGAGAGCTTTTTGGTATGACAACATTCAACGGACCTTCACCGATGACGGCAAGGGGGGAGGTCATGCTCTGCGCCAGGGATTCCCGTTCGCCGCTGGCGATTGGCGGGACAACCTCCTCGGAGTATTCCTATTCGACTATCCCGACCGTCGTGAAACGATGGCGATGGTCGAGCAATTCTTCGAGCGGGCCCAGGTGTCACTGACCGCACCGCCCGGCGGGAAGAGCACAGAATCTGTCTCGCACGGCGAAGAGAAAGTCGCGTTTGGCAACATGCTGCTCTCCCTGCTTCCCCCGGCGTTTGAGCAAGTGGATCGGCAAACGTGGGCATTGAAGACCCACGAGGCCGCGGCGATCGTTGCCGTAGCGATCCTGTCCTACAAGAGCGATAGGGGCGAGTATCCGGCCGGCCTCGAGACGCTGGTCGCGACGGGCTACCTGTCGAAACTGCCTCTGGACCCCTACGCGAACGGCCCGCTGTCCTACCGCAGGACGAACGGCAGCTTCCTGCTGTACAGTTGGGGCGAGAACCTGACCGATGACGGCGGCGTGCAAGGCCTCGGCCAGGAGGGCCAGCCGCGCATGTGGGCCGACAACGGCGACTGGGTCTTCTGGCCCGTCCTCGGCACCAGGAAATAGCCGCTTTGTGCCGGCGGATTCTGCGCCAAATGTCCCCGTGACGTTGAGCGCTTGTTCGTGCTGGAGCGTCTCTCAACATAGGAAGGCACCAGCAGAAACGCTGATCCGGCACGAAGAGATATCGGTACCTTGCGAGGCTGGACGTGTCTGAGGAGCGGCGATATACTTATGCGCGGAGGCTATAATGATGCTCATACTCTTCATCAGCTTCAGTTGGTACGTCCACGGTTTCGTCGCGGGCAAGCCCGTCGTCACGGATGAGTATCTCGTCAGGTTCAATCGGCTCGGGCACAGCGAGATGCCGGCGTCCGAAAATGCCTGGCCGCGCTACGAGAGGGCTTTTGCCGCCTTGGTTGAGCCGACGGAAGAGCTGGAACAGAGGTTCGCGTTCCGAAATGATAAGCCTTCCCAGTTTCCGGGCTTCGCCGCAATCAGCGACGAGGAGCGAAAGGCTATCTCCGAGTGGGTGGCGGCTAATGACGCGGCCTGGGCCCGCTTCGTAGAGGCCACGAATTGTCCCTACTGCTACAGACAACTGAACTATGACCCCAACGTTTCGACCGCACCTTTGCTTATCAGCATAACCATGAATCCCTCGCTGCCTCAGCTCAGGTATCTGACGAAGGTGGGGATCTGGCGAGCCCGCCTGGCAGCGGAAAAAGGGCAGCTTGGTGCGGCTATCAAGGACTGCCTGGCCGTTGTACGGGCGGGGAGGCATTTCCAGGAGAGTCCCACACTGATCGATCAATTGGTGGGAGTGTCCTGCGGCGCCCTGGGACGATCGGAACTGCTCCGCATCGTATCAGAACACCATCTGCCTGCGAGTACGTTGCGAGGCATGCAGACAACGCTGGCCGAATTGTTTGCGAAAGGACCTCCGCTCATGAACTTCGCGGGCGAGCGTTTGGTCATTCTGGATGTGGTTCAACACACGTTCACCCAAGGCGGCTTTGGCGGAGGGCATCTCATTCCGGGACAGTTCGATGGCGTCTTTCTGTCGGAGGCCCTCCCGAAGGGGGCTCGGCCAACGGTGTGGACACAAATGGTCTTCCGGGCGCTCGATGTGGGGTACAGCATGATTCACGCCCGGCGCAACAAGACGGTCGCGAAAATCCATGCGTTGTACGATGAGATTGATGCCCGAGGCAGACTTACTCCGTACCAACATCACATGCGTGGGGAGAGGGACATTACCCGTTCTATCGATTCCTGCCGATACGGTTACGTTCGGATGCTGCTTCCAGCGGAGCGTCGCGTGTCCGAAATAGGGTTTCGGTTCCGTGCCGACCATGAGGCATTGTTGACGGTTCTGGCGCTTCATCGCTACCGTGCCGAGACCGGGGCATACCCCGACGATCTGAAGTGCCTCGTCGAGGCAGGCTACCTGCAAGAGGTCCCCATGGACCCTTTCAGCGACCATTCTCTGGTTTACAGACCCGTCGGCGACGGATTCCTGTTGTACAGCGTGGGGCCGGACTTCGTCGATGACGGAGGCAAGCGGGGCGTGGATGACAAGGGCCAGGCGGAAGCCTGGGCCGACAACGGCGACCGGGTCTTCTGGCCGTTGCGGGGGGCGCTGGAGTAGGTCCTGTCAGATCGGAGAG
>CAZNSM010000096.1:0-15524 GCA_964575615.1 uncultured Pirellulales bacterium | reverse complement strand
GGCTCGAAGAAGACGGCGCAGGAGCCAATCCGCCAGTGCGGTCCCGCTTCCAGTTACGTGCCGACGGTCCGTGCGGCGTTCGTCCGGCGCAAGGAGGAATATGGCATGCTCTGGCCCGGCGCGGTCTATGATGGCGAGGCAGCGCGTCGGATGTACACGGACGAACTGGTCAAGACCGCTGCGAATCTCGGGGCCAGGCTCGAACTGCGGCCCGAACCGATCTACAGCCTCGAAGAAGGGCAGGCCTGGATCGCCGAGGTCGAAGCCGCCAAGGTCGATGGCCTGATGCTCGTCATGATGGACCGCCAGCAGCATTCGTGGCCCACGGCGCAGAAGGTCGCGGCCAGTGCCGTCCCCTCGATCATCTTCTCTCCGTTGGGAACCTCGTTCACGACGAACACCGTCAGCGTGGCCGACACGCCGGGCTGTGTGGTCTACGCGACGAACGATTTCAGCCAGCCCGCCTACGGCATGAAGATGCTCTGCGCCAAGGCGAAGATGGCGCAGACCCGTTGCGTGGTCATCAAGGGCGACCGGCGGTTCGATGCGCCTCTGGCCGACACGGGCATCTCGCTGCGGCACATCCCGGCTTCCTCGTTTATCGAGGAGTACCGTCGCACGCCCGACAGCGAGGCGATCCTGGCCATGGCCGACGAGTACATGCGCCGGGCGCGCCGCCGGATCGATGCAACGCGGCAGGATGTGGTCAACGGACTCAAGAGCTACTACGTCGCAGGCCGGATTCTCGAACGAGAGGGCGCCGACGCCATTACAATGGACTGCCTTGGGGCCCTTGGCAACATCGAGGTCAGCCTGCCCTGCATCGCGTGGTCGCGTATGAACGACGACGGGATTCCCGCTGCCTGCGAGGCCGACCTCGGCGCGGTGGCATCGCACGTGATGGTTCAGTACCTGTTCGACCGCCCGGGATTTCAGCAGGACCCGGTGGCCGACACGATCGACGAGACGGTGATCGGCGCGCATTGCTCCTGCCCGACCCGGCTGAACGGCTTCGGTCAGCGACCGGAGCCCTTCGACATCAAGCACCATCATGGCAACCGCGACGCGGTTCCGCGAACGATTTGGCGAGAGGGGCAACGCGTCACGAGCATCGATCTGCTACCGGGCAGCCAGGACAAGCCCTCAACGGTGCTCGTCTCGGTTGGCACTGTGACCGACAATATGGAGGTGCCTCCCAGCGGCGGCTGTGTTGTCTCGGTGAAAGTCAAATTCGACGGCAGCCACCCGGTGCTCAGCTTCCCTGGTTTCCACCAGATATTCTTCTACGGTGATTACGGCCGTCAGGTGAAAGACTTCTGCCAGCTCTGCGGCTTCACCGCCCAGATCGCCTGATCGGCCTTCGAAAGGAATCCGATGCCATGAAGTATCGCCGGTTGGGTAAAACAGGGTTGAAGGTGTCGGTCGTCGGCTTGGGGACGTGGCAACTTGGCGGCGAGTGGGGCAAGACCTTCGAGCAGGCCGAGGTCGACGCCATGGTGGACAAAGCCGCCGGGCTGGGAATCAATCTGATCGACACCGCCGAGTGCTACGGCGACCACCTCTCCGAGCGGCTCATCGGACAGGCAATCAAGGGCCGGCGTGACCGGTGGATCGTGGCGACCAAGTTTGGGCACCGGTTCAAGCAGCGGTTCGAGCGGGACGATGTCTATGAGCCGGCGCTGGTTCGAGAGCAATTGGAGGCGTCGCTCAAGGCGCTTCAGACGGACTACATCGACCTGTACCAGTTCCACAGCGGGGCCGATGCGATGTTCGACACGCCGGGATTGTGGGAGATGCTGCGAGGGCAGGTCGAATCGGGCGTCGTGCGGCACCTCGGCATATCGATCAGCAGCAGCTATCAGGGGACACATCAGGTGGACCGTGCCTCAGACGTGGGAGCGGGCGCGATCCAGGTCGTCTACAATCGACTCCAACGGAAGGCGGAAGGGCAGTTTCTTGATGCGGCGATGGCGCAGGGGCTCGGCGTGCTGGCTCGTGTCCCTCTGGCCAGCGGCTTTCTCAGCGGCAAGTATGGCAAGGACGCCCGGTTCGATCGGACGGATGTCCGGGCCGTCTCGCAGAGCGACGAGCAGCGGCGGCGCATGGCCGAAGAGGTCGACGAGGTTCGCAAGGAAGTCCCCGAAGGCGTGCCCATGGCGCAGTGGGCTCTGGCGTGGTGCCTGCAACATCCGGCGGTATCTTGCGTCATACCGGGCTGCAAGACCGTCGAACAGGTGGTCTCCAACGCGCGTGCCGCCGATCTCGGCTCGGTTTCGGACGACCACCCTCAAGCGGTGGAGCAGGAATCATGCAGGTGACATCGGCGCAGAGACTGGGCGGTTGCTGCGCCTGCCATCGGAACAAACAGAAACCGAGCAGAGCGAGGGGAAACTCGTTTCTGCTCGGATGGATCTCGGGAAGGAGAAGGCGGAAGACGCCGTGGGTCAGCGTCTTGCGGCCCGTTGGGCTTTTCGCATGCGTCGGCGTTCGCGCTCGGAGGGCTTCTCGTAATACGCGTTGCGTTTCATGTCACGAATCAGGCCCTCTTTCTCGCAGAGCTTCTTGAATCGCCTGATCATCTGCTGCACCGACTCGCCTGTACGCACCTTGACTTTCAACACTCAGGGGACTCCTTAACAACGGCTATCCAGCCACAAACCCGAACTTGCGGGAGCACGTACTCCCAATTTCGACACAACGCGTGAACCAGTTAACCTAATCGGTCGCTCATGCGTTTGCAAGGGTAAAATCCCGGGCCGGACCGCTTTTTCGGCAGATTATAGGCCCGGCGTGAGCCAGGTCAGACGCACCCGCGACGCGGAATTCGTCTCTCTGGGCCTCGGCCGGGCTTGAAAAACCGCCCCCAACGTGGTATTCTGCCGGTGTTCTTGGGAGGTATGCCTATACTTGGAAAAGTTGCGCCAGACGCTGAGAGTTAGAAAAGAGCGAGCCATCCTGGTGGCCGCGAACCTGTCCAGGTCGAACGGATCGGATGACCTAGCCGAATTGACCGCCCTGGCGGAAAGCGCCGGAGCGGTCGTCGCGGACCGCTTTCAACAGCGAATCCGCACGATCAACCCCTCAACCTACATTGGCAAGGGCAAGGCCCTTCAGCTCGGCCAGCGGGTCCGGCGGTTCAAGGCCGATGTGATCATCTTCGACAACGATCTGTCCCCGGCCCAGATCCGTGAGCTGGAGAAGATCACCGAGACCAAGGTGCTGGACCGCAGCGAGCTGATTCTCGACATCTTCGCCACGCGGGCCAAGACCAAACAGGCCAAGCTCCAGGTGGAGCTGGCCCAACTGGAGTATACCTACCCGAGGCTGACGCAGATGTGGTCGCACCTCGATACGGTCGCCGGCGCCGGGGGGGCTACGGCCGCCGGCGCCGTCGGCGGCATCGGCACGCGCGGTCCCGGCGAGCAGCAGCTCGAAATCGACCGCCGTCTGGTCAGCAAGCGGATCAGCGAACTGAAGCGGGAACTGGAGGAGATCGACGATCGCAGGCTGCGCGAGATTGAGGGTCGGCACGGCCTCTTCAAGATCTGTCTGGTCGGGTACACCAACGCGGGCAAGAGCACGCTGCTCAACGCGCTGACCGACGCGGGCGCGTTCGTCGAAGATCGCCTGTTCGCCACGCTGGACACGCGCACGCGGAAGTGGTCGCCCGCCAAGGGAGTGGAAGTGCTGCTCAGCGACACGGTGGGGTTTGTCCGGAAGCTGCCGCACCAGCTCGTGGCCTCGTTCAAGGCGACACTGGAGGAAGCGGTCAACGCGGACCTGCTGCTTCACGTGATCGACGTGTCCAACGAAGATGTCCTGGGGCAGATGGAATCGGTCAACGCGGTGTTGGATGAGATCGGCTGCGCCGACAAGCCCACACTTCCGGTGCTCAACAAGATCGATGCCATCAAAGACATCGGCTCGCTGGAGATGCTCGAGACGGTCTATCCGGATGCCGTATCGATCTCCGCGCGGGGCGGACGGGGGCTCGATGCGCTGGCCCGCAAGGTCATGGAGTTTTACCGTGGTGGAGACGTTGTGCTGCGCGTCCGCAGTCGTCCGGCCGACGGCAAGATCCAGAGCTTCCTCCGCAAGCACGGGCAGATCCTCGATGAGCAGTACGGCGAAAGCTCCGTCGTCATCGAAGTCCGCATGGGGCGAAACCAGTTGCCCGAACTCCATCGCCTCCGTCCTGACGCCCTCGAAATCGTCGGGCACTGAGATCGGAGCCCTCTGTTCTTGTCCTCGTCGTGTTCCACTTAACCTCGTCGTTTGCCGAAGGCATGATTGTCTGCGTGCGAACGACCGATTGGGAAAGGGCCAGGCGATGCGGAGTCATACGGGATTGTTCATGCTGGTCGTGGTGCTCGGATTCCTGGTTCTGCTGTGGATCATGCCTTGCCGAGAGGTTGATCATGGGTGGAATGACATGCGCCAGCCTGCCCAGTTACATTCGATGGAGGCGGCGATAGAGCTCTTTGCGCATGAGTTCGAAGGGTATCCGCCTTCGGATGCGAACGATCCGGCTGGCGTTCCGTATTGCGGAGCGATGAAGCTGGCGGAGGCGGTGATGGGCAAAGACCTGTGCGGCTTCCATTCCAGGTCAGGCTTTCGGGCTGGTGGTCTTGACCCGAACGGCGAGACGACTCTTTATCCCAACGAGCCTGACAAGGAGAATCTCGAGGCTCGGAAGGGGCCTTATATTCAGCGTGAGAACGCTAATGCCTATCGGCTGGCCGATGTCCATGGCAAGGGCAATACCAGGCCGTTCGATGAGAATCACTATGTGCTGTGTGACACCTTCCTACGGAAGCGTTTGAGCGGCAAAAAGACCGGGATGCCCATTCTCTACTATCGAGCGCGGCCCAAAGGAACGGCCCACGATGTGAACGACCCCGACAACCCGGCGAACATCTACGACTATCGGGACAACCAGGTGCTCGTCGGTCTGGGCGTGCCGGGCGAGCCGAATGCCGTGCATCCGCTGTCCGATCCCAGGCGGTTCTACCGGAATACCGTGGGCGACAAGAGCCCCGGGCAAAGCCGGTCCTACCGGCCGGATTCCTTCATCCTCCTCAGCGCCGGGTACAATGGGCTGCATGGCACGGTAGACGACGTCTGCAATTTCACGTGGAAGTATCGCGAGTGACACCATCGGTCTCTGCGCAGAAAAAAAGGCGAGCGTCTGAACGGACCGCCCACCTTGGACCTGCCCTGCAACCTATCCCTCCGCGCCGATCAACCGTACGGGATTCTATACGGCCTGTGTTAACCAAAGATGAGAAACCCATCAGAATCTCGTCAATGTCTGCCAGGCCGGTGCGATTCCTGCGGTGTATTCGCAGGTGCGCGCCGCCTCGCCGCAATTGACAGGCGCGGTGTTCGGGGTTCTAATGCGTCGCGAATGAACCGGACAACGTCCTCGTGAATGGGGTTTCGCGATGCCACAGGAAGGATTCAGGAACGTCTCGATCGTTGGCGACGGCGGCATGGGAACTGTGCTTGCCATGCTGCTGTGCGAGAAGGCCGTGCCGACGCGCATGTGGGGCTATGACGCCGGACAGCTTGCGGAGATCGAACGCCAACGTGAGAACACCAGGTTTCTGCCGGGCTACAGGCTTCCGGCTGCTCTTGTCTTCGAGGCGAAGGACGATCGCGCCATGGCCGGCGCGGACCTGATCGTCTCGGCGGTGCCATGCCAATACATGCGCCGCGTCTGGAACCGTCTGAAGACCCATGTCCCTTCCGGCGTGCCGATTGTCTCGGTGGCCAAGGGAATCGAGAACGGCACGCTGCTGCGTCCGACGCAGATTCTCGCCGACGTGCTGGGCGGAGATGTGTCCACTGCCGTCTTGAGCGGGCCGACCATCGCCGACGAGCTGGCGCGGCGGCTGCCGGCGACCGCGTGCGCCGCTTCCGTGGACGCGTCGCTGGCCGTTCGCGTCCAGCGCACGTTCACCTGTCCGTGGCTCCGCGTCTATACAAATCCGGACGTTGTAGGAGTCGAGCTGGCCGGCGCGATGAAAAATGTGATTGCCATCGCGGCGGGCATTATCGACGGCGTTCGTGCCGGCGACAATGCCAAGGCGGCCCTGCTGGCGCGTGGACTGGCGGAGATCACCCGGCTGGGGCTGGCCATGGGCGCCACCGAGCAGACGTTCGCCGGGCTGACGGGCCTGGGCGATCTGGTGACCACATGTATCTCGCCCAGCGGACGCAACCGTTCCTTTGGCGAGCGAATCGGCCGGGGGCAGACTCTGGCCCAGGCCCAGGGCGCCACGGATTCCGTGGTCGAGGGCATCGCGACCTGCGAGTCGGTTGCCTCCCTGGCGTCCAAATATAACGTGGAAATGCCGATTGCCAGAGCGGTTTACGAGGTCCTTTTCGAGAACAAACCGGTGCGATCTGCCATTGAGGACCTGATGACGCGGCGTCTCAAAGCCGAATGAGGCCGCTCCGGTCGGGGTGCGGCGTGCCGGACCCGACCGATAGACACCGAAACGATTCATCCCCCCAGCCCTGCCACGAAACAGCAGGTCCCTTTTTGTAATCATGCCGCGTTCCCGTGTCCCCACGGACCTGCGTACGGCCCTCGGCGGCGCGGATGTCGTCACGCCGTGTTATCGGATGTCCGCCGGCCGAAGGCAGACCGTGAATCCGCTCCAACGGCCCAATCTCCAGAGCCGCCTTTTGTCCCGTGGTGTTCGGTTGATATATTTTAAGTGGCGCGGCACGGATGGTCGAAGTAGCACTGCCAAAAGATCGAGTTCCAGGACCAACGCCGCGCTATAAGAAAGGGAAAGAGGGGGTTCATGAGAAGCCAGTCTGAAACACATGCCGGCAGTCGAGACAAGAGTAAGCACTATCAACCCGTATTGAGGTAGGTCGGACAGGTATGTTTGGACTCCTGAAAAAACGCTCGCATCTTATCGGGGTCGACTTGGGCAATGACTGCCTGAAGCTCGCGCAACTGACGAACGGGACAGAGGAAGCCTTGCTGCTTGCCGGTCAGTACGTCAATCGTCCGGCGGAGATCGTCGCCGGGACGGCCCGCTGGCAGCGTTGGGCCGTGGACGTCATGCGCGAGGCGACCGCAAACGGACACTTCAAGGGCAAAGAGGTCGTGGCGGCCCTGCCGGCCAACGAGGTCTATGTCGATCACCTTCGCTGGCCCAAGAAGTTCGACGGCAAGATCGAAGATGCCATCTTCGCCAAGATCAAGCAGAAGCTGCCGTTCGAACCGATTCAGAAGAACACCATGATCAAGTACATTCCCACGGAGCAGGACAACGTCATGGTGTTGGCGACGGAGCGGGCCGTGATCGACCGCCACCTGGCGATCTATGAGCGGGCCGGTCTTGCCCTCAGCTCCATCGGCGTCTGGCCGGTGGCATTGGCGACGTGCTATGCCCATTTCTTCGGTCGTCGCAAGACCGATCTGGATGCCATCGTCATGCTGCTGGACATCCAGCCGGACAGCACGAACATGGTGATCAGCCGGCACAAGAATCCGCTGTACGCCTGTTCGGTTCCGATCGGGGCCAAGCTGCTCAAGGAAGAGCCCATGGTGGGCCGGTTGGTGATGGAGCTGACCGCTGGCCGACGGCAGTTTCTTGCGACCTACAAGAATGTGCAGATCGAGCGTCTGATCTTCCTGTCGGGGCTGGCGGTGGAACCGGACATCTATCGCACCGTGGCCCGGCAGTTGGAGGTCCAGGCGCAGATGGGAGACTGCATGGCGGCCACGACTGTGAGCGACCCCGATCGATTCGGCTTGGACCGCAGAAGCGACAAGGTCAGTTGGGCCCTGGCGTTCGGTCTGAGCCTGTGTTGAACGGGGTTGGACAACCAATAGGGACTCCGCAGACGGAGAGAAGCAATGCCGAACATAAATTTCGTACCGGATGACTATGTGCAGAGCAACGAGTCACGCAGAGCCAATCTGATGTGCCTCGTGCTGTTCTCTGTAGTGATGGCGGCCCTCGGGGGCTCCTTTGTCACGATCAAAATCCGGCAGCGGGCCTGCGGCACCGAGGAATCGCTGGTGAACGCGAGGATGGCCCGGATGCAGGAATCGATCAAGAAGTTCGAGGAGTTGCAGACCAAACGCAAGGAGATGATGAAGACGGCGCTGACGACTGCGGAGCTAATCGAGCCGGTGCCGCGCAGCGTTCTTCTGGCCTCCTTGACGAATACTCTGCCGGTCGGCGTTTCTCTGGTCAAGCTGGACGTCCGTCAGGCGGAGGAGTCGAAGGGGAACGCTCGCGGCAAGTCTTCCCAGAGCAAATATGAAGCCGCGCAGAGCAGGAAGGGGAATGAGTCGGCGGCAAGGCTTTCGGCCGAGGAGAAACTGGATACGCTCATGGACATCGAGGGCATGGCGCCCAGCGATATCCAGGTGGCCGAATACATCCGGCGTTTGGGCAATTCCCTTCTCCTGGACAATGTCGTTCTGGTGGAGTCGGCGGAAAAGAAGGTGGAAGGAACCTCGTTCCGGCACTTCAAGCTCAAGGCGATGCTGGCCGGCGAAGTGCACCTGACCAAGGAAGACGTGGACGAGATTCGATCCCGCGCCGAACACTCCATCTACCAGTTCTAATTTCGATTGGGTCCAGCAAACCCGGAGAACCCGGCGTCACGGGTTCTCGGCGACAGGAGCATGACTATGACCAGCGGCCTTAGAAAAGCCATTTTCTTCGTGTTGTTGCTCGGTGTGGCGGCGGCGGGCTACCAATTCATGATCAAACCCGCCAATCAGCACCTGGCCGTGGCGCGGCAGCGCGTCGACGGCAAGCGGGCCAAGCTCATCGAGTTCGAGGAAGCCACCAACAAGGCGGAAGACCTCAACAAGCAGCTCAGCCAACTGGAGGAGGCGATCCGCTTCTTCGAAAGCAAGCTGCCTCCCACCAGCGAGATCCACAAGGTTCTCGAACAGGTCACGGTGATCGCCCAGAAGCAAGGGTTGCAGCCCAAGACCATTCGCACTCTGGCCCGCAAGGACAACAACGGATACGTGGAGCAGCCTCTGACCATGAAGCTCGTCGGCAACTTCAATGCGTTTTATTCGTTCCTGCTGGAGATTGAGAAGCTGCCGCGCATCATGAAGCTTCGGGAGCTCAATCTGGAGAAGAACAAGGACGGACAAGGTGAAATTGGCGCCGAGTTCATCCTGAGCATCTTCTTCCAGAACAAGGCAGTGTGACCCGGGCGGTGTTCCATGAGGAGCGCACGCAGGTGTAGTCGAGATCGGGGATTGATGGAGTTGGCATATGTTGTCCTTTTTGCATGAACAGAGCCCCGGAGAGATGCCGGGAAATGGGACCGGAAGTCCGGGCCACGGAGAAACGGGCGTCCCGAACAAGGGTGAGACGCAGGAGTACCTGACCGTTGCCGCCAACAGCAAGAACCTCCGCAAGAGCACGATTCTCGTGGGGATTCTGGTCGCGATCGGCCTGCTGTGTCTGGGGTATATGATTCACAAGAGCCAACCTCAATCGGCCTCGGCCCGGCCTAACAAGGACGAGGAAGCCAATATTGAGGCGGCCATCAGCCGGTTGACGGGAGTCAGTACGGAAATGGTCAGCCGGATGGACGAGATCGTCAACAAGTTCTATGAGTTCTCCGATGTCTTTCAGATCGGCGTCGCCGAGCTTGCGAAGAACCCCTTCGAGGTCGAGGCGCTCATGGGGGCGGCCAAGGACGAGACGGTGCCGGTGCAGGACGATCAGGCGAAGGCCGCCTTGATTCGACGCGAGATGATCAAGAAGAAGGTCGCGAACCTGGCTCTGCTCAGCGTGATGCGATCCGACGAGGGGAACGCCTGCATGATCAACGACCGGATTCTCCGGCAGGGCGATCTCATCGAAGGATTCGTCGTCACCCAGATTGCCGCCAACTCCGTTGAACTGACCTGGAAAGGCGATGAAGCGGGCCTGGACGTGGGAACCGAAGATCTGACCATCCAATTGAACTTGGCGCAATGATGCTACGTTTCCTATCCAATTCCAAAGCGAGTGCTCCGCCGGCGCCGAGTTCCAAACCGGAATCTCGTCCGGCTGCGACGGCGGTCTTTTCCGACGACGAGGAAGTGCGCGGTCTCAGCGACCTGTACTCTCCGGAGCCGACCAGTCATACGCACGTGCGCGATGCCGCAGACATCCTGCTGGAGATGGGCAAGATCACGGACGAACAGTACGGCCGACTGCGCAGGGAACTGATGAACCGCCCCGGTGTGGATGCCGCCATGTGGTTGCTCAAGGAAGGCTGGGTCAAGACGGATGATGTGCTGCACGCCAAGGCGAAGCTGGGCGGGCTGGAATTCCGCCACATTCTTCCCGAAGAGGTGGAGAAGAACGCCTTCGAGAAGCTGGACATCGCCTTCATTCAGCGAAGCAGTGTCGTGCCGGTCGCCGTCGAGGAGGATACCCTGCTGGTGGCCACCAGTGAGCCGGCGAACGTCTTTGCCATCGAGGATGTCAAGCGCCAGACCGGAATGAACGTCCGGGTCGTGGTGTGCAGCGCTGACGACATCAACGCCATCTGTGAGTCGTTCAAGGTGCAGGAGCCAGCCGACACCAACCTGGACGACATCATCAACGACATGACGGAAGTCGAGGTGGTTCAGGATCAGCAGGACGATTCGGAAGACCTCGAGTCGATGGCGGGACAATCGCCCGTCATCAAATTCGTCAACTACCTCATCAGCAACGCCATCCGGGAAGGCGCCAGCGACATTCATATCGAGCCCAAAGAGACCAAGACCCGGATTCGCTATCGCATCGACGGCGTGCTGTTCGAGGCGATGCAGGCTCCCATCAAGATGCATCCGGCCATTAGCTCACGCATCAAGATCATGGCGAATCTCGACATCTCCGAACGCCGCGTTCCTCAGGACGGCAAGGTGTCCGCCATCGTGGGAGGGCGGGCCATCGACCTGCGTATCTCCACGTTGCCGACCAACCGCGGCGAGAAGACCGTAATTCGTGTCCTCGACAGTCAGTCGATCGTCCGGGGGCTCGAACACGTCGGCATGGAGGCGGACGTGTGTCAGGCATTCGCCCAACAGGTGGCGATGCCGCACGGGATTCTGTTGGTGACCGGTCCGACCGGATCGGGCAAGAGTACCACGCTGTACTCGGCGCTGTGCCAGATGGATGGCGAGCGGCTGAACATCTCCACGGTGGAAGACCCGGTCGAGTACGAGCTGGACTTCTGCAACCAGGTCCACGTGAATGAACGTGCCGGACTGACGTTTGCGTCGGCCCTGCGAAGTCTGCTCCGCCAGGACCCCGATGTCATCATGATCGGCGAGATTCGCGACAATGAGACGGCGCGGATCGCCGTGCAGGCGGCGCTGACAGGCCACCTGGTGCTCTCCACCCTGCATACGAACGATGCGGCCAGCAGTGTCACGCGATTGGTCAACATCGGCATCGACGCGTACCTGATCGCCGCCTCGCTGAATGCGGCCGTGGCCCAGCGACTGGTGCGGAGAATCTGCCCCAAGTGCAAGGAAACCTACAAGATCCCGGACCGCTGGCGTCGATATGTCGAGCGGGTCGGCGCCAATCCGAACGAACTCGTCCACGGCGCCGGTTGCGAGGCCTGCCGAGGGTCCGGCTACTCCGGGCGCGTGGGTATTTTCGAGATGCTGGTCGTCGACGACAAATTCCGCGACATCATCAACCAGGATGCCTCCGTCGCGAACATGCGCCGTGCGTTCCACGCGAGCGGCCAGCCATCGCTGTTCGAAGACGGAATGCAGAAGGTCAAGAAGGGCCTGACCACCGTCGAGGAAGTGCTTCGCGTGACCGAGGTCTACGGACAGACCGAGGAAGAGGTGTTCGTGGAGAATCTGGACTAAACGTTTCGAGTCTCAGGACAGGATGCGGCTATGATTGACATCAAGAACATTCTCTCGCTGGCCATTGAGAATCGCGCCAGTGACGTGCATATCAACGTGGGGATGCCTCCGGTGCTGCGACGGGACACGGAGCTGATCGACATGGAGGCTCCGCCGGTCACCGATCAGGACGCCCGTGCCATGGTGCTGGCCATGGTGGGCCCCGAGAAGATGAAGAAGTTCGAGGAACTCCGCGACCTGGATTTCTCGACGGAGATCACCGGCGGCCATCGCTTCCGCGTCAACGCCCATTTTCAGCGGGACACGGTGGCCATCAGCTTCCGCGTGATTCCCAATCAGGTACACAACATCGACGATCTGCATCTGGCGCCCATCGTCAAGGAGCTGACGGACCTGCCGCGAGGACTGGTCCTGGTGACCGGCCATACCGGCTCGGGAAAGAGCACGACGCTGGCGGCCATGATCGGTCTGATCAACTCGCGATACAGCAAGCGCATCATCACGCTGGAGGACCCTGTCGAGTATCTGATTGAGAACGACCGGTGCATGATCGAGCAGCGCGAGATTGGATCGGACTGTCCGAATTTCGCCTCCGGGCTTCGGCACGCCCTGCGTCAGGACCCGGACATCATCATGGTTGGTGAAATGCGAGACCTGGAGACCACGAGCTTCACGATCACCGCCGCCGAGACCGGCCACCTGGTCTTCAGCACGCTGCACACGATCAACGCGCCGCAGAGCATCGAGCGTATCATCGACATCTATCCGGCCGGCCAGCAGAACCAGATCCGGACCATGCTGGCCAACACGTTGCAGGCTGTCATCTCCCAGACCCTGTTCCGTCGAATCGACGAGCCGGGTATGGTGCCCTGCACCGAGATCCTGCTGTGCACTTCGGCCACGCGCAACTGCATCCGGGAAAACCGAATCTACGAGATTCCCAATATCATCGAGACCTCTCGTCGGTTGGGCATGCAGAGCATGGACCACGGCATCGCCGAGATGTACTTCAAAGGGTTCATTGACCGGGATGAGGCCATCGTCCGTTCGAGCAACCCGGGAAAGATGGAGAAGATTCTGGTCACGGCGGGAAAGATGGACAATGCTCCCCAGTTGGTCAAGGCCGCCGCAGACAAGTGAGTGAGGTTGACATGGCGCTACAAACCGTCCAAGAGCACGAGAACCACACGGCTGCGTCCGAGGACTGGCAGAGTACGGGATCCCAGGCGAGCGGGAACAGCCGGCGCAGCCACAGCCAGGCGGAGAGTTCCGCCGCCCCGAATTCGCTTGTCGGGAAGATGAAGGGGTTCCGGATCGAGTTCGGACCCAGCCGTAAGGACATCCTGCATTTCACCAGCCAGTTGGCCGTCATGGTCCGGGCCGGTATCAGCCTCCAGGATGCGTTGGAGGGAATCTGCGAGCAGTCGGACAACGCCAAATTCCAGGGCGTCCTCCGTGACCTGAAGTTGCGCATCGAAGAGGGCAACAGCTTCTCGCAGGCCCTGGCCGAGCACCCGCAGATCTTCACGAATCTGTACGTGAACATGGTGGCGGCGGCGGAGGCCTCCGGCTCCCTCAGCGACATGCTCCAGAAGCTGGCCGAGTACCTGGACCAGGAAGCGGAGACACGCTCGCAGGTCAAAGGGGCCATGGTGTATCCGGTCATCATTGCCGCCATGGCCATAGGCGTCACGACATTTCTGCTGTGCTTCGTGCTGCCGCGCTTCACCGCCATCTTCCAGGGCAAGGAGCATCTTCTTCCGGCGCCGACGATCGCTCTGATGGCGACCAGTCATTTTCTGCGGACGCGGTGGTATGTGATCATCCCGGTGATCGGTGCGGCCTTCTGGGCCTTGCACTACTTCATCAACACTCCGACCGGCCGCCTCTGGTGGGACAAGGCCAAGCTGGTGCTGCCTCTGATCCGCACCTTGTGCCGCAGCCTCTATATCACGCGGAGTCTTCACACCATGGGTGTGCTGACGCGGGCTGGCGTGCCGATTCTCAACACCTTGTCCATCACCGCCCATATCTCCGGCAACGTCCTCTTCAAGGACATGTGGCTGGGGGTCTATGAGGAGGTGCGACAGGGCAAGAAGATTGCCGCCAGTCTGGCCCGCTATACGTTGATGCCCAGCAGCGTCGTGCAGATGATTCGAAGTGGTGAGGACTCCGGCAACATGGCGGAGGTCCTGCGAGACGTATCGGGTTTCTATGCCCGCGAGCTGAAGGCCGTGATCAAGGCGGTGACATCGATGATCGAGCCGATCATGATCTGCCTCATGGGTGTTCTGGTCGGATTCATCGCCATGAGCATCATCCTTCCGATCTTCAAGATGTCGAGCCTGGTTTCCGGCAAATAGACGGCTCCGGCAGGCGAGGGGGTGTGATATGAAGGAGTCCAGACGTTCGAAGGGATTCTCGTTCGTGGAGATCCTGATCTCGATCATCCTGGTCGGGCTTTCCATCACGGCGCTCGTCATGGCCAGCAATTCTTTCACGCAGGCCAACGCGACCGGGGCCGACATCTCGACCGCCGAGTTCCTGGTCGAACAGATCCGCGAGCTCACCGCGATGCTGCCGGTGGCGGACCCCGACGTGACGACCTGGATTGCTCTGGGCCTGGATGGGGAAGCGACGGTCGCCAGCTACGATGACGTGGACGATTTCGACGGCTTCGACAGCGCGGCACTCGGTGCACCGATCGACGCCCACCGGAACCTGCTGAACGCGTTAGCGCATTTCAGTCAGCGCGTCACCGTGGAAAAGGTCAGGCGAACAGACTTTGACGACGTCGAAGCGGACAATTTTGACACGCCGTTCGCGCGGGTCACGGTTCGCGTATTCCTGAACGGGCGGGAAATCAGCTCGGCCAGTTGGATCCGTGCCCGATACTGATCGGGCCAGGAGTTGATTCTGGACGCCCATCTGCGCCGGAGGGGACGACGATATGCAACGCAAGCAGGATCTTTACAGAAGCGCCGCCGGCTTCACGATCGCGGAGTGCCTGATCAGCCTGGCCATCTGTGCCATTCTGATGACGGCGGTCGCCGTGGCCTTCAACGCTTCGCTCATCAACTTCCGCGAAAACGAGGAGATGTTCCAATCGATCAACAACGCCCGCCAGGCGCTGACGCGAATGACCACGCAGCTCCGCACGGCGGACGCGGTTGATCCGAACGTCTCGGCGACCCAATGCAGCTTCTTCACTCCCGCCAGTGAAGGAATCACCTACGAGTTCCGTGCGGCCGACAAGAAGCTGTATCTGATCACCAGCGGCAGCGAATACACGCTCTGCGACAACGTTACGGACGCCAGCTTCACGCGGACGTTGGCAACGAACGGCGAGCCCAAGAGCGTTTTGATCTCGCTGACTGTTCAGTGCGGCAGCAGCACACGTACTCTCTCGGCGGCCGCGGTCATCCGGCGGAATCTGGAACTCTGATCGACGGGCAGCCAGGACGGTCGGGGGCCCGCAGGGTGCGCCTCGGCGCCGGGGCGGACAATTCTCAGAACTTCGGCAAAATTTCTTGCTTTTTCCTTCCGCTGAGCCTACGATGCGCCGGTCGCCAATTGAGGGCGGTTAGCTCAGATGGCTAGAGCGCCTGCTCGACACGCAGGAGGTCGTTGGTTCAAGTCCAATACCGCCCAATTCCCT
>CAZNSM010000095.1:0-19614 GCA_964575615.1 uncultured Pirellulales bacterium | reverse complement strand
CACACCCCAGAAGCGGAACCGGTTTTGCTCCTGCCTCTCGACACGAATCGGGTTCTCCACCACTCGAATGCACCACTCCTTGCGAAGGTAGGGCCGCTTGCGCAGCACCTGATTCTCAAAATACGCCGTGTACTGGTATTCCATCTCCCGATTGTACCCCGCCAGAGGCGCTTCTTCAACGTCCTTACACCATGGAGGGAGCAGCCGCCTTCTACCTCCACGGACAGAAAATCGCCACCATCCCCGAACCCGAAATCATCCCCCGCCTTCTGGCTGCCCTCGAAACCCTCTGATAAACACGCGTTTGGGGACCCGCAGAAGGGCCACAGCGGAAGGCTTCACTACGCGCATTTCGCCATTCCTTCGCGCGGGCTACGACTCAAGCCACCATCCCCAAGCCTCTATGGCGCGAACTCTGCATCGGGGAAGGGCACGCGCCCGATAATGCTACGCCTGAGCGAAGCCATATGCAATTGCGAGGCTATTGCACGACTTCTCCTAATCTGTCCGCGCGCATCCGCCGACGACACAGATGTAGGAAGCAAAGGGCTGAATGAGACTTGCGCAGCCAAACGACATGGATGGCAAAAACCAACGTCTGTATAGCGAGGGTTCTGCCATGACTATGGAAGCGGTAATCAAGGAATACCGAATCGAGGCAATTTGGCACTTCACTGACAGAGCAAACCTTGATTCAATCCGGGAGCATGGAGGGTTGTTCTCGCTGAAACAGCTTGAAGAGAAAGGCATTGCCGTCCCCAGACCGGGAGGGAACAACTGGAGTCATGATGCCGACAGGCACAAAGGCTTGGACGTATACATTCACTTGGGTTTCACACAAAGCCACCCGATGCTGTTCCAGGCACACAAGGACGGAAGGATTACCGACCCTGTATGGCTGAAGGTGGACGCCTCGGTGCTGACAGATCCGGAAGTGCGCTTCTCCTCAGATGTATCAAACAAGAACGGAGTCCCGATTCTCGACCAGAAAGAGGCACTGAAAAGGCTGGATTTCGAGGCTCTCTTCAGATATATGGATTGGAGTGATCCAGAAACAAATACAAGAAGACAGGCGGCGGAAAAGTCGGAGATACTGGTGCCCGACACCATACCGATGGAGAAGATCTTAGGCTACGAGGATGGCAAGCAGACCTGTATTTGTACCGCTCGCGAGGCCACATGGGCTCGTCGACGAGATTGAAATCGAATTCGCCTGGAATCCTGGATTTGCTGCGTGCCAGAAAAGGAAGAACGTGGCAGCGTTGCACGAGGGCGCAAGAGCAAGAGGGCTATTCCCGGTTCTGGAAGTCTCCACGAAGTCAGAAGACCCCCTGGGCCAGAGGCTTAGCGCATTCAGTCTCAAGGTTCCGACAGACCACGGAGCTCTGAGCCTTGAAGCAGTCTTTCAGGGCAGCAAAGTCTTCGAGGATGGCGGTCCGTATACAGACCTTTACGCTGTGGAGGGAAGAGCGGCGAAGAAAGACCCGAGACTGCGGAGCTCTGGCCAACTCCTTGGTTTCGATTTCTTTGGCTGTCGCTGGCCCCTTACTCCAAGGACTGCCTTCTACGATTGGCTGTATCTGAAGGCGATGGAGGGACACAAAGACTACTTGAAGAGGCTTCTCGTATATAAGGGGTTCACCGATATCGAATTCAATCCGAAACGATCTGTCAACTGCCAAGCGAAAACATGCGCCCTATTCGTTTCTCTGCTGACACTCGGTATCTTGGATGAAGCGATGCGTTCACAGAACGCCTTCATCGCCACCGTGTCAGGCGACTTTGTGCCAGAGAAGCCTTCTCCGGAAACGTCCTAACCCCTTGAGCGATAGACGGCGCGTCGTTCAACCATGGAGGAACTCAGCTTCGGACTCTACTGGCGACTGTCCCTGTCGTCAAGCAGGTCGGGGCGGTGCTGGCGGGTGCGTTCGAGGGACTGGTCGCGGCGCCATTGGGCGATTTTGCCGTGGTCGCCGGAGAGCAGGATGTCGGGGACCTTCATGCCGCGATAGACTTCGGGGCGGGTGTAGTGGGGATACTCCAGCAGGCCGTCGCTGAACGAGTCGTCGCGTGCGGAGTCCTCGTCGCCCAGGGCCCCGGGCAGCAGGCGCACCACCGCGTCGATAACGACCATCGCCGCCAGCTCGCCGCCGTTGAGGACGTAGTCGCCGATGGAGATCTGTTCGGCGCCGAGGCCGATGCGGATGCGCTCGTCGAAACCCTCGTAGCGTCCGGCGATGAGGATCAGCCGCTCCTGTGCGCTGAGTTCAGCGGCCTTGGCCTGCTTGAAGGGCACGCCCTGCGGCGTCAGGAGGATGAGCCGGCCGCTCTGGGGGCAGAGCGATTGGACGTGCTCGAAGCAATCGAAGACGGGGCCCGGCATCATGACCATGCCGGGGCCCCCGCCATACGGTTTGTCGTCGACCTTGCGGTACTCGCCGACCGCAAAGTCACGGATGTTCGTCAGAACGATGTCGACGATGCCCTGCTCGCGGGCCCGTTTGATGATTCCGAAGCCCAGGGGAGACTCGAACATCTCCGGAAACAGGGTAAGAACATCGATTCGCATCGCGTGCGTTCAGCTATCAGGCGGCGCCTTCGGCCGCCTTGGCTTCCGCGTCGGCTTTGGCCTTGGCGGCTTTGGCCTCCGCCTCCGCCTTGGCCTTCTCTTCGGCCTCCTTGGCCTTCTTCTCGGCTACGATTCGCTCGGTGGCAGTGAAAAGCTTGCCCCGCTTGTGGGCGATCGCTCGGGCCTTGGCCCGTCGGGCGGCCTTCTCTGCGGCGTACTTGGTCTTGATCCCCTGGCGAAGCAGCAGTTCCGCCAGCGTGTCGGAGGGAACCGCCCCCTGGCCGAGCCAGAATTCGACCCGCTCGCGGTTCAGGACAATCTGCTTGGCGGTGTCTTTCTCGAGGGGATCATAGTGTCCGAGCTTCTCGATCACCCGTCCGTCGCGCGGAGCTCTCGACTCTATCGCGTGGATTCGGAAGAAGGGTCGATGCCGGCGCCCCATACGGGCCATTCTGAGCTTCACTGCCATGGTGTTCCTTTCGCTGATAGCGTATGTCAAATTTCCGTGAGCGGCCCTGTGCCGTCACGAAACGCGTTTGCACATCAGACTGTAACCGTTGATGAAGATCGCCAGGTTGGCCGGATCGACCCTGGCGTCCTCGGCGATTCTACTCACCTGCTCGTCCGTAAGCTTGTCGGCGCTCTGCTTCTCGGCGCCCGTCATGATCGCCACCGCCCGGCGAAGCTCCGCGAGCTCGGCGGCCGTCGGAGCCGCCAGCATAGCCAGCTCGCTGTTGCCCTCCATGTCCTGGAACCGGCCGCGAAACCTGTTACCATACTCGTTTTCGCAGAATCGAGCAACCTCTTCGAGGTATTCTTCGAGAGATATTTTCGCCTTCGGAACGGAATTGGGCTCTTTTTTGGCCATTTCAATCGATCCGCAGGGGTCTGTGCCGGCGGATTTCCGGGCGGGGCTATCGCTGTTTCTTGATCTTGCCCCGCCGTTTGATGACCCGTTTTCGCTTGGATCGCTGCTTGATCTTGCGGCCCCCGGTCATCCGGGCGCTCATGGCCTCCATGTTGAAGCCGCCGGAGAAAAGGGCCTTGAGCCCGCCGAAGCTGCCGCCGCTGACCGCCTTCATCATGTCGCGGCTGCGTTTGAACGTCTTGACCAGGGTGGAAACGTCGTTCGGCTGTGTCCCGCTGCCGGCGGCGATGCGCCGTCGCCTGGACGGGTCGATCAGGTCCGGATCGCGCCGCTCTTTGGGCGTCATCGACTGGACGATCGCCTCCATCTGCTTGATCTCGTCGCCGTCGAAATCGACGTCCTTGAGCTGGCCGCCGAGGCCCGGCATGAGCTTGAGCATGTCCTTGATGCCGCCCATCTTCTTGACGGCCTGCATCTGCTTGAGGAAGTCGTCGAAGCCGAAGCTGCCTTTGGCCATCTTCTTCTGGAGCTTGGCGGCTTCCTCGGCGTCAAACTGCTCCTGGGCCTTCTCCACGAGGGTGACGACGTCGCCCATACCCAGGATGCGGCTGGCCATGCGGTCGGGATGAAACTCTTCGAGCTTGTCGAGCTTCTCGCCGACGCCGATGAACTTGATGGGCTTTCCGGTGACGGCCTTGACGCTCAGGGCGGCGCCGCCTCGGGCGTCGCCGTCGAGCTTGGTGAGGATGACACCGTCCAGCTCGAGTCGTTCGTTGAACTCCTTGGCGCTGTTGACCGCGTCCTGGCCGGTCATCGAGTCGCAGACCAGATAGATCTGGTGCGGCGTGATGGCCTTGGCGACGTTGGCCACCTCGGTCATCATCTCCTCGTCGATGTGGAGCCGGCCGGCGGTATCGACAATGACCACGTCGTTGCCGCTTTCCTTGGCGTGCTTGATGGCGTTGCGGGCCACCTTGACCGCGTCTTTGCTCTCCTCGCTGTAGACGGGGATGCCCGTCTGCTCGCCGAGGACCTTGAGCTGCTCGATGGCCGCCGGACGCTGCAAGTCATCGGCGACCATCAGCGGATGCCGGCCTTTGGAGACCAGGTACTTGCCGAGCTTGGCGGCGGTGGTGGTCTTGCCGCAGCCCTGAAGGCCCGCCAGCAGGATGATCGTCGGGCCGGGCGAGACGAAGTAGATCCGCGTGTCGACCGGACCCATCAGCCTCGTCAGCTCGTCGTTGACGATCTTGATCATGACCTGGCCGGGGTGCAGGCTCTTGACGACCTCGGCGCCGAGGGCGGCCTCGCGGACGTCCTTGCAGAACTGCTTGACGATGTTGTAGTTGACGTCGGCCTCCAGCAGGGCCTTGCGGACGTCGCGCATGGCGTCGGAGACGTTGGCCTCCGTGATGCGGCCTCGCCCGGAAAGCGACTTGAAGACCGAATTGAGTTTTTCCGTCAATGACTCGAACACGGGATTTCCCCTGAATGTCTAAGATCGGAGCCCCGGGTCCGCATCACACCTGGTCCCGTCCAGCCCGGTCGGCAATCGTCCCATGCTACGGTTTCCGATGGGGCTTTGCAAGGCCAAATTGCCCTGCCTCACGCCGTAGGGAAGGATTCGGCGCGGTGGGAAGCGGGACGGGTACTGAAGGAGGCAAAGCTCGTCAGCCGGCCCAATTCTGGTCGGTCTTGCTGAGCTTGTTCTGCAGGTAAATCCCGATCGCCATCGGAACCAACAGCAGAGTCGGTACAAACCACTGATTGGCCTCGGCAAACACCTGGAGCCGTTCGCCGTCGCCCCCGGCTATGTACCGATAGATGATCGCCAGGATGCCGACGACCATCAGCGTGCTGCCGCCGAGGCTGGTGAAGAGAATCACGGCAATCTTGAAGACAATGAACGAGATCATGCCTCCGGCGATCAGGCCCACCAGGCCGCCGGCCCAGACGTACTCCTCGGGCAGGCCGGCCGCCAGCCAAACGCCGGCGGTGAGGATGCCGCCGGAGATCGCGCCGAGAAAGGTCACGCCCCACCGCATGAACGGAACCGACAGCACCGCGAAGAAGATCGAGCAGATCAGCGACAACCAGATGACGTTGCCCGCGATGAGCCGCTGGTTCGCCCAGACCCCCAGGCCCAGGCCGAGCAGGCCGAAGCAGATGGTCACGAGAATCCGGAAGACGCGCCAGCCGTAGAACAGGCAGACCGAGCCGAACGAGATGAAGGTCAACGCCTCGACGAGCCCCAGCGAGCTGATATACTTCCACATGACATCCAGAGGCACCACCTGCCTCTGTGCGGTCTCCTCTGCCGCCGCAACCAGCAATATCCAGATCACCGTACCCATGCTTGACTCCCGTTCATCGGCGGCAGCACCACAGTCCCCCGAGTCTGTCGTTGGAACCCTCTATCGGGCTTCATCATCCGCATTTTATCGGTCCCGACCGGTCAGGCCAAGCCCCGTCCGCAAGGCCGGCGGCATCGGTCTTGGCGCATACTCTATCTTTATCGGCGTGTGACGGCGGATTTCGTTAGGACTTGATCGGGGGGACGGACGCCAAGAACCTCGACAGCCACAAGGAATGCGGATGAGAGGAGTCGAACCTCCACGGGCGTTAAGCCCACAGGCACCTGAAGCCTGCGCGTCTGCCAATTCCGCCACATCCGCGAATCGGAAAAGGAATTATCGTCCAAAAGGTTGGATTCGTCAAGCCTTCTGCGATAGAAATTTGGGAAAAGGGACCGCGATGCGCGTGCCCTTCGAGCCGGCGGAGCCGAAAACCCTGAACCGGATGGATACGCAGGAAAGCCGGGCAAAGCGGCTCGATTCGAAGGAGGTCGCGTCATGAATACCGAGGTCAGCATCTGTCAGGTGGAACCCCAACTGGTGGTGGGAATGCGCAAGCGCGGCACGTATGCGGAGATCGGCCCGATGATCGTGACGGTATGGCGTTTCGCCGCCGGCAGCGGCGCCCACATCGTCGGACGACCGACGTTCATCTGCCATGAGACACCCAAGGAGGCGATGAAGGCCAACGAACAAAGCAACGCCGACGTGGAGGTGGCCGTGCCCGTCGCGAAGAAGGTGACCGGCACGGACCGCGTGACGTGCTACGAGCTGCCCGGCGGGCAGATGGCCAGGATCATCCACCAGGGCCCCTACGAGACGAGCGCCCCGGCTTACAGGAAGCTGTTCGCCTGGATCGCGGAGAACCACAAGAAGGTGATCGGCCCGACGCGAGAGGTATACCTGAACGACCCCCGCAAGGTCCCGCCCGACGAGCTTCTGACGGAGATCTACGCCCCGGTGACGTGAGGGCGGCTCTCCCTGCCGCAGCAGACTTGACCGAGTACACAAAAGAGAAGCCCCCTGCCGGAACAGGGGCTTTTGCTTTCTACATCCTGGCGCGTCCGTGTGGTTGCCGGCTACGGCATCTCCGACTTGAACGAGTAGCGGCCGGAGCCGACCTCGAACATCGCATTGTCGCCGTCGGTGCCGACGAACTGGACGCCGGGCGAATCCATCGCCGAGCGGCCGCCCTCGGTGATCCCGGCGGCATCGGCCGTCGGGATATACACGATCGCCGTGGTGTTGGCGGGGATCGTCACATCCAGGCTGAGCTGCGTGATGCCTTTGCCCCTGCCGAGCAGCGGATGCCGCGACAAATCCCAACCTCCTCGATCGCTCGCCTTGCGGATCTTCCAGGAGGTGGCGATCTCGCCTCGGATCGAGTCGTAGCTGGTCTTCGCCCAGGCGAGCCGTCCATCCGGACGCGGACGGATCACAATGCGTTTGTAGGCGGGTCCGTCCGTGTCGATGCCGCCGATCGTCTTGAACATCCACTCGCCGACAGCACCGAACGAGTAATGGGCGAACGAGTTCATCCCCGGGTCCTGGAAGCCCTTCTCGGGCGTCCAGCCGTCCCAGCGTTCCCATATGCTCGTCGCGCCGTGCTCGATCGAGAAGCCCCACGACGGGAATGTCTTGTTGTGGAACAGGGCGAACGCGACGTTGGTCTGACCGAAGCGCGTCAGCGTCGCCATCAGGTCTTTGGTCCCGACGAACCCGGTGGACAGGTGCCAGTTGCGGCTGCGGATGTCGTCGACCAGGTACTCGACCGCCTGGGCCTGCCGCTCCTCGTTCAGCAGATCGAAGGCCAGCGCCAGCACGTAGACGGTCTGCGTGTTGCCCTTGATCCGTCCGTCGGCGCCGACATAGGCATCGTTGAAAGAGCGTTTGATGGCCTCGAACAGCTCGCGGTACTTCGCCGCGTCGTCGTGCTTGCCCAGCACCTCGGCCGCCTGCGCCACCAGTTTGGTGCTGTAGGCGAAGTAGGTGGTGGCCAGGACGTCCTTGGGCGTGTCGGCCTGGATGCTGAGCCAGTCGCCGTAGCCCTGGGCCGGACGCAGCAGGTTCGTTGTGGTGCCCTGGCAGTAGTCGATCCATTTGGTCATGGCGTCGTAGTGCTCGGCCAGGACGCGCTTGTCGCCGTAAACTTCGTAGATCGTCCAGGGGCAGATCACGCCGGCGTCGCCCCAGGCGGCGGTCCCGCCCCCTTCGGCCACCAGACGCGGCGACACGTCGGTGAAAGCGCCGTTGGGAAGCTGAGCGTCTTCGACGTCCACGAGCCACTTGGTGAAGAAGGAGGCCACGTCGGTGTTGTACGTCGCGGTGCGGACGTAGATCTGGGCGTCGCCCATCCAGCCGAGCCGCTCATCCCGCTGCGGGCAATCCGTCGGGATCTCGATGAAGTTGGCCCGCTGTGTCTGGCAGATGTTGTGGTACAGCGTGTTGGCGGTGTCGTCGGAGCACTCAAACTTGCCGACGACGGGCGTATCCGACGTCAGCTCGATGCCCCGGATGTCGCTCAGTCGCGGCTGTCCGGGATAGCCGGTCACCTCGACGTACTGGAAACCATGGAACGTGAACTCCGGCTGCCACGTCTCTTTGCCCTGGCCTTTGCAGATGTAGGTGTCGGTGGCGCGGGCGCCGCGCAGATTGGTCGTGTAGATGGTGCCGTCCGGATTGAGCCGCTCGGCAAAACGCAGCACGATCTTCTGACCCGGCGGGGCGTCCTCCACCATCAGGCGAGCGAAGCCGGCGAAGTTGGTCCCCATGTCGAAGACGAAGGCGCCCGGGCTCGGCTCGGTCACCCCCACGGGTTTGATCTCTGCGAACCGGCGAACCAGAACGCCCGGATGGGATTCCAGCTTGGGCGCGACGCGGTCGGTGACATCGACCCCGGACCACTGCGACTCGTCGAGGTCGGGCCCGCTCCAGTCGGGGATCTCCTTGCGGGCGTCGTAGGTCTCGCCCATGAGGAAATCGCCTTCGAGGATCGGCCCGGTCGTCGCCTTCCAGCTTCCGTCAGTCGTCACGACCTTCACAGTCCCGTCGGTATGCTCGATCACCAGTTGGGCGGCAAAGCGCGGTTGGGTGCCGTAGTGGTCACGGACGTGGTACCAGCCGATGTATCCGCCGTACCAGCCGTCCGCCAGCATGGCGCCCATTGCGTTGAAGCCCTTCTGGAGCTGTTTGGTGACGTCGAACGTGTTGTAGTAAACGCGAATCCGGTAGTCCGTCCAGCCTGGCGTGAAGTAGGCGTCGCCGACCTGCCGGCCGTTCAGGTAGAGCCGGTAGTCGCCAAGGGCCGAGGCGTACACCGTCGCACGTTTGACGGGCTTTTCAAGCACGAAACGTTTGCGCAGAAGCTGCGCGGGAGGCAGGAACAACTGCGCCGAGTCCAGCTTGATCTCGCCCCAGGGCCCGGCCCCGCACGCCGCTGCAATCCCGGCATACCCCCAGCCGGAGGCATCGAAGTCAGGCATCATCCAGTCTGTCGGGCCCGCCTGCGCCGTCCGCCAGGAATCATCGGAGACGATGACCGTGGAGCTTCCGTCGGAGTACTGCACGTTCAGCACGGCCAGGACGCCCGCGGGGTTGGGGCCGTCGCCCTGGTTGGCCGCATCGATTGCGATGACGTTCTTGCCCGCCGCCAGGTTGTCCTTGACGTCGACGACGAGGGCCTCTTTGAAGTTCCCGCCGTCGCGAACCGGCCGGCCGTTGACGTACAGCTTGAACCAGTTGTCCGCTGTGACCGCGCAGGCCGCCGACTCGATCCGGACCCCTTGCGGAACGTCGAACTCCCTGCGGAACAGCCGGTTGCCCACAGGCACGCCCGCCGTCGCATCGCCCTCGGGGTACCAGATCCAAGAGGCCGTGGACAGATCAACCTGGCCGCCTTCCGCCCCCCGCTTTCGCGATGCGTCGAAGCCGATCCACTGGGCCCTCCAGTCCTCCGGCTTCAGAAGTCCCATCGACCATGACGCCGCCTTGCTCCAGGACGACGGGTTGCCTTCTTTGTCCCAGACGCGCACCACCCAGAAGCACGGCATCTGCGATTGGAGGGGCTTGCCGGCGTAGGCGACTTGGGCTGTCTGGTCCGAAGCAACCATGCCGCTGTCCCACAGATCGCCGACCTTCTTATCGATCAGCTCCCTGCTGCTGGCCACCAGGATGCGGTAGGCGCTCTGCTTCTGGCCTCGCTGGCTCGACCGAATGATCCAGCTCAATCGCGGCCTGGCTTCGTCGACGCCGAGCGGGTCCACGAGGTACTCGCATCGCAGATCGTCGGGCGTCAGACTGCCGCCGCGTGCGAAGAGCTGCCCGCCCAGGATACCGGCCGCGACCGGGCTACTCGTCCAGAGAATCGCTGCCACCGTCAGTAGAATGATCGTCCATGTCCTCATTCGCGTTCACCTCCTAATCGTGCGTTCGGCATGCCTTGTCCCGTCAGATGCTACGCGACGCACGGTCCGCGTCTGCGGCGATCGACTCTGGCCCAGGCTTTCCGTCGGTCAATCCATATTGCGTTTTGCGGCAAGAGCTTCCGGCGGATTCTCGCGACCGCCGGTTCCGCCGTAGATGAAACGCATCTTCCCCACGTTCGGAATCCATCGCAGCGAAACGATCGTATAAAGCAGTCGCGAGGGCAGATTCCGATTAACGTTGCTCAACAGGAAACTCTTCAAAGGCGCCGGCCAGGGGAACTCGAAGCCGCTGGGCCAGTAGACGAACAGGGCCTTGCCCACAAGATAGTATCTGGGCACGACGCCCGCCCGCGGCGGGTCCATGCCCCGGCTGGCCAGGCCCGGCGGCCCCCACCAGCGGCCATCCTCGCTGTTGGGACTGTTGTCCCCAAGCACGAAGAACTCGTCGGCGCCCAGCGTGAACGGATTCTCCTCGGTCGCCCGCGGGACGCGTCCTCCCTCGGACTGGCCGAGATAGTGAATGTCCCGGAAGATCGCCAGGTGGGACAGCGTCAGTTTCCCGGCGCCGAAAACCTGCGCGCCGGCGGTCTCGATCCGGCTGCGGTCCAGCGCGTCGGGCGACCGTCCCAGATCGAAGGTCAGGCGGTTGCCGTTGAACTCGAAGAGCAACTGATGGTCCACGTTGGCGAACTTGACCAGGGTAAAGGCGCCCCGCGCCGGCATCTCGGCCGAGCGGCGGGCCAGAATGGTCTCTTCGGTCCCGTCGAAGCGAGACAGAACCATCTCACCGCTGAGGTCCAGCCAGGCGCGGTAGTCCACACCGTACTTGCTCAGCGTGGCGCCGACACGACCGGCTTCGCTCTCGGGCTGGACGTAGAACCGCACCATCAGGTCACTGCACTGCGGCATCCGCGATTCCATGCGGATGTCATTGTAGGCGTACATGACCTTGAAATCGTTGGCGGACCCGCCCCCGTACGTCATCGTTTCGATCCGGTCGGGCGGGCCATCCAAGACAAACGCCGTGGGATTCCTCTCGTCTACCGCCCAGGCAGAGGCGTCCAGGTCGAACGGCGCCTGCCAGCGATGCCCGTTGAAGGCGCCGCGCTGGTTCGGGTTGACCGGGCGGTAGTCGTTGTCATAGACCGGCATCCACAGTTCTCTCTGCACGCAAGGCGGCTTGCGGGCGATCTGGCCGTCGACGTAGATGTCTCCGTCGATAATCTCGATCCGTTCGTGGGGAAGCCCGATGAGGCGCTTGATGTAGTTTTCCGAGGGGTTGGTGGGATTCTTGAAGACGACCACGTCCCAGCGTTTGGGCTGGGCGAACTGATAGAGACACTTGAGGACCAGGATGCGGTCTCCGTTGGCGACAGGATTTCCGCTGCTGGTGGGCACGAGGTAGCCGCAACTGGGGCACTGCGTCTGCTGAATATCGACGGGTCCCGGCGGGATCGTGTCCTCCCGCATGCGGTAGAAGGGGCTGCCGGGGACGAAGCCATACTGGTACTCGTATCCGCACTCCGGGCAACGCAGCCGGAAGTGCGCCCCCATCAGGGTATCGGCCATGCTGCCGGTCGGGATGCGGAACGCCTCCATCACAAAGGCGCGAAAGACAAACGCCAGGATGAACGCCGTGATGAGCCATTCAAAGGTGTTGGCGATCTCCCCGGCGCGATCCTTGTGCTTGGGAGCGGTTTTCTTGCCGGATGGTTGTGGGGGGTTGCCTGGAGTCATTCACCATTGTCCTGTTCGTTCGTCATTGCGCCACGCGACAGCAAAAAACACATTATGCATGCAAAGCACGACTCGGTCAACCGTCGTATCCACCTTCCTGCAATTGTGTACGGCTCGGTCGGCAGCTGGCCGCAGGGCCCTGCACCGCCGGGCGGCCCGCCCCGTACCCTCCCGGTCCACCGAGCGAGGCCGGTTTTTTTTGGCCAAAATGTTTGCCGCATAGAAGTCTTTACTGTATAGTAGGTTGCAGTCGATTGCGGAACCCAACGCGGTTTCTGTTTTCGAAGCGCTCTTCCCTTCAAGTGAGGTAGTCTATGGCAACAGTGACCAAGAAAGAACTCATCGACCGCATTGCGGAACGCACACAAGCCAAGAGGGTGTCGGTAAAACGGATCGTTCAGACCTTTCTTGATGAGATCATCAGGGAGCTGTGCCAGGATAATCGGTTGGAATTCAGAGATTTCGGCGTTTTTGAGACCCGGACGAGGGCTTCGAGAGTCGCGCAGAACCCCAAGACACTGGAACGCGTGGAGGTGCCATCGAAACGCACGGTCAAATTCAAGATGGGCCGGCTCATGCGGGAGAACCTCAGCCGTTCCTCCGCCGATGCCAAGCCAAGGCTGTGAGAAGAGGTTTTCTGCGATCTGTGGGTCCGGCCGGCATGGCCGCCTGACAGCAGCACGGGCACAACAAATCGCACCCAGCGTCCTCCCAAAGGAGCGTTCTTTATGTTGCAGGGGAAGGTCAAGTGGTTCAACCCACGGAAGGGATATGGGTTCATCGCAACACCTGACGGTCCCGACGTTTTCGTCCACTATTCGAGCATCTCGCAGGAGGGATTCAAGACGCTGGGCGAGGGCGACGCCGTCACGTTTGACATCGTCGATGGAGAAAAAGGGCCTCGGGCAACCAACGTCATGCCGCTTTCGCCTTCCGAGTAGGCCGGGGCATCGCAGAGGTTCCCCCGCCGGAAAAGGCTCCGCCGATCCTGTTTTTGATCCGTTCCGGCCCCCCCTTGGATTCCGGCCGGATTCCAAGCCCCACTTCAGGCGCGCATTCTGAAGGCGCGCCAGCCGATTTCTGCTGTATTTCTTGCATCATCCAGCGATCCGGTGTATGATCGGAGTGGACGGCTTGAGAAGGACCTTGCGATGTTCGGGGAAAATCAATCCGGCTTGAGTTGCAGCGTGCTTGTCCTCAACAAGCACTACATGGCGATCCGCATCATCGGCGTCAAGCGGGCCTTCTCCCTGTTGTGTCGCCAACTGGCGGAGGTCGTCTCCTTCGAGGAGGGTTCGTATGCCAACTACGATTTCCGCAGTTGGTGCGAGGTCAGCCAGTTCCGCCGGCGTTTCGAGCCCGACGATCACGATTGGGTTTCCACCGTCAATTTCTACGTGGCGGTGCCGCGCATCATCCGCCTGTTGTTCTACGACCGCCTGCCGCGAAACGATGTGAAGTTCAACCGGCGCAACCTCTTCGCACGCGACCGCAACCGCTGTCAGTATTGCGGCAAGCACTTCCCGACCAGCGAACTGTCCCTCGATCACGTCGTTCCGCGCAGCCTGGGCGGCAAGGCCACCTGGGAGAACATCGTCTGCGCCTGTACGCGATGCAACGTCAAGAAAGGCGGACGCACCCCTAAGCAGGCGGGCATGGAGCTTTTCCGTCCGCCGACCAAGCCCAGGCACAATCCCGTCGTCCATATCCACCTCGGGCACGACCGCTACAGCTCCTGGAAGCAGTTCCTCGACCACGCCTACTGGTCCGTCGAGCTGAAGTAGCGCACAGGATGCGGCGGCGCACGTCGTGCCGGCGGCGCTCCACACGTCACGGATTCCAGACTTGCTTTGCGCGCGGGGTTGTGCGAGAATCCCGCCCTATGATGTCACCGGGGTACAACAGACTGCTGTGGGTCGGCGTGCTGGCGATTTCGCTTTCATGCTGGGCGGGCGAGCCGAACGAACCGGCGGGGCCGAACTGGATCGAGTCGGCCAAGGCCGATCTGCGCCTCTTCCCTGATCGGTTGAAGACCGACGCGAAAGCCACGTTCTGGAACGATGACAATCTGGCGGCCCTGGCCTGGGCGGGACTGGCCAGTGTGGCGATGCACAACGGCAACGCCGACGACGACGTCGCCGACCATTTCGACCGGCACGAGACGTTCGACAACTTCGGCGGCGCGACGCTCAAGGTGGTTGGCTCGCCCGGCTTCCACATTCCGGCGGCGATGCTCTGGTACGCCCTCAGCGCCGACAGGCAGGATGAGCCCAACAAGCAGAAGGCCCTGACGATGCTCACGGCGCTGACGATCAACAGCGTTGTCACCGTCGGCCTCAAGGCCATCCGCGACAACGACCAGCCCGACGGCGAGATGTGGGCCTGGCCCAGCGGCCACACGTCCAGCTCGTTCACTGTCGCCTCCGTCCTGCACGAGTTCTACGGCCTGAAGGTCGGACTGCCCGCTTACGTCGGCGCCGGCGTCGTCGCCTGGCGCATGATGGACCAGGGCGACCACTGGGCCAGCGACGTCGTCTTCGGCGCCACGCTCGGCTGGGTCGTCGGCCACACCGTCGCGCGGAACCACAAGCCTGAGATCGCGGGTTTCGAGGTGCTGCCCTACTACGGCAGCCGCGAAGAGCCCGCCGTCGGCATCAACCTGCTGCGTCGGTTTTGAGCAAATTTTCCACGTGGCGGCCATTTCGTTTGGCGGTCCCTATCGGCCTCCGCCATTCGCTTCCCAGATGTCCCGCTTGACCACCCAGACCCCCGGCTGATACGGCTTGACTTGCGCGTGCTCGGGAATCCACAGTTTGTCCTTGCGCCAACCTTCCACGTGGCCGTCATAGAAGGCGAGGTTGGCCGATTCGTTGTGCCGATACATCGTGGGGCCGCCGCACCCGGCCTGCTTGTACTCGTTGACGGCGCCGTCCTGACCCAGCACGTCCCAGCCGTCGATGTAGTTGGCGCCGCTCCACTTGCTCCACCAGTCATGCGCCTCGTTGAAGTGCAGTCTCTGCGCCGGCTGCGGGACGGTCGACATCTTGATAACCGAGTACGGCCATCTCCATCGTCGCGGTCCATGACGGCTGCCCGACCGAAGGATACCAGTCTTCGATGTTGTAGCCATAGCTGACCAGGGTGCCTGTGGTGCTTCCGCTCTCCACGTCGTAGGCGTGCTCCCAGGCCTTCTGCCAGTCACTGGGGCACTTGTATTTCTTCGGCGTCTGTACAACCGACTGATCGGGAAAGTCTTCCGCGCCCTCATAGCCAATGTACGTGCGGAACCTGGCATTCCCGGTCCACAGCGTGGTGCCCTGGGCGGTCGTAATACGACAGGGCACGCCCCAGTCGTCATTGTTGGTGGCGTACAGGCCGTTGGCCACCGCCAGACTGTGGAGGTTGTTCGCACAGACCATCTTGCGGCCCTGATCGCGGGCCAGATGCAGCGCCGGCATCAACAACGCCATCAGAATGGCGATTACGGCAATCAAGACGAGCAACTCGATCAGTGTGAAAGCTTGTCGTCTCATCGTCGCAGCTCCCGGCGATGCGCCCTCGGCGCGGCCTCGATAGACCCACACAGCAACCTCTCGCCAACCTCCCGTGCGTCACATCCTCCACCCCTGTATGATACCACCTTTCGGCATCCGTTATCAAGAGCGCAAGCCCGACGCGATTACCCGTTTCGAGGCGAGGTGCGAAAGAGGCCTCCGTGTACTTCTTGACGCGGGTTGCGAGAGCACGCCACCCATTGTCGACAGCAAAGTCTACATTCCGTGCACGAAGAGGCTCGCGACCTGATTGTCACCCCGAGTGAAACGAAGTGCAGTCGAGGGGTCTGGCCATAGACGATGCGCGCCTCTCGTCTACGGCCGGATTTCTCCGCTGCGCCTGCCTTCGGCAGGCTCCGGTCGAAATGACAAGACGAGCATCGGCATCATCCGTAGGGGCGAATGATGATTCGCCCCTACCACCAGTCGTCGGTGGCCTCCAGGAATTCGTCGGTCTCCGCCCGACCGTCCTGATCGACCCTCCCCTCCAGGCTACAACGGGTATCGCGTCCGCATTGGAGCTTGCGTCGCGATTGATCTTGGGCCACAATGGCGGTCCTGAGGAGTCTTTTCCATCTGGCACTGGAGGTAGATGACCATGACGCAACTGACAACCATTCTGCTGATTCAGATCTCGGCCCTCTCTGCGGCGATGTTAAACCTGCCGACCGTCAACCTGCCGCTGCCGGCGCTCGGCAGCGACGTGCGGGTGACGAACCTGCGATGCGAGTACCTCTGCGATCCGCTGGGCATCGACGTGACGCAGCCGCGTCTGAGCTGGAAGCTCCAGTCGCCCTGGCGAGGCCAGAAGCAGACGGCGTACGAAATCCTCGTCGCCAGCAACGAGGAGCTGCTCAAGGACAACCGGGCCGACCTGTGGAACACGGGCAAGGTGACATCGGACCGCTCGATTCAGGTCGTCTACGCCGGCCGGCCGCTGACGTCGCGGACCCGCTGTTTCTGGAAGGTCCGCGTCTGGGACAAGGACGACAAGCCCAGTCCGTACAGCGAGGTTGCCACGTGGGAGATGGGACTGCTCGAACCCGACGACTGGCAGGCGAAATGGATCTCCGCACCACAGACCGACGGCAAGGGCATGCCGCCGGCCCCGATCCTTCGCAAGACGTTCGTCCTGTCCAAACCGGTCAAGCAGGCGCGGCTGTACATCTGCGGCCTGGGCTATTACGAGCCGCACCTGAACGGCCGGAAGGTGGGCGACCACGTTCTCGATCCGGCGTTCACGCGCTACGACCGACGCGTGCTCTACGTCACGTACGATGTCACCAGGCAACTGAAGGCCGAGTTCAACGCGATCGCCGTGATTCTGGGCAACGGCTGGTACGACATGGACGCCCAGGCGGCGTGGGACTTCAACAAAGCCGCCTGGCGGGCGAGGCCCACACTGCGATGCCAGGTCGAAGTGACATTCTACGACGGCTCGACGCGAACGATCGCCAGCGACGAGACATGGCGGGTCGCATCGAGTCCGATTGTGTTCAACTGCATCCGACAGGGGGAGACGTACGACGCCCGGCGTGAGATTCCCGGCTGGAACACGCCGGACCTGAGCGACGCCGACTGGCCGCTGGCCAAAATCAGCCCCGGCCCCAAGGGCACGCTCAGCGCCCAGATGATCCCGCCGATCAAAGTGATGCAGACGCTCAAGCCCGCGAAGATCACCGAGCCGAAACCGGGCGTGTACGTCTTCGACCTCGGCCAGAACATCGCCGGCTGGGCCCGCCTGAAGGTCTCCGGCCCGTCGGGAATGAAGGTGGTGATGCAGTACGCCGAACGCCTCCACGACGATGGGACCATCGATCAGAAGGACATCGCGGTGCATACCAAGAGCACCCCGTTCCAGACCGACACCTACATCCTCAAAGGCGAGGGCACGGAGATTTGGGAGCCGCGATTCGTCTACCACGGTTTTCAGTACGTCCAGGTGACGGGCCTGCCGGGCAAACCCGACGACGAGACCATCTTCGGCCGGGTCGCGCACACCGCGTTCGACCGGGCCGGCGTCTTCGAATGCTCCAACGACCTGTTCAACAAGATCCAGCGTTGCACGCTCTGGTCCTACGTCGGCAACTTCCACGGCTACCCGACCGACTGTCCCCATCGCGAGAAGAACGGCTGGACGGGCGACGCCCACCTGGCCGCCGAGGTCGGGCTCTACAACTTCGACGCCGCGCCCGCCTACACAAAATGGATGACCGACTTCAAGGACGAGCAGCGCGACAGCGGCGAGCTGCCCGGCATCGTCCCAACCGCCGGATGGGGCTACGCCTGGGGCAACGGGCCTGCCTGGGACAGCGCCTACGTCCTGATTCCCTGGTACCTGTACCAGTATCGCGACGACACGCGGATTCTGGCCGAGCACTACGACCGGCTCAAACGCTACGTCGATTACCTCACGACCAAGGCCGACAACGGCATCGTCTCGATCGGCCTGGGCGACTGGGTGCCCGCCAAGACCGAGACGCCCGCCAAGGTCACCTCGACCGGCTACTACTACCGCGATGCCCTGATCGTCTCGAAGATCGCCGGGATGCTCGGCAGGACGCAGGACGCCCGCACCTACGCCGATCTCGCCATGAGCATCCGCGACGCATTCAACAAGGCGTTCTTCGACACCACGACCGCCCTCTACGCCGGCGGCACGCAGACGGCGATGAGCTGCGCCCTGTACCATGGCCTCGTCCCCCCTGCCGAGCGGCAGCGGGTCGTCGATAAGCTCGTCAAAATGATCGAGCAGAACGACAACCATCTCGATGCCGGCATTCTCGGCACCAAATACCTGATCGATGCGCTGACCGCCAACGGCCGGGCCGATGTCGTCTATAAGATGGCGACGCAGACGACGTACCCGAGCTGGGGGCATTGGATCGAGCAGGGCGCGACCACGCTCTGGGAGCAGTGGGACGGCGGCGCTTCGCGCAATCACATCATGTTCGGGCACGTCAGCGCCTGGTTCTATCAGGCCCTGGCCGGCATCAACCTCGGTCCCGACACGGTCGCCTTCAAGCACATCGTCATCAAGCCGCAACTGCTGGGCGATCTGACGTGGGTGCGGGCCGAGCATGAATCCATGTACGGCACAATCGCCAGCGCCTGGGACATCAAGGGCGACCGCTTCACGCTGAAGATCGCCATTCCGGCCAACACCACCGCAACCGTGTACGTGCCTTGCGACAAGGACGAATTCGCCAGGGAGGGGCCGAGCACCATCCACTCGGGCGACCACGTGCGCTTCGCCCGCCTGGAGGACGGCTACGTGGTGTTCGAGGCCCAATCGGGAACGTACGAGTTCAACTCCAAGCTCTCCCGCTGAGAACAGTCGCGAGGAAATCAGAATGAGAACAAGACTCCTGTGCATCGCCCTGCTGGCTGTTGGCGGCCTGACCGGCAGCGTGCCGGCGGCACCGAACGACAACTCGTCGCTGGGCATCAACCTGGGCGGTGTGACGTACTGGTCGTCGGAGATCGTCTTCGTCGATCCGTTCAAACACTCGCAGACCTTCAAGAGCCAGGCGCCGGGCAAGGGCTACGCCCAAGGCGGCCCGCTCGACCTGACCGAAGACGGGTACGTCCGCTCGCTGGCAGGAGGCGGCCAGTTCGCCGACTCGATCGTCCTGAGCCGGCCGGCACTGGGCTACCCCGAAGGCATCTACACCTGTCTGTACGATGGGAAAGGCAAGATCGCGTTCGCGTACGGCGTCGAGACTGTAGACGAGCAGCCCGGCCGGACACGCATTCGCGTCAAAGCCAGTCAGAACCTGCTGACGCTGCGCCTGATCGAGACCGATCCGAGCGACCCGGTCCGCAACATCCGCGTGATCCTGCCCGGCTTCGAAGAGACGTACGAGCAGCAGCCCTTCCATCCGGACTTCCTCAAACGATGGGAGCGATTCAGCACGCTGCGCTTCATGGACTTCCAGCGCACCAACAACTCGAAGCAGACTGACTGGACTGACCGCGCCACGCCCGCGCTCCAGACGCAAGGCGACGACGCGGGCGTCGCGCTGGAGTACATGATCCGGCTGAGCAACACGCTCGGCGCCGATCCGTGGTTCTGCATGCCGCACCTGGCAAGCGACGACTACGTGCG
>CAZNSM010000094.1:16344-19847 GCA_964575615.1 uncultured Pirellulales bacterium | reverse complement strand
GCCAGATGTTGGGCCACCTTCGCCATGCGGGGGCGTTTGGTCTTGTCACGGTCGCCGCCGCAGCCGAACACGACGATGAGCCGGCCCTTGCAGAGGGGCTTGAGCGTCGTCAGCACGTTGTGCAGGGCGTCGTCGGTGTGCGCGAAATCGACGAGGACGGAGAACTCGTCGCCTCCAACCTTCTCCAGCCGACCGGGGATGGTCTTCAATGAGGACAGTCCGGCCGCAACCTTGTCCAGATCGAACCCGGCGGCCAGGCAAAGCCCGGCGGCAGCCAGATGATTGGCGATATTATAGGCTCCGAGCAGCGGCGTGACCACGCGAGCCTTCCGCCCTGCGTGTTCGAGCATGAATCGCGCGCCGTCGACCGTCATCGACTCGACGTGCGCGGTGATGTCGGCCGGCTCATCGACGGCAAACCACCAGATGCGGGCCCGGGTCTGCGCGGCGATGGCGTGGGCTTCCGGCGCCTGCTTGTTCAGTACGGCGGTCGCGCCCGGAGCAAGCTCGGCGAACAGACGCATCTTGGCGGCCAGGTAATTGTCCTTGGTCTTGTGGTAGTCGAGGTGGTCGCCCGTGAGGTTGGTGAACGCGGCGGCTTGGAACTCGATGCCCGCCAGGCGGTCCTGATCCAGGGCGTGGCTGCTGGCCTCGATCACCATGTACTCGGCGCCCGCTTCGACCATGCTCTGCTGCATCCGTGCGACGGTCAGCGCGTCCGGCGTCGTCAGCGAGGCGGGCGTGACGCCCGAGCCGGTGTCGTAGACGACGGTGCCCATCAGGCCGCACCGCTTGCCGGCGTGCCGGACGCACGCGTGCGTAAGGAAAGCGACGGTGGTCTTGCCGTTGGTCCCGGTCACCGCCAGATTCGTCAGCTTCGAGGCCGGCCGGCCGTGGCTCGCCTGGGCCAGCAGGCCGGCCGCCCGGGCCGAGTTCTCCACCACCACGGTCACCACCGACGACGAGCAATGGTCGGGCCTCTGGCAGACGATATACCGCGCGCCTTTGGCGACCGCCTGGTCGATGAACTCATGACCATCCGCGGCGCTGCCGGCGACGGCGACGAACACATCGCCTGGCCGCACCAGGCGCGAGTCGGTGCGAACGCCGGGAGGGACATCGCCGCCAACCACTGCCAGCAATTCGTCGAACGTCATGCTTGTGTGTTCCCTGTCTGCGACGGCGCAGACGAACCTAACTACTGTTGAAAAGCTATCTTACGTCGAATGCGTTGAAGGTGCAACGGCACGCCGCCGGTGGTCGAAAAGCGCAAACCTTCACCCGATATACCTATCGGCATGCGACGCGATTTGGGATGAAAAACAACGCGGCTGCCCGTACAATCGGCAGGGCACGGCGAATATGCTCCGGCGCGGCCGGTATGGAACAGGGAATCGAAGGACAAGCTCAAGCCTTGTCAACAATGCCTCGGGAGGAACAGGAAAACCATGAAGAAGACCCTGACAATCGTTCTGCTGCTTGCGGCATGGTGCTCGCCTTCGTCGGCGGCGGAAGAGACGGAGTACTTCGCGGTCTTCATGCAGGGCAAGAAGGTGGGCCGCGCGGCGCACACGCGGTCCGTCGAAGGCGACCAAGTCACGACGAGCGAGGACGTGAGCATCACGATCAGCCGGCTCGGCATTCCGCTAACGGTCCGCATGACCGACATCAGCGTGGAAACCACGACGGGCAAGCCGCTGAGCTTTGAATCGATCCAGGTGCTCGGCACCATGACGGTGATCAAGGTCACCGGCGCCGTCGGCAACGACGGGGTGGTCGAGCTGGTCAGCACCTCGATGGGGGCCGAGCAGAAGAGCACGATCTCCTGGCCCGACGGCGCGGTTATGTCCGAGGGTCTGCGTCTGGTGACGCTCGAGAAGGGCCTTACGCCCGGTTCCGAATACCGCGTGAAGATCTTCAATCCCTCCGTCACGCAGGCCCTTGATACGGTCGTGTCGATCGGCTCCAAACAGGAAGTAGACCTGCTCGGCCGGATTGTCAGGCTCACCGAGGTCACCAGCACGCTGGCTATGCCCGGCTCCGGCCCGATCACCAGCACCAGTTACGTCGACGACGACATGCAGGCACTGAAGAACACCATGTCCATCGCGGGCATGAACGTGGACATGATCGCCTGTCCCAAGGAGTTCGCGCTGGGCGAGAACGACGTGCTGGAGCTGATCAACACGATGTTCGTCGCGAGCCCGACGCCGCTGGGCAACCCGCGCAGGGCCTCTGCGATCACCTATTGGCTGGCTCCCAGCGGCAGCGAGGAGTTCACGATCCCGACAACGGACAACCAGACGGCTGAACGGCTCGACGGCGGCACGGTCAAGCTCGTAATCCGGCCGGTGGCAGCCCCGGAAGGCGGGACCTTCCCCTACGACGGCAGCGATCCGGCGTTGCTGGAGGCGGTCAGGCCGACGCGATACCTCCAGAGCGACCGCAAGGAGATCGGCGAGCTTGCACGCAAGGCCATCGGCGACACGAAGGACCCGGCCGAGGCGGTCCGGCGGATCGAGGCGTTCGTCGCCGACTACATCGAGGACAAAAGCCTGTCGGTGGGCTATGCGTCGGCGGCCGAGGTGGCGGCCAGCCGCCAGGGCGACTGCTCGGAATTCGCCGTGTTGACTGCGGCCCAGTGCCGGGCGGTCGGCATCCCCGCCCAGGTGGTCGTCGGAATCGCCTATGTGGAGGACTTCGCCGGCCACGAGGGTTTCGGGGGCCACGCCTGGACGCAGGCCTGGGTGGCTGGCAAATGGGTGGGCCTCGATGCGGCATTCAAAAGCAGCGGTCGCGGCGGACACGACGCCGGACACATCGTTCTGGCCGTCGGAAACGGCGACCCCACCGACTTCTTCAACATGGCCGGCGCGCTGGGCCGATTCAAAATCGAACGCCTCGAAGTCCAACAGGCGAATTAGTGGTCGTGCATGGGGTCACCGGTGGTACCTGTATTCCCGGATTCAGCCAATAGGTTCTCGACAGCCTGCTGTAGCGCCGGAAGGTGCGTGCGCACAGCATCCCAAACGAGCTCAGGATCGACGATGTCATAGCCATGACTGATGACGTTTCTGAAGCCGATGATCCGCTGATATGCAGGGACTGCTTCGAGTAATGACGGATCCAGACGCCTGAGTCGGCTGAGAGCTTCACCGATGACCTCGAATTTGCGCTCTACGGCTGCCTGCACCATCCCATCGGCACTGTACCTCCCGTAGGTCATGCCTCGCGTGAATTCCTGAATCTTCCGGGAAGCCTCCGCGATATCGAACAGACATTTCCTCGCTTCAAGCTGCATAGAGGTTTCTTCGGCTGCGCTCGATACTCATCTTGAAGTAGGGGTTTTTGATAGTGTCCTCGATAACCACATCCACCTGCCGTCCGAGAATCTGCTCGAGTCCGTCTTTCAGATCGAAGTAGCGTTCGAAGAGCCTTCCCGCGTCGCGGTCGAAACGTACAAGCACATCCACATCGCTCTCCGCACGGAACGCATCTTCCGT
>CAZNSM010000094.1:6684-16244 GCA_964575615.1 uncultured Pirellulales bacterium | reverse complement strand
GAGGATCATTCGAACTGGACGTCGAGGGCGATGAATTCGACGTTGCTGTTGCCGTTGTAGTGGTTGATCTGGGCCTCGAAGGCGACGTTGAAGAACTCCTTTTCGAGCATCTTCTTTTCGAGGTGGCCCATGCGGAATCCGACGCAGCGGGCGGCGCCGGTGTTGTCGCTGATGGTGAACTGGAGATGGTCGCTCTTGGCGCCGACGCGACGCGGCGTGGCGGCCAGCCGCACGCCTTTGACCGCGAACACCGGCTTGGGATTGCCCTGCCCGAACGGGCCCAGCATGTCCAGTTGCTCGACCGCTTCGCGCGTGAACTGCCTCAGCGGAGCGAGCGCGTCGATGTGGAGCTTGGCGACGACGTCCGCCTCGTGCAAGTGGTCGGCGGCGTAAGCCTCGAAGGCGGCGGCAAAATCGTCAATCCGCTCCGGCGAAATCGTCAGGCCCGCCGCCATCGTGTGGCCGCCGAACGTCGCCAGGTGGCCCGCGCAGGCCTTGATCGCGCTGAGCAGGCAGAAGCCGGGGATCGAACGAGCCGAGCCCTGGGCGGCGCCGTTCTCGCCGGGCGCGGCGTTGATCATGACCGTGGGCCGGTAGTATTTGTCGACCATCCGCGAGGCGACGATGCCGAGCACGCCGGTGTGCCAGCCCTCGGCCGCCAGGACGATGCTGCGCCTATCGGGGTGGTTCAGGCCCCTCTGGACGACCATGTCGCAGGCCTCTTTGACGATCTTCTTCTCGCACTGCTGGCGTTGGGTGTTCTGGTCCTTGAGGTACTCGGCGATCTGCATGGCCCGCAGATCGTTGGTGCTGGTCATCAGCTCGACGGCCAGGCGGGCGTGGCCCATGCGTCCGGCGGCGTTGAGCATCGGCGCCAGTCGGAACCCGATGGCGTAGCTGTCCAGGCCCTGTCCGGTCAGTCCGGCTGAGGCGATCAGCGCGCGAAGGCCGCACAGCTTGCTCTCGGGCAGCGATCGCAGTCCGTAGCTGGTCAGGATGCGGTTCTCGCCGCGCAGGTCCACCACGTCCGCGACGGTGCCGATGGCCGCCAGGCTGGTGGCGTTGAGCATGAACTCGCGCAGCTTCGGTTCGAGTCGAGGTCCGCGACTGAATTCATCGGCCAGCGCCCAGGCGAGCTTGTAGGCAACCATCGCTCCCGCCGAGTCCTGGTTCGGATACGATGCCTCCAGGACCGGATGCACGATGGCAACCGCTTCGGGCAGCGTCGCCTCGGGGCTGTGGTGGTCGGTGACGATCAGGTCCATGCCGAGCGAGCGGGCCTGGGCGGCGGCCTCGATCGCGGTGATGCCGCAGTCGATTGTCACCAGCAGGTTCGTGCCGGACTGGGCCAGCGAGCGCACCGCGTCGATATTCAGGCCGTAGCCTTCGTCGATCCGATGCGGAATATAGAAATCAACCGTCGCGCCCAGCAGCGTCAGCAGCTCCCACAGGATCGAGACGCCTGTGATGCCGTCGACGTCGTAGTCGCCGTAGAGGGTGATCTTCTCTTTGTTCTCGATGGCTTGTCGGATTCGCCGCACCGCCGGCTCGATGCCGGGCATCTTGTCCGGGCGAATCAGCTCGGTGAGCTTCGGCCGCAGGAACACGCTGCCGTCGCCGGCCTCGGTGATCCCCCGATTGAGCAGGACCTGCGCCACCAGGGGCGAGACCCTCAGCGATTGGGCCAGCGGCGCGACCCGCTGGTCGGTCGGCCGGACCACCCACTCATTCTTCTGCGTCCTTGCGGATAGTAGCATCTAAGCCAAATGCCCAACAGCCACGGTTCAAAGCGATATCCCGGCGCCCCTTATATCACAACGCACGGCCCTTCTCAAGCGGGGAGGGGCGAATGACGGTTCGCCCCCACGCAGGCTGCGCATCAGTCCACGCCGGGCATCTCGTAGCGGGCCAGCGACGCGGCGTCTCCCATCTCGGGACTGTACGGCCGGATGCGGAAACGATAGCTGTAGGGTTTGGCCGGCAGCGTGTACTCCGGGTGCGTGCGGGCGCCCCAACTGTCGTCGCCGCCGACGCCCATCTGCCTGTAGTCGAGGTTCAGCGTGATGAAGCCGCGCCGAGGCAGCTCGTTGATGTGCGTGGCCCTTTCGAGGTCCGCCATGCTGAACGGCCAGGCGCTGGCGCTGAGCAGCGGCATCCCGACGGCCAGCAGGCCCCTGCCGCGCTGGTTGGTCAGCGCGATCCAGCGCACGTCGGTCTTGTTGCCGTTCTCCTGAGGCCGCACATAAGGATGAATCTGCTCTTCGACCGGCCCGGAATACAGCCCGACGGCGGCGCCGGTCTGGCGGTCCCAGTACGTCTCCTGCGGTCCGCGCCCGAACCACGTCATCGTCGAGAACTGCGCGGGGATGGCCATCTGCATCCCGTATCGCGGCAAGTCCGGAATGTTGTCGCCGGCGGGGGTCAAACTCATCGAGACGACGACGTCGCAGGTGCCGTAGATATCGTAGGTCGTGACACACTGCGTCTCGTCGCCGACCGGCAGCGTGGAATCGACGGTGATACGGGCCATCTTGGGATTGACCTGCTCGGCGCGCACCGAGGTGACGGTGCGATCCGGCCCGGCCGTGCGCCAGACGCCCTGACGTCGCGGCATGCCGTTGCCGTTGTCGTTGTCGATCGGCGGCCGCCAGAAGTTCGGCGCCAGCGGCGCTGCGATCATCTCAAAGCCTTTGAACACCAGCGATTCGAGCGCGCCACTGCGGTTGTTCACCGTGACCTTGAAGTCCGGACCGTTGACGCTGTACGCCTCCGGCTCCTGGTGCAGCGTCACCTCAGGCATCAGGCGAAGATCTGCAACCGTCGGCTGTGGCACCTCGACGGGAACCTGGAACTGGTCCCATGCGACGACATGGCCTTTCGGCCCCCAGCGGTGATCCTGGGCCAGCGAAAAGGTCACCTTCAACCAGTACTCGGCGGCGCGGTCGGGCGCCGGCATGGTGAACGGAATCCTCATCTGCTGCGTCTCGCCGGCGGGAACGGCCAGCCTGGGCAGCTCGCCTTTCTCGACCACGGTCCCGTCGCAGGTCAGCTCCCACGTGACATCGACGAAATCGAGGTCGAGGAAATCGTATTCGTTCGTGACGGAGACGAGGCCCGCGCTGGCATTTTCCGGGGTGACATGGATGCGCTGGTAAACCTTCTTGACCTCGTAGAGCGAGGGATTGGGCCGGCGGTCCGGCTGGACGAGACCATTGCAGCAGAAATTGCCGTCGTTGGGCTGGTCGCCGAAGTCGCCGCCGTAGGCCCAGAACATCGAGCCGTCCTCGGCATACTTGCGCAGGCCCTGGTCGGCCCAATCCCAGATGAACCCTCCGATGAGGCGTTTGTGGGCCCGGATCGCATCCCAGTACTCCTTGAGGTTGCCGACGGAGTTGCCCATCGCGTGGGCGTATTCGCACAGCACCATGGGTCTTTCGTCGCGCGGATCGGTCGCCATCTGAACAATCTGGTGGATTCGGGCATACATCCGACTGCGCGTATCGACGTAGTACGGGTCCATGGGCTCGCCGACGGCGCCTTCGTAATGAATGGGGCGCGTGGGGTCGTAGTCGCGGATCCAGGCCGCCATCGCCGCATGGTTCGGCCCGCAACCGCTCTCGTTGCCCAGCGACCAGAAGATCACGGACGGGTGGTTCTTGTCGCGCTCGACCATGCGGACGGCGCGGTCCACAAAGGCGCTATGCCATGTCGCGACGTTGGTAAGGTAGCCGCCCTGGCCGTGCGTTTCGAGATTGGCCTCGTCGATCAGATAGATGCCGTACAGGTCGCACAGCTCGTACCACTGCGGGTCGTCCGGATAGTGCGACGTGCGGACCGCGTTGATGTTGTTCTGCTTGAGCAGCTTGATGTCCTGCACCATGCGGGCAAAGGGGATCGCCCGGCCGTGGTCGGGATCGTGCTCGTGACGGTTGACGCCAAACAGCTTCACCGACCGGCCGTTGACCAGAAGCTGGCCGTCCTTGATCTCCACCTTGCGAAAGCCCACCTTGCAGCTTTCGGCCTCGACCACCTTGCCGTCGGAGTCGTGCAGCGACAGGACCAGCGTATAGAGGTTGGGCGTCTCGTCCGACCACTTCCTGACCCCTGGAACCGTCGTCTGCATCAGCGCGAACGGGACGTTGTCCCTCTGCGGATATCGCTCGTTCAGGACGGCGGCCGCGTCGATTTTCAGCGGCTCGGAGAGCACGGATTCCTTGCGGTCGTTGAAGAGCCTCGCCTGCACCGTCCAGCCGCGCAGCGGAACCTCCGCGTACGTCGCCAGCTTCGGACGGATCATCAGGACGCCGTTCTGGTACAGATCGTCCAGCGTGCTGCGGACGAAGAAATCGCGGATGTGCACCTTCGGCGTCGCGAACAGGTAGACCTTGCGGTAGATGCCGCTGAGCCGCCACATGTCCTGGTCTTCGAGATAGCTGCCGTCGGACCAGCGATAGACCTCGACGGCAAGAACGTTCTTGCCGGGGGCAAGGTACCTGGTGATGTTGAACTCGGCGGGCGTCATGCTGTCCTGGCTGTAGCCGACCTTGCAGCCGTTGACCCAGACGTAGAAAGCGCTCTTGACGCCGTCGAAGTGCAGAAAGACCTCGCGTCCGTCCCACGACGCGGGAATCTCGAAGACCCGTCGATAGGAGCCCACAGGATTGTAGTCGTGCGGGATGTGCGGCGGGTTCGGAGGGAAGGGATACCTCATGTTCGTGTAGATGGGCCGGCCATAGCCGTACTCCTGCCAGTTGGCGGGCACGCGGATGTCGTCCCAGCCGCTCACGTCGAAGGTGGGCCTGTAGAAATCGACAGGCCGGTCGGCCGGCTTGATCACCCAGGTGAACTTCCACGTTCCGTTGAGCGACTGGTAGAAGGGCGACGCCTCGCGAATGCCCTCCACGGCCGATTCGATGTCCCCGTACGGCGTGAGCGTGCAGTGCCCGGGCTCCTTGTTCAGCCCGATCATCTGCTCGTTTTCCCAGTCCAAGGGCAACAGAGAGTCTTCGCCTGCGGTCGCCACCGCACACAACGACAACAGGAGAGCGGAAAGCAACATCACGCACGACAACACCGGGAATCTGGGCAGCTTCGACATCGTAGTCCTTCTCCATAGCAAGAGGTTTGGTCACGGCACATGGCCAAGCGGGCCTCCGTCCGCCGCGCGTCCGCAAGGCGGACGGACCGCGGGAAAGACGCCGTTGGCCGACGTCCATGGGATCAAGGTATACCACTTCGACGGCAGTTCCGCAACCATGCGCCGGCGCGTGGCAGCCTCAAACGCGCAGCGTTTGGGGATGGCGGCCTTGGTGGCTGGCGGAAACCAGAAAGTTCCCAATGTGAAACCATCCCCAAGCTCTCCGAGCTTGAGGCTGCCACACGCGGCTCTATCCACATGCAATCAGCCTTGCCCTGAAACCTGCAAAGACACACCGAACCGGCGATCCGGCATCAGCGCTTCTGTTTCGGGACCTCTTCCTTTATAATCCGCCCTGAAGAGGACTTCGTTGAGGTACTGCGATGGGCAGCCGTTTGAAGGACAAGGTGGCGATCGTGACCGGGGCCAGCCGGGGCATCGGCCGGGCGATCGGCGTGGCCCTGGCCGGCGAGGGGGCGACCGTGGTCCTGGCGGGCCGGGCCGAGGCCGATCTGGCCGAGACGGCTCAGCGCATCCGCCAGGTCGGAGGCGCGCCGGAGATCGTCCCCACGGAACTGACCCTGGAGCAGTCCATCATGAACCTCGTGGCCGTGACCTCCGAGCGGTTCGGGCGGCTCGATATCCTCGTCAACAACGCGGGCATCACGCATTCGGCGCCGCTGGAGCAGACGCGGACGGAGGACCTGGACCGCTGCTGGGCCGTCAACGCCCGGGCGCCGTTTCTGCTGTGCCGCGAGGCGCTGCCCCTGCTCCGCAAGGCCGAGCGGGCGACCATCGTCAACATTTCGTCGGTCGTCGGGGTCAAGGGCTATCCGCTCCAGAGCGCCTACACCGCGTCCAAGCACGCCCTTCGCGGGATGAGCATCGCCTTGGCGGAGGAGCTCCGCGGCTGTGGCGTGCGGGTCCACGTGATCTGCCCGGGCGGAGTGGACACAGAAATGGTCAGCCGCGTCCGCCCTGACATCAACAAGGCCGAACTTATCGGACCGGACGAAATCGCCGAGTTGGTGCTCTATCTCGTCACGCATCAGGGCAACGCGGTCGTCGATGAGCTGCACATCCGCCGCGCGACGGCAGCCCCCTGGTTTGGTTGAGAGGACAGATCGAATGGTTGACAAATCGATGTGGGTGCGGGCCCTCCTGGGCATAGTGCTGGCATGCGCTTGGGCGTGCGCCGACGAGACACAGGTCCTCTACCTCTCCGGCCAAGGCAAAGACGACCCGGTGACGTGGGAGTTCTTCTGCACCGCCGGACGCAACAGCGGGCAGTGGACCACGATCGGCGTGCCCTCGAACTGGGAGTTGCAGGGGTTCGGCGCCTACAACTACGGCAACGAACGGAGCAAGAGCGACGAGCAGGGCAGGTACCGCCGCAAGTTCACGGTGCCCGATGCCTGGGCGGACCAGCGCGTCTTCATCGTCTTCGAAGGCGTGATGACCGACGCGGAGGTGCGGGTCAACGGCCAGTCGGCCGGACCGAAACACCAGGGAGGCTTCTACCGGTTCAAGTACGAGATCACCGACCTGATCAAGCTCGGGGAGAACCTGCTCGAGGTGGACGTCAGCAAGGTCTCGGCCGACGCGAGCGTCGAGCAGGCCGAGCGGCAGGGCGACTACTGGGTCTTCGGCGGCATCTACCGGCCCGTCTATCTCGAGGCGGTCCCTGAAACGTTCATCGAGTCCATCGCCATCGACGCACGAGCCGACGGCTCGTTCCGGGCGGTCGTGAACCTCCAGGGGATCGGCCCGGACGATGCTGTCAAGGCCACGATTATCGGCCACAACAACAGCCCCATCGGCGGGGTCGTCACTCTTGCGGCCCCGCTCGAAGACGGCCAGCGGACCGCATCGTTGACGGGCAAGGCGATCGGGATCGAGCGTTGGACCGCCGAGACGCCCGCCCTTTACGACATGGAGATCAGTCTGACCAGAGGGCGCCAGATCGTCCATACGGTGACGCAGACGTTCGGCTTCCGCACGTTCGAGGTCCGCCCGGGCGACGGGCTGTACCTCAACGGGCAGAAGATCCGCCTCAAGGGCGTCTGCCGGCACAGCTTCTGGCCCGACTCGGGCCGGTGCCTCAGCCGGCAGATCAGCTACGACGACGTGCGCCTGATCAAGTCGATGAACATGAACGCGGTGCGGATGTCGCACTATCCGCCCGATCCGCATTTCCTCGAAGCGTGCGACGAGCTCGGCTTGTACGTGCTCGACGAGCTGGCGGGCTGGCAGAAACCGCCTTACGACACGGAGATCGGCAAGAAGCTGGTCCGCCAGATGGTCACGCGCGACGTCTGCCATCCCTGCATCCTGTTCTGGGACAACGGCAACGAGGGCGGCTGGAACCGCGAGCTGGACGACGAATTCGCCCTGTACGATCCGCAGAAGCGGACGGTCCTGCACCCGTGGGAGAAATTCAACGGCATCGACACCGACCACTACGAGAGCTACGAGAGCACGCTGCGAAAGCTCTCCGGCTCGACGCTGTTCCTGCCGACCGAATTCCTGCACGGCCTCTACGACGGCGGCCACGGGGCCGGGTTGAACGACTACTGGAAGGCCACCGTCGCTTCACCGATGGGCGCCGGCGGCTTCCTCTGGGCCCTGGTCGACGAGGGCGTCGTCCGGACGGATCGGGACGGCGCGATCGACGTGGCCGGCAATCAGGCCCCCGACGGGATCGTCGGCCCGTACCGCCAGAAGGAGGCGAGCTTCTACACGATCAAAGAGATCTTCTCGCCGATCCAGATCGCGCTGGAAAAACTGCCGGCTGATTTCGACGGGCGGCTGGAACTGGAGAACAGCTACGATTTCACGAACCTGCGCAACTGCCGGTTCGAGGTCCGGCTCGCCGAGTTCCCTGGGCCGGATGGGCGCGGCGAGGGCCACGAAACGCTCTTCAGCCGCACGTTCGACGGCCCCGATGTACCCGCCCACGGCCGGGGCGCGCTGGACCTTGGCTTGCCGGCCAACTGGACGCAGGCCGACGTCTTGTACCTGACGGCCCTCGACCCCGACGGCCGGGAGGTCTGGACGTGGTCCTGGTCGGTGCAGGACAACGACTACTACCGCGACCGGTACGTCGCGATACGGGCCGATGAGGCCCCACGCGTCGAAATCAGCGGCGCCACCAACGAAATCCACGTGCAGGCGGGCCCTTTGGTCCTGGCCTTCACGGGCAACAGCGGCCGGCTCGCCTCCGCCACCCTGGCCGGCAAGCCGATCGAGTTCGGACTCGGACCCAGGTTGATCGGCGGGAACGCGGAACCCGCGAAGGTCTCGTTTTCCCTCAAGGGCGATGGGGTGGTCCTCCAGGTGACGTACACCGGCGACATGAACAGCGTTCTGTGGACCATCCATCCGACCGGCTGGGTCCTGTTGGAGTACCAGTACCAGCTTGAAGGGGCGCGCGACGCGTTCGGAATCGGTTTCGAGTACCCGCAGGAGCGCGTCAAAGGCGTCCGCTGGCTCGGGCGCGGGCCCTACCGCGTCTGGAAGAACCGCACCAGAGGCGGCGTGCTCGACGTCCACCGCAACACGGACAAGAGCCACACGCCCGGCCTGACGTGGGAGTTCCCTGAGTTCGAGGGCTACTACCGCGACTGGCACTGGGCGGTCCTCGAAACGGACCAGGCGGCCATCACGATGATCAACATGACCGCCGAGCTGTTCCTCGGCCTCTATCGGCCGGACGATGGTCCCGATCCGAGAACCACGAAACTTGACGTGCCCGAGACGGGCATCGCTTTCCTGCACGGCATCCCGGCGATCGGGACGAAGTTCCACCCGGCCGAGGCGCTCGGGCCGGAAAGCGGCAAGAACGCCGCTTCGGGCAAGTATCGCGGGGCGGTCTGGCTGCACTTCGGCGAGCTGGATGCCCGCCGCAGGCCGCCGGCTCTCCGGCCGGATACGGCGAGAAATTGACCATAACTTGTAGGATGGGCTTCAGCCCATGCGGCTGATACGGCATGGGCTAAAGCCCATCCTACGACTTCCAAGGAGGCCAGATGAGGGCAGTAATTCAACGCGTCACAGAGGCCAAGGTCGAGGTGCAGGGGGACCCGGTCGGCCGGATCGGGCCGGGACTGCTGGTGTACCTCGGCGTCGGCAAGGACGACACCGAGAAAGACGCCGAGTTCATGGCCGACAAGCTCGTGAACCTGCGGATTTTCTCCGACGAGGCGGGCAAGATGAACCGCAGCGTGATCGACGTCGGCGGGGCGGTCCTGCTGATCAGCAACTTCACCCTCCAGGGCGACTGCCGCAAGGGCCGCCGGCCCGGCTTCGACGCCGCGGCCCTGCCCGAGACCGCCGAGCCCCTCTACGAAAAGGTCGCCGAGCTGATCGCCCGCAGCGACGTCCCCGTCGCCAAAGGCTCCTTCGGCGCGCACATGCACGTCAG
>CAZNSM010000094.1:0-6584 GCA_964575615.1 uncultured Pirellulales bacterium | reverse complement strand
GTTCTGTGCTGGGCCGCCGGCGCATGGGCCCAGGGCCAGGGCAAAGGCCGCCAGCAGCGTCCGACCAGGACGGAGAACCCGGCCCAGCAGGCCGAGGCCGCCAAGGGCAAAGCAGCCCAAGACGCCGCCGCCGCAAAGGGGCAGGCCGCTGAGAAGGCTGCCGAGGCCAAACAGCAAGCAGAGCAGAAGAAGGCGGTGCAGCAGGCAGAGGAAGTCAAAGGCAAGGCCGCCAGGGATGCGGACGCCGCCAAGGGACAAGGCGCGGGCAAGGCCGCAGAAGCCAAAGGCAAGGCAGGCAAGGACGTCGAGGCCGCCGAGAAGGCCGGCCAGGCCAAAGGCAAGGGCCACCAGCAGCAGATGCGGGCCTTCGAGGCCCAGCAGCAGCGCCACCGGGCCAAGCACATGGAGCGCCAAGCCCGGCTGGCCCGGATTCGCGAGCTGGCGGTGCAGAAGGGCGACGCCGAGATGATCGCCCGCGTCGACAAGCTGATCGCCAAAGAGCAGCAGGTCCACGAGCGCAAGGGCGTCCGGCTCCAGGAGCAGAAGAGGGCGATGACGGGCGCCGAGTCGAGCCCGGCCCCCGCGCCGGTCCCGCCGACGGCGGCGCCGGCCGAACAAGGCGAGACGCAGCAGGCCCCGCCGGCCGAGACTGCCCCGCAAGAGGCCCCGCCGCAGAACTGAGCGCCGGGCCGTCGTAAGCACCTGTCACACAAGAGGATATCTACGGAGATCGAACGATGTTGCGAAAGATCGTTGCCGTTTGGATCGTAGCGCTGGTTTCGCTGAGCCTGGCCGGCTGCGGCAGCAGCGAGCCAGCCCCCGAACCGGCCAAGACCGAAGCCGAATACAAGGCCGAAGCGGAAAAAGAGATCACCACCGAGAACGTCGAGGCCGAGCTCGACAAGCTCGAACAGGAAGTCAACCTCGACGCCGCCGAACAACCCTGACCACCCCCCGGAAAAGAAAAGGGCTGCGACACCGCGTCGCAGCCCTTTCTTGCACTTGAGAGATTCCCCTCGCCGTCGCGCCAAGCCCTAATACAGCTTCACGATGGTAATTGTATCCGAGCCCTCGTACAGCACAGGGCTGGTCGGGAACGCTGCCGCGTGGACGCGCAGATAGGCGGTGCCGCCCGGGAAGGGATCGGGGTCCAGGTCTTCCGGATCCATCGTGACCACCACCAGCAGGTCAAGCCGCCCGTCCTTGTTGACGTCGAATTCCGTGGACAGGTACCTGTCGCCCCATCCGCAGATCTGCAAGACACCGGCCCCGGCCAGGAAGATCTTCCCCGGGTCCAGCGCCGTGGCGTCAAAACCTTCCGTCGAGAAGATCGCCACAGGAATCACCACAGGAATAAACCTCGGACACCACACGTAGATGCGGTTGCTCGCGCTGCCCGGCCGGATGTCGATGTCGATACTGCCTGAATTGACAGTGACCGTGACCGTAGCGGTCGCGGTACCCCCGTTGCCGTCGCTAATGGTGTACGTAAACGCGTCGGTTCCAACAAAATCCGCATCCGACGTGTAAGTTACGACTGCCCCGTCCGTTGTCGCCGTGCCGTTCGCCGGGTCGCTCACACCAGAAATCGTCAGCGGATCGTCGTCAGCATCCTCGTCGTTGCCCAAGACGTCAATCGTGACAGCAGTACCGATCGCCGTGGAGGCACTGTCGTCATACGCCACGGGGGGGCTGTTCTCCGGGGGCGTAGTGCCGGTGTCGACCAGGTTGATCGCGATGTTGCTGTAGAACAACAGGTTGATCGGAGACTCATCCTCATAGGACCCTGTCAGCGTCCCGCTTCCGCCAACCGGGGTCCACTGGCCATCAACAATCGTGCCAGTGGTCACCGCGAAATCTGTCCCGTAGACGGTCACGGTCCCGGTGCTGAAAGAGATTCTTTGCGCTACAGATCCTCCTGTGATGTAGACGTCGCCGCCCTGTACGTAGAGGTACCCTAATGACCCGGCGATGGCTCCACCGGGGACGAGATTCAGTGTCCCCCCAATCTTGACAAACACCGCTTCCAGCAGGGTTCCAGTCTCAGACAGCGGAGTACCGGCGACGTCGTCCTTGTAGGGAATCACCTTGTCCGGGCCAACGTCGAGCCTGTCGTATGTTTCGGCGCTGCCAATTGAGATTGCTTCGCTCGCGCTCGCACTTGCCGCAACGAGCAACACAGCGACGAGGCTGACTCCCAGCCAGCCTGACTTTCGGGCTACTTTGCTACCAGTCATAGAAGTACCCTTTCAAAGAGGTCTCTGTTCCTGCGTCTGGGGTCATTACCCCGCGATCCTGCTCACCTTCGTTGCAGAGGTTTATCGGTCCTGGACCGACAATTCCTTTAGACCAAGGGTGCCATCATGTCCCTCCTGCCCGCACGTCCGGTAATGCAGCGTCTGCGAGACTGCAAATGTGGGCGCGTTTTTTTTCAAAAAACCTCTTTTTTTTGCGGGGTTCTAGGGGGACCGGCCGGTGTCAGGCCCTGCGACATATGGATTTTTGGCCTTGCGGCAGAGGTTTCGTAGGTTTTCCTTGGGAGGGCGGGGTACCCCGTCCGCCCAGAGACCATCGTGGGGTCTTCCTGAGGAGGTCGGAACGATGCGCAAAAAAGGCTTCACACTCGTTGAAATGATGATCGTTGTGGCGATCCTGGGCATTCTGGGCGCGATCGTCTTTCCCACATACCAGAGCAATGCCGCCGAGGCCAAGGCCTCCTCCGCCAAGAGCAATCTCAGTATCCTGCGGAACCAGATCGAGCTGTACAAGATGCAGCACAACGGGGCATTGCCGGGCTATGCAATGGGAGGGCTGATTGCGGAAGGCCTGCTTCCCGAGCAATTCGTTGGGACGAGCACCCTTGATGGCATATCATGCGCGAGCAAAACGCCGTCGGATCCGTTCCTCTACGGCCCGTATCTGCGGACGATCCCGACGAATCCGTTCAACACCAAGTCGAGCATTGCGTATTCCACGGACTTTGCGACGGACGCAGGCGTCGTCGTCAGCGGCTGGCTGTACAACACCACAACCGGCGAGATCTGCCTGAACTACCCCGGCACGGACACCGAGGGCGTCCCGTACATCAGCTACTGACCCCTCCCGCCGGCCGCCTCTGGCGATATTCCGCAGGATTGGACACGAAGGGGATTGCAGGCCGCCCGTTGTCCTATAGCATCCCCCAAACCAGACCCGCGGGCAGCCCCCTCAAGTAATCTCGCCATATCGCCGATCTCTATGGATGGCGGCAGCAACGGCAGTCGTTCGAGTGGGAGCCTCTATAGGCAGAATTGAGGAGACACTACGATGAGACAGGCAATTGCCCTGGCGGCGATTCTGGTCGCCCTGTTCTCCGGCAACGTCTGTGCCGCCGGCGATCTGGGCGTCGGCGTGATCCTCGGCGAGCCCACCGGCCTGAGCGTCAAGTACTGGCTCGACGATGAGCGGGCCATCGACGGGGCCGCAGGATGGTCGTTCGCGGGGAAGGACTCCTTTCACCTTCACGCGGACTATCTGGTCCACCGATTCGATCTGTTCAAGAACCCCGAAGACGCTCAGGGCCTCGCCGGAACGGCTCTCTACTACGGCGTCGGGGCCAGACTGAAGGACAAGGACCACGACGGCGACACAGCGTTCGGCATCCGCATCCCGCTGGGCATTACGCATCTGTTCGCCGACGCCCCGTTCGACCTGTTCGCGGAGATCGTCCCGCTGGTCGATCTGACGCCGGATGTCGATCTGGACCTCAACGTCGCCGTCGGCCTGCGATACTACTTCAAATAGCGTCCACCGGGTGCTCCAAACCGCCGACCGTCGCGCACGTGCGGTCAGGCGTCGGCCTTGCCGAGCCACTGGTACGCGATCCCCGCCAGCAGTGCGCCGACGATGGGGGCCACCCAGAACAGCCACAGTTGGCTGAGGGCCCAGCCGCCCACGAAGACCGCCGGCCCCGTGCTCCGCGCGGGGTTCACCGACGTGTTCGTCACGGGAATGCTGATCAGGTGGATGAGGGTCAACATCAGGCCGATGGCGATCGGGGCGAAGCCCTGCGGCGCCCGTTTGTCGGTCGCGCCGAGGATCACCATCAGGAACATGAACGTGAGCACCAGCTCGGCGACGAACGCCGCGAGCAGCGAATAGCCGCCGGGCGAATGCGCGCCGTATCCGTTGGACGCGAAACCGCCGTCGAGGCTGAAGCCCGCCTTGCCGCTGGCGATCACGTAGAGAACCGCCCCAGCGGCGATGCCCCCGACGACCTGCGCCGCGATGTAGGGCACAAGCTCCGAGCCTGGAAACCGCTTGCCCGCCCACAGGCCCAGCGAAACCGCCGGATTCAGATGGCAGCCCGAAATGTGGCCGATGGCATACGCCATGGTCAGCACCGTCAGGCCGAAGGCCAGGGACACGCCCAGCAGGCCGATTCCCACGTTGGGAAAGGCCGCTGCCAGAACGGCGCTGCCGCAACCCCCGAACACCAGCCAGAACGTGCCCATGAATTCCGCAACCGAACGCTTCGCCAGTGACATAGAATGACTCCTTTCCTTCTTGCTCCAATGGAACCTGTCCCGCACGCGTGCTACAGCCCGCGCTGGGCGCGGGACGACGGGCCGGACGCCGCTCAACGAGCAGGTCCGGCCCATCGACTGCGCTTTCTACACCCGGCAAGACGCAACGCCGTTCGTAGTGTGCCCGTAAGGGCATACAACAACGCCTGACGGCGTCACTACAAACGCGCAATCCATCAGTACTGCCGCGTGGCTTCCGTCTCTTCCACCGGGCGTCCCAGCTCCTGCGTGTTCATCGTCACGCTGAAGCGGATATCGCCGGCGCGGAGAGCTTTGACGACCACGCGCCAGGTCGCCTTCTGCTTGGCCGGCAGCGTGCCCAACGGCGCGAAGCGAATCGTCCGGCCTTCCGCTGTGGCTCGCGTCGGACCGTCCGAGGACACGTACTCCTGCGCATCTTCGAGCACGCAGGTGATCTGGACGTTGTGGTCCGTCGCCGAACCCTGGTTCGTCGCGGTGATGACATACGTCTCCTGCGCGCCGACCTCGATCGGGTCGGAGATATCGACCACTTCGAGCAACACGGCGGCAATCCCCTCGACGCTGGTCCGGGCCGAGGCGGTCACGGCGTCGGCACAGGCGGCCACCGCCGTGACGGTGTTGACCTGAGGCTCCGCCGTCGCGGGCGTGTACGTCACACTGAGCGTGCGGGAGGCATTGATCGCCAGCGTGCCCAGTTGCCAGACGACCTTGCCGCCGGAGATCGTGCCGCCCGTGGAGGCCTGCACTCCCCGCACTCCCGCGGGCAGCGTGTCTTCGACGACGGTGTTGACCGCCGGGGCGTCACCCTTGTTCGTCACCGTGATCTGATAGGTCAGCGGACGGCCGAGGAACAGCCTCTCCGGCCCGGTCTTGGTGATCGCCAGCACGGGCTGGTGAACGATCGTGCGGGTTTCCGCCTCGGCCTTCAGGCCACTGGCCGACGTGGCAACGGCCCTGTTGATGTACGTTCCCGTTCTGGCGGCCTTGAGGTTCACGGCGAACTTCTTGGACTGTCCGGCCGCGAGCGTGCCGGCGTCCACCGCGATCTGGTTCTTGCCGTCGGCTGTTTCCAGTCCGGGCGGCAGCGTATCGAGAACGCGAACGCCCTGGATGTCACCGGTGCCGCTGTTCGTGACAACGAAGCTGACCGGGATCGGATCGCACAGAATGACTTCCGCAGGCGCCGTCTTGGTTAGGGCCAGCTTCGGCTCGACCACCTCGATGTTGGCGCACGTCGGGACCACGAAGTCGACCGTCGCGCAGTGCCGCAGACATTCGGCGCTCGTGGCCATGCCCATAACCTTCATCTCGCGACTGGCCTTCGGGTCCAGCGATCCCAGCGCCCAGATGAGCTGGCCATCAGTAGCGCTGGCCGGCGGGTTGGACCCCTGGAGCCGGAAGTTCCCCGGCAGGCGCTCCTTCACAACGACCTCGCTGACCATCACGTCGCTGACGTTGGTGGCGCGGATGGTGAACTCGAACGGCGCGTTCAACGCAACCTGGGGCGGCGCCTGCACGTCCAGACGGACGGACCCCTGCGCCGGGTACATCTGCGAGGCCACCGACGAGCCGCACCGACCGCCGGCGGAAGGCCGAGCGCCGGTAGAGTCCTGCGCTGTCAGGCGGGCGGGAGCGGGCGCCGGGGTCGGCGCCGGGGCCGTTTGCCAAGCGGGAGCGGGTGCAGGAGCAGGCGCCGGCGCCGGGGTCGGCTGTTGCGCGGTCGTCGTGCGCCTCGGCGGTCCTGTGACCCCGCCCGATGAACAGCCTGCAATGACCAGTGCCGCCACGACCAACAATGCCAGTAGCGATCGTACTGCCGTACGTGATTCCATGGTTTTTCTCCTTTCCAAGCGCTGGGTAGCCGGCACAGTGCCGACATGAATGTCAAAGAACAGAGACGATACCCCCCGCACTCTTCTCACCGCTTGCGAAACACCCACGGAAGCTCCGACGGTCCCCATGTGATGGTAGACTCGTTCCGCGCAGAAACGCTCTAAGGAAATCCCCTAATTTGCTTGCGTATTTTGTCCTCGGCCG
>CAZNSM010000093.1:8242-19994 GCA_964575615.1 uncultured Pirellulales bacterium | reverse complement strand
TCCCCAACGCGCCCGGCAGGACTTGAACCTGCAACCTTCGGATTCGAAGTCCATACATTCCATATCCAGAATCCCCACTGGCGACGCAAAAACCGCGTTTTTTACACGCTACAGCCGATTCGGTTGTATCAGTAAGTAGCAGCATAGGACACAAAAGCTCAGTAGAACGTAAGGCAAACGTAAGGCGCAGCCGAACCTTACCCGGCCATGCCGAACAGGTTCACCGACTCCAGCGCTGCCCGCTGCTCGGCCAACGATCGATGCGAGTATCGGTCGGTCATATCGCTGCTCTTGTGCCTGGCAAGGCCCTGGGCCTGCCGCGCCGCGATGCCCTTCAAGCTCGACACGAACGTGTGCCGCAAGCTGTGGAAGTCCACGATACCCGCCACGGTCTCGAACTCGATCCCCGCGTCGACAAGGTCGTCCTTGACCATGTCGCAGGTCTTGTCCGTGAGGGACTGATACCGCCCGCCGAAGAGCTTGGCCGTGGGCAGCTTGCCTCGCTGCTGAATGAACCGTCTCAGGGGCTCGACAAGCTCCCGGTGTACGGGCAGGACGTCCCGCTCCCGGTGCTTACTGTACGCGGCCTCGACGTACAGGACCGGGCCTTCGGGGTCGTCCAGGTCCACGTGCTCGACGCGAAGCGTGCGGATCTCGTTGGCCCTGAGTCCCGTGGTCAGTGCGAAGCGGTAGAGCAAAGCCCGTTCGGCGCCGTCCATGCCGTAGCGTTCGTCCTCGGACGCGTGGGTGGTGGTCAGGAGCTTCTGGACTTCCTGGGCGGTCAGGGCCCGTCTCTGACGGCGCCTGTCGGCCGCTTCGGACCCGAAGCCCTCCATGCACTCCAACGGAGACGACTTCGCCACCTTGAGCACACGGACAGCGAACCGTGCGAATTGCTGGGCCGCCCCGAGATAGCCGTTCAAAGTGCGGGTCGACAGGTTCTTGTCCTTGCGAAGCCCGAGAAGGTACTTGTCCAGGACGACGTCGTCGATGTCGGTGAACGTGGTGAAGCCACAGCCCTTGAAGGTCCGCCGGAGTTTCGTGCAGGTCTCCATGATGTACTTGGCGTCCCGCTGGCGTTTGACGGCAAGATGCTGCTCAAACAAGGTCAGAAGCTCCTCCAGGGCTTGAGAGACGACCACCCGGCGGGACTTGACCATGCCGAAGCTCGCAAGCTGACTGTGGATGTTCTCCGGAAGGCTGTCGGCCCACTCCTGGAGCCGGGCAGGCAGGACTTCGCCCTGCTGGCGATGATAGACCACCTTCCCAATGTTCTCGGCAAGGATGTCGGTTGCGGCCTTGTCCCGGTATCCCTGCAACCGGCGTTCGGTGCCGGCATGATCCCTGAATACAATTGTGTAGAAGCTCGACTCGATACTGATTCTCAAGCCCTGGGGTGTGTCCAGCACCCTGGCTTTCTTCGGCTGCCCCTGCCGATCGGTCTGCACGATGTACTTGCCTGCCTTGTCCTGCTTGATCTTACTGCCCGCGGGAAGCGGTTTCGAATACGCTGGTCTGTAGATTCTCATGGTCTTGCCCTCCATCTGAAATTCGCTGTGGGGCCGTAGGAGCCCCGATCTTGTGCTTGGCCCGTCCCGGTGGTCTCGAAACGGGCCGTTCGTTGACCAGAGCTATTCAGAGGCTGTCCGCGTAGCCTGTCCGCAGCCCGGTCAGAAGCGATAGCCACAGGCTCGACATCTCCACGTCAGGATCTCCGGTCTCTGTGCCGATGCACTCGTACAGAGGCTCAAGCTCTTCCTCGCATCGGTCCATGATGTGCTCCCCGGCGGTGTTGTTCGCCATCGCGACCTTCATGCAGCAGAGGATTGCTGCCTTCGTCTGTGGCGTGCTCCGGTCCAGCATCCAATCCAGTGCGGCATAGTCCCGCGTGTTGCCGGTGGGCGCGATGCTGGCCGTGTGAAGGGCCTGCTGGACGTTCTGACGACGGACCTCTTGCGTGGTGGTACTCATGGGAACCTCCTGAAATGAATAGGCCGCTCTCCCGGTTGCTTATGAAGACCACGTCCAAAGGCGTGAACCTCACCGAGAAAGCGGCGCATGCGCATTGTAACGAGTTCGATTGACATGATCTTCATAAGCACCTGTATTATCGACGATCTACCGCGTGACATCAAGAGAAAACCCGAGAATTTCAGAAGTTTATTCAGCAGGTCAACCGCGAAAAACCGCGTTCTCCGGCCCCTTTCGAGGCTCTTTCCGAATCACGGTCTGAGCCATTCATTTGACCATACGTTTGCCCCTGAAAAGCACCGCCGGGGCAGGGGAAAGGACTGCAAAGACCCGCCCCGGCGGTATGGCAAAGAAGCCCCCCATTATTTCGGCACCGGCGGCCACGGCGTCCCCGTGCTGTGGGCCTGCTGGCACACCGTCCAGCGGCCGTGGCACCCGATGATCCGGTGACGCAGCCGCAGAATCGTCAACGCGAGGTCAACTTCCCCGAACGTCGGCCGCCGGTCGCAGGGAAAGAGATCGCGCAGGATGCAGACGATGTCCTCATGCGTGAGCTTTGCCCGTCCGTCGCGCCGCTGGGCCGCCCGGACGCGGATTACGTCGAACACCGCGGCGCAGACAAGGTCCATGCGTTCAGCGTTCATCCGAGAAAATCCTTCCCGAGCACCTCGCGCCCGATCTGGTACAGGACCATCGCTGCTTGCGGGTCCGGCGGTGCGTAGCAGTCGTGGACTTCGGTGATCTCCTCCACGACCTGCCCGTTGGAGGCGACGGTGCGTTTCGTCGTTTCCGTGAAGCGGAAGCCTGTCGCCGCGCGAATGAGCGCCGGTGTGACATCGCTGATGCTGGGGTCATCGTTTTTTGCGACCATGACTATCTCCGCCGATTCGCCCGCGCCATCGGGCCGTTGTTACGCTTGTCCTTGAGCACCATGCCCACGATCATCCGTCGGCCGTCAAACTGCACGCCCGTCTGCTGGGCCTCCACCTGAGCGCCGGACTGGTTCTGGATGTTGAACGTCACATTCGGCGCTGCCGACGCGGGCGCCTGCCCCTTGGGCGTCACGGTCTCGCCTCTCTGGAGAATGGCCGGAAATTCGTCGGACTTGAGGCCTGTGTGCAGCCTTGGCGCCGATGCGAACAGGAGAGGATCGACGTAGCGAGTCGGTGACGCGGTCTGCCCGACGGTGCCGCCAGTGTGCATGAACATGCCAGTCATCAGCCCGCCCAGTCCGCCGCTGATGGCCTGGGCAATGGGCTGGACGACCATCTGCTGCATGACGGCGTCCAGAATCGCGGCGCCCAACGACTTGAACGCGTCTTCGGCGGTTGCCGCGCCCATGAGTAGGTCGGTGAAGGTTTTGGAGAAAGCCTGTCCGATCTGGTCCGCCATTTCGACAAGCTTCTTATTTCGTTCCAGGTGTTTGAGGCTCTTGTCGAACGCCTCAATTTTTCGCTGGGCTTCTTCGGAGCCTTCGCCGTACAATGCATTTGCCTTTTCCGCGTACTCGATGGCCTCGGCTGCGCGCTCGTACGAGTCGGGCAGCCGCCCGATCAAATCCAGTTCGCGCTCGACGCTCTTCTCCATCCGATCCATTTCGGCGATGGCGTCTTTACGCGTCTCGATGTCCTGGTTCATGTAGTCGATACTCGTACTCCAGTATCTCTCCATGCCCTCGGGGTCGGGGTACTGTGCCCCCGGCCCGGTGTAGGCGCTGGCCCCATCGTTGCCCGCCTGTTCCAACATACTCGACAGGTCCGGGCCGCTCGGGGGGGTGTAACCTCGCTTGAGGTTGCGGTCGTAGCTCTCCATGAGCTTCAAGGCGTAGTCGGTATCTCGTGGCCTCTGAAACACCTCGCGTCCGCCGCCCATCGGGTCGGTGACCTTCTGCTTCGTGAACGCCCATTTGTCTTGCGGGTGACTGGACAGATACGCTTCGCGGATGCTCTTCTGCGTGTCCGGGCCGAAGCGGTTGAACTCCGTTTCAAAGTTCACTTTGCGTGAGACATCATCCAGCTTCTCGATGGAGCCGGTGACAAGCGCAACTCCCTCTTCGAAGTCCTTTGCCCAGTCCTTGACCGCCGTGCGACCTTCTTTCAAGAGGCTGTTCACCCCTTGAAGGGCCTTCGTCGCGGCGGGCAGGAACACCTCTCCCAACTCGACACCCGTGTCGGCCAGTGCAGCCTTGAGCCGCTTCATCTGGTTGGCGTAGCTGTCTGCCGTGCGAATCGCATCGCCCTGAGCATCGCTGCTGCCCCGGACGATCAACGAGTAGCGAAGCAAAACCTTCTGTTGGTCGGTGAGGTCCTTGTAGGACTTATTGAGACCTCTCCGAAACGCTTCCTGTTCGATTGCGGCTTCCGAAATGATGATGCCGAACTTCCTGACCGTTTCGTGATTGCCCACCAGCGCGGACTGGAAATTCGCCATCACGTCCGCGTCCATTGAGTTGTTGAAGCTCGCGACGTCGACAGACAGCTCCGTCAGAGCTTTGCTCAGCTCAAACGCTTCCTTGCGGCCGAAACCCAGCGGGACAAAGAGATCCTGCGTCCCGGCCATCGCGCGCTTGATCTCCATTTGGGACCGCCCGACGGCGTCACCGAAATTCTTCGACCATGCGTTCGCCTCGCGCGTGAGGCCCTGGAAGACGACGTTGAATTTACTCTGCACCTCCATCATGTCGCCGGCCATGCCGCTGACCTTGACCATGCCCGCTATCACAGCGGCCGTCATCGCGGCGACGGCAATCTTGGCGTTGCCCGCGCCGCGGACGATTCCACCTGTGGCGGTCTGGAAACTATTCGCCCCGGCCAACGCGCCACTGGCGTCGATCTTCAAATTCAGGGTTGCCTCTTTTCGATGCATCATTTGTTTACCCCCAGAGAGTCAATCAGAAAGTCAGCCTCTAAAACCGACCTTCTTTGCCGAAATACTGACCTGTCCTCGTTCTGTGTGCCAAACCATTCGTCTTGCCTTACACTCATGCCGCCCGGAGGATACGATCTCGGACGGGGAATTTTTCTGCGATGTAGTAGCCCAACGCGTCAGAGATATGCGTGAGCATGGGACTGCTTTTCTTGTCGATGTCACCATCTTTGGCCCACGTGACGCCTTCAAGGTCTTGGACGACGTGCTTGCATCGCGGGTCGACCAACAGATGCACCTTGCCGTCAGCCGATTCGAGACGGCTGTTGACCGCGTTGATCCTGGCCCGGACGGCCGGGTTGCTGTTCGGCGTTCGCATTCGCAACCGGGACGGGACGAGGTACTCGATACCATCGGAGCGCTTCTCCCGCTGCTGGCCGAAGACGGGCCCGAGATACTTGCTCAGAAGGTCCAGGTCGGACCCCTCGACCTTTGCCGTCCCCTTCGCCCCGCCCGTGGCGTCGGCGTAGATGTACAGCTCTGCATCGTGAGCACGGTAGCGGTCGACGATCGTCTGGCAGATGCGTTTGGTGTTGCTGTCGCGCTCGATCCACACTTCATCGACTACGGCTGTGAACTGGCGGGACACGCGGGGATTGTCGCCGTGGTACTCCTGCTCCTGGCTGAAGGTCGCCACACCCGGCGCGACGTTGAAGTCCAAGCCGATGCACAGAGGCGAGCGCGGATCGTAGGCAAGCGCTTCGGCTGCATGGATCTCCCGGCGGAAGGGGTAGTAAACCTGCCCGCTGGGGTCCAGAAAGTTCGCATCGTACTCTTGGCGGAAGGTCCGTTCGTCCAGTTCGCTTCGCGCAATCTCGATCTCTTCGGCCGGAAGGACCGTAGCCGACGGCCACGTGTGGAACGACCATAACCCGCTGTCGTCTGTCTGGGCGTTCACGGCCCACTGCCAGAAGTGGTTCCGCCCCTGGGGTGTGCCGACGAGCCAAGCTTCGCCGCCGCGCTCAGACAGTCCCGGTCGGATATGCTCCAGCCAAGCCTCTTCCTTCACGTCCGCGCTTTCATCGACCACGACAAAGTCAAGTGGACTACCTTCCACTCGCATCGGAGCATCAAGGCCGCTGACGATGATCTCGGCACCGTTGCGCAGCTTGATCGTCAGTTCTCCCTCGCTGATTGCCTTACGCGGGTCTTGCCCGAGAAGCGCCCACCGTGGAACGAGCTTCTTCACGTCGCCCCAGAACACCCGCTTCGCCTGCTGGAATGTCGGACCACCGAACAGCACGCGGTAGTCGTGATAGACCGATGCACCTATGGCCTTGCGGACTCCACACCGCTTCGCCAGTTCGCTCTTCCCCGAGCGTCGACCGCAAGCCGCCACTTTGAAGCGGGCAGAGGAAGTCCACAGCCGCTCCTGCTCGACGTGCGGCCTCAGAGGATACCAACGGGATACGTCATGTGGACTTGGCACGCTGGGCCTCCACGATGGACGACAGGGACAGGTAGCCAAGCTCCTGGGCATGGATGTACACTTCGGCGGTGCCGTTGGGGAAGACGCGTTGGTCCAGTTCGCCATTGACGGTCACGCTGCACCTGGGGTGGTAGTACTTGCGAAGACTGTTCGCCGGATGGCCGCTGGCCTGGACGCGGAAGACCTGCTCCTTATCGCACTCCTGCCCGGCCCGGCCGGTCCACTCCTTGCGGACGCTCACATAGAACTCGACCATGGGATGCCCTTCGCCATCCTCTGTGAAGTTCGGCCGCTCCGGGATGATCCCGCTCAAGACTACGATGTTGTTTGGCATGATGTCACCTTCTGATTGTCTGTCTGGGGGTTGACTGCTTTCTGGGCTCAGAACAACATCTTTTCCGTCTTTCCGCGCGGTTCCATTCGCCCTGCCTTACGGCGATCCAGTGCATGGAACACACGCTTCGCGTGGTCGGTCATCTGCTCGTAGCTCACGGGCGGGATGTCCTCGGGGAAGGTCACCCCTGCCAGTGGATCTCCGATCTCGGGCAGGTCGATGTTGCCGCTGCGCGGCCACGTGCTCGCGATGCGGTCGAACCACTGTCGGACTTCGGCGTGCCTGTCGATCATGGTTGCACCTCTCGGGATGCCTGCTCGTACCGCTCTTCGGCAGCGCGATACTGCTCGACGGCCTGCTCGTACCCCTGCCCGCCGATGGACGCATTCGCGACGCGGTCGAAGGCCTCCATTAGGGCGACGTAGGACGCGGCCGGTTCGTGTGCCGGCCGTGTGCCGGTGGCGAAGTAGCGGTCGACCTGCTTGCGCATGCGGCGTTGCGCCAGACGCCGGCGGGCTTCACGGTAGAGTCCTCTCAGTTGTGAGCCTTCTGGGTTCATTCGTCCTCTGCCATTTCTTTGAGCATGGCCTTGATCTCGTCGGCCAAAACGCGGACATCTTCAGCGCGGGCCTGCGATGCGAATGTGAGGATGTCCCTGGCGCACATCCGCTGGCCCTGGCTGATCTCTTCGCCTTCCATGCCACGAATCAGGATAGTGACAGCCTTGTTTGCCGCCTTTGCCAGTCTACCTATGGCCAGACCGAACGCCCGTTCGCGGGCCGCTGCGAACGCTCGTTGGAACTCGAGGTCTTCGCGCAGCCAATTCTCTATTGTGCGGCGAGGGATGCCGGTTTGGTGGCAAGCGGCGGATACCGTAGGCGCTTCGAGCAGCGCTTCAATCGCCCTCAACTGCCGACTTTTCAGGTTTGCCATTTTGCACCGCAGAAAAACAGGGCCCCGCACAGGACGGCACCGACGCACATACTGACGGGGCCCCCGCACATGGAAGTCACTCTCTGTGATACACAAGCCGATGCGTCGGGCCTTCCCACCGGTGCTCATGGTCCTTGTAGCCGTGGCCGACCAGCACGCGCTGGACGGCCGCAATCAATTCGTCGGGAAGCGGGCCGCTTCGTAGCTCGGGGCCGCTCATCGTGATAACCACCTCTGCTTTGTCCATTTTCTACCTCTCAGGGAAGCCGGCGGGTCCGCCTGGCTGCGGGGGCTACGGGCCACTGCCCGCCGGCATAGCGTCCAAGATGCCCGGCAGGAGAGAACCCATCGACCGCCGGGCATACCGTGATAGGCTCTGGTTATGCCTGCTGGCCCTCCAGCCTCGACCGCATGTCGTCGATTCCGCCGATCTGTTTGACCGCCGCGACGGTCGCCGCGTAGTTGTGCTCACAGGTCTCGAAAACGTCTCTCAGCGTTTCGCAGGCGGCCACCTGCTCGGGGATGCGCTGCTCATACCAGAGGTCGCGCACCTGCTCGGCGAACTCGGGATTGAGGACGGCGAACGCTTTCGGCGCGGTCAGGACCGACCTCACGCTCAAAACGTCACCGCTCTCGACGGCAAGGCGAATCGCGGTGAGTCGCTCGTGCGGGTCCATCCGGCGGAACTGGTCCAACACCCACAACTCGCGTGTGGTGGTCGCTGGATCGGTCGACGGGCTGAGGCCCGCTCTCTTCTCCAAGGTGCCGAACGCCGTGGCCCAGCGCGAGCCCATCACGTTCACCCGGCCACGGAGTTTCTCGACGTCGGCAATCGCCGCCTTCGCGCGCTCGGTGATCTTCTCCTGCGCGACTGAGGGCTGGTACGTCGACCTAATCTGCGCCAGGTCGATGTCCAGTTGGCGCAGGGCATGGAGCAGGCGGTCCTCCAGCTCCGTGGCGTCCAGGTCGTCTCTGACGCGGCTGCTGAAACCGAAGCGGAGGAGCTGGTCCGGGCTATCGTGTTGGGCCGGTTTGGTGTTTTTCATTTCGGTGTCCTTTCATCCTAAATAGCCGCTCGGGGGCGGCCGGGCTACGTCTACCGACCCCCGGAGCGGTGGCGAGAAACTGAAACTGGGGGCGCGAGACGGACGCGCCCCCTGGCGAACGCGCACACAGTGCGCGAGACGGACAAACAGGCGGGCGCCGCCGACAAGCAGCTTCGGCGCCCGCCGAACGCGGGAGCGCGCTCAAGACTCGTAGACGCGGACACTGGCTCTGCCCGCCGGGACGGACGCCACCTCGGACAACGTCTCGGCCGACGGCGTGAACTCGCTGGCGTCGACGCTGAGGCCCATGCCCTGCACCTGCTCGACGATTCGACGACGTAGGTCCGCCTGTTGGGCGGGTGACGCACTGCTGACGAGAATCTGTACGATCATCTTTCGACCTTTCAATTTGCGACCTGCTGAATCTTGATCTGATGGTCATATCTGTTCCTGCCCTACTGTGGGCGTTTCCTGCGGTTGCCGGTGTAAGCCATGCGGGATGGCTTACGCTTACTGGGCGCAACGTAGCCGAACTCCGTGTTGATCCGGCTGTTAAACACCTTCATGGGGACGTCGCCGTTGATGGAGTCTTTCGCGATCGTGATGGCCTCGTTGTAGGCGTTCGGACTGGCCTTGCCGGTGTGGATCTGGTCGCGCAACCACTGCACGAAATTGGCCAGCGCTCTCAGGTCCGCGTTTTGCTCGGCTGGTTCGACAGAGCGCAACACCCCAAGCACGTCTACCAGGATGGAGTAGCACCGGCGGTCAGGAGAGTCAAGGTCAGGTCCCTTCGGCGCAGCAATCACGTCAGAGTCAGGTTCGTGCCGGACCGCTACAGGATCATGATTATCTGACTCTGACTTTATGTCAGGTAGATTTGCCTCTGACTCTGCCTTTGACTCTGCCTGTGTGGAATCGGTGGACATGTCCACATTGTCCACATTGTCCACAGTGGACATGTGGACATCCTGTCCGCGTTTCTTGCGCTTGTACTCGCGCCAATATTCGGTGCGGTCTTGCCCGCGGTCGCGGTACTTGGCGTGGTTGACGACCGTGTACCCAAACTGAGAGACCTTCACGAGCCGGCGGCCTTCCTCTTCCGGGCTACGGCTCTCTGGGTCGGGGGCACAGAGGTATGCCAGTGCATCACGGACCTGCTCGACGGTGCCGCCGAGTTCGGCTGCGACCTGGCGCGGATTCACCTCTGCGACGCCGTTCTCGTCTTTGTGGGCAAGTATCCACGCCCACACGGCGAAGATGTGCATCCCGGCGCCGTAGAGGCTTCCGGTGTACATGGTTTGGAAGACCTTGACGTAGTTCTCGCTCATGCGGCCCCTCCCTTCCGCCACCCGGATCTCGGGGGGCAGCCGGCCCCTACCCATACCTCGATCTGGGCCCGGTGCCAGCGGACCAACCGCCCCAGCCGTACGGATTTGGGCCCGAGTCGGCCGCTCCGATCCAGGCGGAGAAACGTGGCCCGGCTGATGCCCAGCATCGCGGCCGCTTCCGCGGCACTGAGCAGTAGCCTCTCAGTAGTTTGATTGACCCGTGGCGCTTCCATGCGCGTCGACTCCAGGTAACCACATCGCTTGGCCCGTCTTGCCGGCGATCGTGTGTCGTTTGGGGAGTTACGCGCTGGCGCCAGTGAGCAGGCGGACGACGTCCTCGCGCCGATACTTGAACTGCTTGCCGATTCTTAGCCCGGTCAGGCGCCCCGTTTTTCGCAGCCTGTAGAGGGCCTGCGCCGGGTTGACATGGGTAAGGCGAATCGCTGCGAGAACCTCCGCTGCGGTAAGCAACTCGGGCAGTTCACGGCAACCGGACGTGTGTGTGCTCATGGTGTTTGGCTCCCAGTTCTGCACGCGTGAATAGACCATTCTGCACGATGCACTTCTCGGAGAATTCCACTCGGCCGCGCCATTCCAGCGGGCAAGGAAGTGATGCCATCGAACCGACGCGGTGTTCCACGTTGTCGAACCCGATGTCACGCGGATATGTTATCATTGAGCTGCCTGCTTGTCAATGCCGCTTTGGAATTTTTCTTCACCTTTTTTTGTGTATCGTCAAAATCGCGACGTGGGCGCCACAGTCTGCCGCCCTGGACTTCGAATGTTCTATCGGATACAATCCACCGACGTGTAAAGCTACCGGAAGGCACGATCTGTGGAACTCGATTGCACCAACTTCGAAACGACTTTGGAAACCGTGTCTGGCATTGTACGCCTCTCGCCGGACGAGCTGATCGCGCGTCTGCGTGATATTCCAGACGTTGACACAGCCTATCCCGATCCCGACGAATGGGTTCCGCAAGCACTACTTCAAACTCTTGGGTTCAAACCCATGCCGGAAACAGCTATTTGGTTTCACGCAACGCGCATCCTCAGAGACACGACCTTCTCTGAAGGGTTGCTGCCAACAACCATGATGCGGCCGATCTTTGAGCGGCAACTATGAGAACTTGCGGCTCGGCATGGACTCTGCCCGGGGGGAGAATGGGAGCACTTGCCACGAGAAGGGCATGATGCTGCGCGTCTTCACTGGAAGGCGAACCAGGCACCTTTTGACGACGGCCCGCACGGCTTCCTGTTCAGGGAGATGATCGTGGAGACTGCCTCTGATGGGGATGATTCTTGCATCGGGGATTACTACCTCGAAGTGCCAGAAATCGTGAGAGAGATGTGCCGTGCCATTCCGCCTCACATCGGGGGGCCACTCTTGGCCACCTACAGGAATCTCACGCGCCCCGCCATCGTCAGGTTCAGATACGCCCCCGAGCCACTTCTCAGGGTAGGTGCACTCAAACGAGCAGTCATATACCTGCATGCCACACTTCACGGAGACAGAGATTGGCACCAGTGCAGTTGCGGCTGTGACTGCAAAGGCCGCCCCATACCGAAAGACGACGTATTGAGCGTAGAGTTCCTGGCATAGACAAAAAGGGCCGTCCCCTCGGGGGCGGCCCTTTGGTCAAAGCGTAAGGTAAGGCGTAAGGCGCGGGCCCTATGGTGGCGATGCGCGAATCGCTGGTTTCTGTAAGTGTCGCTTTCTCAGTGGGTTCTGCAACGCGCCCGGCAGGACTTGAACCTGCAACCTTCGGATTCGAAGTCCGCGACT
>CAZNSM010000093.1:0-8142 GCA_964575615.1 uncultured Pirellulales bacterium | reverse complement strand
GCAACGCGCCCGGCAGGACTTGAACCTGCAACCTTCGGATTCGAAGTCCGCGACTCTATCCAATTGAGCTACGGGCGCAGCAACCGAAGTGGAGGTACTATACGGCCCGGCGGGAGCGTCGTCAACCTTTTTCGAATGCCCGGCTCGTCTGACATCCGACCCCAGGGGCAGGTCGCCGCCATGTGATCGTCCGCTGCGATTTCGACGGGTGTTGACGAGGTCCGCTGTGACGCTATACCATCCGGCCAGGAGTTCATCGCAGGGTCACAGGAGAACTGCACAATGGGACTGAATGCGCGCCTGTTCATATCCACCTTTCTGTTGCTGGCGGCCGCCCGCCCATGCCTCGCGACTCGGAGCCGGCCGATCCCCGGTGCAGACGATCTGCTCGGTGACATCGCGAGGAGCTTCCGCGAGTACGAGGTGATCGTCGAGCCGGACCGGAACGAGGCCGAATGGTGGGCGGGGGCGCCGTCGGTCGTGCGGGACAAGAGCGGCACGTTCTGGCTGGCCTGCCGGATGCGCACCTCCGAAGCGCCGCGCGGCCTGCGGGGCTACGAGATTCGAATCCTACGCAGCGCCGATGGCATCCATTTCGAGAAGGTGCACAGCATCCGCAGAGAGGACGTCCCGATCCCCGGTTTCGAGCGCCCTGCCCTGCTGATCGATCCGAAGACCGGACTCTTCAAGCTCTACGCGTGCGGCCCGTGGCAGGATGGCCCCTGGTCGATCATCAAATTCGCGGACGCGGTCAATCCGGCCGTTTTCGATCCGCATTCGGCGAAAGCTGTCATCGCCCCCCTGCCCAAGTCCGACGACCGCGACGTGATCCCGGCCGAATACAAGGACTCCGTCGTCATCTGTGCACAAGGGGTCTACCACTGCTATGTCATCGGGGTCATGCGTCGAACCGAGCGCATCTATCATTTCCGCAGCAGCGACGGCGAAACATGGGAGCCGGTGGGCAGTCCCTATCAGTCGATCATGGACCTGACCGGCTGGCACGACTTCTACGTCCGCCCGGCGAGCGTGGTCCCGGTGGGCCTGGGATACCTGTTCATCTATGAGGGTTCGGCCTGCGACTGGCACGACCCGGTCTACAACATCGCCACAGGGATCGGTTTCACCTTCGACCTCCATCACGTCACGGACCTCACGCCGGAGAACCCTCTGCTGACCAGCACAACACCGAGCGCGCATTTCGCCACGTGGCGCTATTCGCACTGGATGTGGGTCGATGGCGCGCTCTGGGTCTATGCGGAGGTCGCCCGGCCGAACGAGTCCCACGAAATCCGTCTCTTCCGCCTGCCGGAGAATTGACGATTCCCCGTCCGTCCGCGATCTGCTATATTCGGCCACGCGGAAACTCGACAAGAGCGCCAACCTCCTGACAGTGAGCCAACATGACCGAGCAAGGCGAAAGAAACAGCAGACATCGAATTCGGCCCTGGCACGTCGCCGTGCTCGTCCTTGGCGCATTGGTCGTTGCCTTCGCGGTGTTTCGCATCGTGGTTCGCGCGAAGCTGAACCGCTGCCTCGATGCCGTGCGCGCCGCCGGGTATCCGGTCACATGCGAGGAACTGGATGCCAGCTACACGATTCCTGCGTTTGCCGAGAACGCGGCCGACTACATCACCACGGCTCTGAGCCATCTGATATCCCCTTCGACCGAAGACGCCAATGGAGTCCCCTTGTTCAGCAATGCGCCCCTGCCCCGCAGAACGCAGGCGATCGACAACCGGACAAAGCACGTAACGGCCTCGATGCTCGCCGGGAACCAGAAGACGCTCGAACTGCTGCATCAAGGGTTGGCGATTTCAGATTGCCGTTACCCTGTGAACTTCGCGCGAGGCGACGACATGGAGTCGATCGACTTTGCAGCGTTTCGGCGCACCGCACGCCTGCTGGTCATGGGGGCCGTTCTGCACGCCGAGCAAAACGATCCCAACGCAGCGGTCCAGATGCTTCTGAGCAGTTATGGCCTGGCCCGCACCCTGGTCAAGCTGCCCATAATCATCTCCGAACTGGTCGCCCAAGCGGATCTGGCATTGACCGCTGAGGGGCTGGAGCAGGTGGTCAACCGGACGGCATTGACGGACGCCCATCTCGTGCAGATCGACGCTGCTCTGTACGAGAGCTATGATCCCGATTCGATGGTGCGGGCGCTGGCCGCAGAGCGGTGCTTCGGACTGCATATGGCCGATGAGCCGTCGAACTACGGCCCAGGCGACCTCTCCGTGGCGGTGGCCGGGATTCTCCGCGAACTGGGCGTTGTCGACTTGAGCCTGATCCGCCACCTGGATCGGATGGCCGAAGCGATCGAGATCGCCCAGAGGGAGCCGTGGAAACGCAAGCAGGCCATCGAGGCAGCCGAGGCCCGGTACAACACGTCGGGCCTCTCTTCGATTCTGAACTGGCTGACTCCTCCCAGCGCGCGACTGATCGTCATAAACCTGCAGGGAATGGCTCGGATGCAGGTAGCGCGAACAGCCCTGGCCGTCGAGCGATATCGTCTCGTGACCGGGCAGTTGCCTGACGACCTCTCCGAACTCGTGCCTTCCCACCTGGAAGAGATCCCACTCGACCCGTTCGACGGCCGACCGCTGCGATACAAGAAGCGTGACGGAGGGTATGTCGTCTACAGCGTCGGACCGGACGGGACGGACGACGGCGGCACCGAGCGTCAGCCCAAGCGCCAGGGCCAGAAAGAAGACCTCCCATACGACATTACGTTCATCGTCGAGCGATAGACCAGCCACAGACGACAATTCCGTAGACATGGGCTCGGCCTGATACATTCTTGTCGCTTCCGCCCGGAGCCATGCGGGGCGACCACTCCGGATTCCATTGCCGTGGCGAGGGCCGCCGGGAGAACGCCCGCGATTCTGCCGAGGCGGCACCGGAATTGCTCCACAAGTCATTTGCCTGCGTCGCCCACGGACGCTATAAGTACTCCCTCGTGCGCGGCGGGAACCGTCGCAGGAGATCCGGAACCCGGGACGAACCGGTTGCAATCGCCGTCGGTAGACAGGTGGCGGCGTACATGGCATCGGAAAGGCCGGACGACAACAGGAGAGCCGAGGTCGCAGCATGGACAGTGAACAACTGCTGTATGAGGTCAACGAGCTGAACCATCTCTTCCGAGAGAGCGCCAGCGTTGAGACGCTGCTGAACAAGGCGGTCGAGATGGTGGCGGACCGGACACATTCGGCCGTCTGCTCCGTCTATCTGTACGACCCGGCCGAGCGCATGCTGACGCTGCGCGCCACCCGCGGCCTGAACCCCGAGTCCGTGGGAAAGGTCCGTTTGAGGCTGGGTCAGGGGCTGACGGGTCTGGCGCTCCAGGAGATGAAGACCGTCTGCGAGAAGGACGCCAGCCGCAATCCCAACTACAAGTTCTTCCCGGGCCTCTTCGAGGAGCGGTTCGACGCGTTCCTGGCGTTGCCCATCGCGCGCGGCATCTCCAGGATGGGGGTGCTGGTTCTCCAACGCAGCACCGGGGAATCCTTCACCGACGCCGATGTCAAGGCCCTGGAGACCGTGGCGTCGCAACTGGCCCACATCATCGAGAACGCCCAGTTTCTCATGGGGATGCGTGAGCCGCGATCAGAATCTCCTGCGCTCCGGACGACCGTTCCGGCCCAACTGAGATTCATCAAAGGCAGGGTCGCCTCCGAAGGGTTCGCCTACGCGCCGGCGATGGTGATCGACAAACAGAAGAGCCTGTCGTTCCTGTTGCACCGCGAATTCGAGGGACGCTACAGTATCGAGCAGTTCCACGAGGCGGTTGCCCGCACGACCGATCAGCTCGAAGAGCTTCAGGAGCGCGTCGAGAACAAGCTGTCGGACGCGGCGTCTCTGATCTTCGCCGCTCACCTGATGATCCTCAAAGACAAAGCCTTCCTCGACAAGATCGTGCGACGCATCGAAACCGGCGTCAACCCGCCCGTCGCCGTAGCCGAGGTCAGCGGCGAATTCGTCCAGACGTTCCTCGCCAGCGACAACGCGTACATGCGGGAGAAGGTCAACGATATCGAGGACCTGGCCATTCGTCTGGTGAACAACCTGATCAGCGCCGGCGAGGACACTCAGGTCTATCGGGATCACGTCGTCGTCACGCGCGAGCTGTTCCCTTCCGACCTGCTGAAGCTGTCGAGCGAGGAAGCCAGCGCGGTGGTCCTCGTGGGCGGCGGGGTCACCTCGCACATCGCGATCCTGGCCCGCTCGCTGGCCATGCCGATGGTCATCGCGGACAGCTTCGACCTGCTCGGCCTGCCGGACGGGACTCCCATCCTCGTCGACGCGCAGATCGGCAACGTGTTCGTCGATCCCGACGATAACGTCCTCGAGAAATTCCACTCGCAGCAGAAGGTCCGGCTGAGCCTCGAAGAGCAGAAGAAGCTCATCCAGCCCCAGACCCAAACCTCCGACGGCGTGCCGGTGCAACTGCTGGCCAATATCAATCTGCTGACCGACGCCGTCCTCGCGGCCGAGCTGCAATGCAACGGAGTCGGCCTGTACCGCACCGAGTTCCCGTTCATCGTGCGGACGACGTTCCCGTCCGAGGCCGAGCAGTTCGTCATCTACAGCAGGCTCGTCCAGTCCATGCCGGGCAAGCCCGTGACGTTCCGCACGCTCGACGCCGGCGGCGACAAGATCCTCTCCTACTACCACGACGTCCAGGAGCAGAACCCGGCCATGGGCATGCGGTCGATCCGGTTCTCCCTCCAGAACCGCCCGATCTTCCGCGAACAGGTGCGGGCCATTCTCCGGGCCGGAGCGGACGCCGACCTGCGGATCATGTTCCCGATGATCTCCTCGCTCGACGAGTTCTGCCAGGCCCGCGAGGTCGTGCTGGAGTCGATCGATGGACTCTCGCGACAGGGCATCGCCCACAACGGCAAACCCAAGCTCGGAATGATGGTCGAGCTGCCCTCGGTGGTCGAGCTGATCGAAGACTTCGCCGAAGAGGTGGAGTTCTTCTCCATCGGCACCAACGACTTCATCCAGTTCATGCTGGGGGTGGACCGCACCAACGACAGCGTGGCGGACTTCTACCTGCCGCACCATCCGTCCGTGCTGCGGGCCTTGAGCCGGATCGTCCGCGCCGCGGTCCGCCGCAAGCGGGAGGTGTCCGTCTGTGGCGACATGGCCCACGAGCCGCAGTATGTTCCGTTCCTGCTGGGCATCGGCGTCCGCACGCTCAGCGTGGACCCGGCCTACCTGCTGCGGACCCAGCAGACGATCGCAGGCACGTCCATTCGCCAGGCCGAGGCGACGGCGCAGGCGATGCTGGCGCAGAGCCGAACCCGTGAAATCGAAGCGATCCTCAACGCGCCATCCGAAGCCGTCTGAGGCCGGCGACGCCAGAACCCGGCAGTGGAATCTTCAGGGACGGTCAACCGCGCTTGGCTTGGATCCTGGCGCGGCGCCGATTGGAGAGGATTTTGCGGCCGTGATGGGTTCGCGACCGGGCCCGGAACCCACTGACCCGTTTCTTCTTGATATGACTCTTACGATGGTTTTCCATTGTCCTGTTCCAACCCAAGACCCACTGAACCTTACAGCCGAAACGCAGAAGTTTCGTGCCCTCGACTGTGATGCCTCGCGGATCTGCGGCGTCGGAATCACAGTGCGACAGAGTATACCACAGGTTGCCCAGACTGCAAGAGTTTTGCCGGCGGGAACCCCCGTTTTGTTCACGACCGGCCGTCGAGAGCCGCCGGCGGCCACGAGGCCGGGTCCTGCTGGTAGAAGTCCTTCAACGCCTCGTATAGCTCCGGGTGGACGTCCCGCAACTCCTGGGCCTTCTCGAAGAAGCACTCGGTCGCCACGGCGAAGAACTCGGCCTCGTCGGTCGCCCCATAGTCGTCGAGCACCTGCTCATCGTCCCGTCCGACGCTGTGCCGAAACTCCTCGAAATCCTCACCGAGGGTCTGAGCCCACGCGGCGAAGCTGAACCTGTCTCGCAGGACCGGGGTGTCGTCCCCCTTGCCATAGGCGCTGTCGAGCTGGTGGGCAAACTCGTGGAAGACGACGTTCTGGCCGTCGCGCGGGTTGGCGGCCCCCCGCCGCACGCTGTTCCAGGCCAGCACGACCGACCCGCGATGCCAGGACTCGCCCAGCCGCACGTCCTCGCCTTCGAGGACCATGTCACCGAGCATATGGCGGGTCCGCTCAGCGACATACGTCCGCGGGTACACCAGGATGGACGTCAGGCCCGGATAGTAGTCGGTCTGGCGGTGGAGCAGCAGGATGCACGCCTGGGCCGCGATGGTCACGCGAATCTCATCGGTGATCTCCAGCCCGCCGCAGCCCTCGAACCGTTTCTCCGCAAGAAAGACCAGGATGTGCCGGCGCAGCTCCTGCCGGTCCGCCTCCGGCAGACACCGGCAGATCGGGACGTTCTTCTCGATGATCGCCAGCCATTTAGCCGGAAAGGGCTGCCCTGCGATCTTGGCTCGTCGACGCTTCTTGAATCCCAGCATGTCCTTCTCTTGTATTCTGTTGCGTTTGCGGGTACTTATACCATCCGAAACCGGCGAGGGAAAGCTCCCGGTCGAACCGAACGCCGGCGGCAGCCTCAAGCAAACCGGCTCTCCTGAGCCTGCCGAAGGATTGGGGATGGTCGCCACGGACAGGCCGTCTCGATTGAAGAAAGGTCGCGGCACAGACATGAACGAAACACCCATCCTCCTGACGGCGGCCATCTCCGGCACCGGGGGCGTCATCAAAACGCGGCCGGAAGACTTCTTCGTCGAAGAGCTGCCTCTCTATCCGGCGGCCAGCGAGGGCGACCACACATACATCCTCATCGAGAAACGCGGCCTTGGCACGCGAGACGCCATCGACCGGCTCGCGCGGGCGCTGAACGTCCCGCGTCGTGACATCGGCTCGGCCGGACTGAAGGACACGCACGCCGTCACCCGGCAGTGGCTCTCTGTCGAGCACGTCGACCCCGAGCGAGTGCGAGGGCTCGATGTCGCGGACATCCGCATCCGCCAGGTCACCCGCCACACCAACAAGCTGCGGCTGGGCCACCTCGCGGGCAATCGCTTCGTCATCAAGCTTCGCGAGCTGACGATGCCGCTCGACCAGGCGGCCCGCACCGCCGAGCAGGTGCTGTCGATCCTGATGCAAAAAGGCGTGCCCAACTACTATGGCCCGCAGCGATTCGGCAACCGCGTCGACAACCACCTCATCGGCAAGGCGGTGATCGACAACGACGCGAATCGCGCCATCGACCTGTTCATCGGCGCGCCCGATCCTCGGCTGGACAGCGCCGTGATGCTCCAGGCCCGCCAGCTCTATCTGGATGGCAGGTACCAGGAAGCCCTGGACGCCTGGCCGCGACAGATCGTCGAGCGGCGCCGCATCCTCAAGGCGCTCATCGCCAATCGGGGCAACAAGAAGCGAACCTTCAAGGTGATGGACAGGCACCTCAAGGGCTTTTTCGTCTCGGCGTACCAGTCGGCCGTGTTCAACCGCGTGCTGACCGCCCGCATGCCGGACATCGACAAGCTCCTGCCTGGCGATATGGCCTACAAGCACGAGAACGGCGCCTGCTTTCGCGTGGAAGACGCGGCGGCCGAACAGCCTCGCTGCGACCGCTTCGAGATCAGCCCGACCGGCCCCCTGCTGGGCCAGCGCACCACCCGCCTGGAAGGGCCTGCCGCCCAGATCGAGGAACCCATCCTCAAAGCCGAAGGGCTGGGCGAAGAGCAGTTCCGCCAGATGAAGAAGCTCGGCGCCCGAGGTGGGCGAAGGCCCCTGCGGTTCCAACCGCGAGGGGTTGCCGTCGCGACGGGAACAGACGACCTGGGCCCCTATCTGGAGCTGCGTTTCGAGCTCGACTCCGGCTGCTACGCCACCACCCTGATCGCCGAGATCACCAAGAACCCCGTCGTAGACGAGCCCACCGAACCCACCCCCGACGAAGCCGGCACCGACTGATCTCCCGGCCCGGACGCCCTGCCCGCCTCGGAATTGGCTTTGTTTCGCACGTTCTCCTCGCACGCCGCACCCATCTGCGCGTCCAAGCATCTACGCTCCAACTGCCGGCCGTCGGCGGCCGCAGGATTGGCTTTGCCTGGCCGCCGCACCCTCATTTCCAGCCCAAAAACGCGGAAATTGGCTTTGTTT
>CAZNSM010000092.1:0-20112 GCA_964575615.1 uncultured Pirellulales bacterium | reverse complement strand
GCGATGGAATGGACCTGCCAGATCGGCGGCGCCGTCGTCGGCAGCGCCACGGTCGGCTGCGACGGCCGGGTCCACGTCACCTGCGAAGACGGCAAGCTCTATACGCTCGACGCCGGCGGTGCGCCGCTCTGGACCGCCGACGTCAACACACCGCTGCTGAGCGCGCCGAGCATCGGGTCCGATGGACGCCTGTCGGTCGGCGGCCGGGACGGGAGAGTCTACACCTTCGACCCGAATGGCAGCGTGCGATGGACCCACAGCACGGGCGACGCGATCTACTCGTCGCCGGCTATCGCTGCAAACGGTAACGTCTACGTCGGCTCGACCGACGGCAAGCTCTATGCCCTCGACGCCAACGGCGCGATCTTGTGGACATTCCAGACCAGGGCCTCGTCGAACCTTCAGGGCGCTGTCTTCGCGTCACCCTCGATCGGCGCCGACGGCACGGTCTACATCGCGGGCCTCTACGATCCGACCCTCTACGCCCTGGACCCGGCCAATGGCAGCGTCAAGTGGGCGTGCAGTTTCGCGCTGTATCCCGAGAATCCGGACGATCCCAACAGCGCCAAGACCGGCGGCTGGCCGTTCACATCGCCGGTGATTGGTCCCGATGGGACGATCTACCAGACGCTGCTCTACGACAGCCACCTCTACGCGATCGAACCGGGCGACGGAACGATTCGCTGGTCCGTCGATCTGCTCGACACGCCGGCCATCGACAAGGCCGCGATGGAGTTCGACCCCTATGCCGACGGCTGGTCCGAGCCGGTCGTCGGCCCCGATGGAACGATCTACGTGAGTCTGGACGATCCCTATCTGCGCGCGGTCGATCCGAGCGGAACCATCAAGTGGGCAACGCGATTGGGCGACATCGGAGGCTTCACGTTGACGGTCGACGCGAACGGTCTGGTCTACGCCGCATGCGACGATGGATGCGTGTACGTTGTCGATACCGACGGCCAACAGACCGGCCGCTGGCAGACAGCCGGCTGGCCCGCTTTCCCGATCGTCACCGCCGACGGCGCTGTGCTCTTCACCGACTCGCAGGACTACTCCATGCTGATCACGGATGCGGCCAACACGGTCCAGACCCTTTCGGTCGAGTCGCTCCAGGAGCCACAGCCCGAGCCGGCCGCAGCGCAGTGAGCTGACTGAAATAGGGAGGCATGTGAAGATATGAAACCCGCACGAAATATCACGAGAAGCGACGTGGCGGTTCTGCTGGTCCTGACAGCCGTTGTCCTGTGCAACATCGCGGCCATCGGCGCCACCGGCCGCAACCGCGCCAAAGAGATCGTCTGCCTGGCCAACCTGCGCCAATGGCACGGCACATTCCAGGACTACCTGCGGGAAAACGACGGCAAGTTCTTCACCGGGATAACCGACACGGGCTATTGGTGGCCCGCCCAGCTCGACGAGGCGACGCAGAGCTGGAAGAAGAACAGAACGTGGTTCTGCCCGACGGCAACGAGGCCCCTGGTTGACGAGGATGGTCGCAGCAACACGTATATGACGATTCTCTCGGCGTGGGGGATCTTTACCATGTCGCAGCTCGGGCCCGACGGGATCGCGGGCAGTTACGGACTGAACGGCTACACGATCGACATCCCATTGTCCGACCGATATGAGAGTCGGTACGAACGTGGCGTATCTGCCGAAGACGGCTGGCGCGATCTGGCGAATGTTGCCCAGGCCGAGACTATTCCGCTGTTCCTCGATGCGCTGCGCTTCGACCTGTGGCCCCTACACACGGATACGCCTGTCGAGAACCCCAATGCGGCCTGGGTGGGCAGCAACATGGCTCGTTGCTGCATCAATCGGCACAGCGGCGGCGTCGATTGCCTGTTCCTCGACGGCTCGGCGCGTAAGGTGGGCTTGAAGGAACTCTGGACGCTGAAGTGGCACAAGTCCTTCAACACCGCCGGACCGTGGACACAAGCCGGCGCTGTAACGCCCGCCGACTGGCCCGAGTGGATGCGCCAACTCAAGGATTACTGAAGCGGTGGTCACAGCCCCATGGCTCGTAGTGTGCCCTCACGGGCATACGATTCGCAGGCAGCAGCGTCTCACGACGCCACTACAAACTCTTGGCTGCGCTCATGGCGACGAAGGGAACGGCGAATCAGGATTCGCTCCTACAGGCGGTGGCGGATGATGCGGCCCTCGATCATGTAGATGACGTCTTCAGCGATGTTCGTCGCATGGTCGGCGATGCGTTCGAGGTGTCGGACCGCGGAGAACATGTGGATCAGCGATTCGGTGTGCCGCGGCTGCGCGGGGATCATGTCCTTGACGATCCGGTACATCTGACGGTTGAGCTCATCGACTTCGTCATCGGCCGCACAGACCTCGTGCGCCAGCTCGGCGTTGAGGTTGACGAGGGAGTCGAGACTCTTCTTGAGCATGGCCTGGGCCTTGCGGGCCATCGCCTCAAAATCGAACGAGATATCGACCGGCGGCTGCGTGGCCAGAAAGGCCGCGCGCTCAGCGACGTTGACCGCCAAGTCCCCGACCCGCTCCAGGTCGTTGTTGATCTTCAGCGCCGCGATGATGAACCGCAGGTCCGTCGCCACCGGCTGATACAGCGCCAGAATCTTCAGACAGCTCTCTTCAACCTGCACCTCCATCTCATCGAGCTTGAAGTCGTTGTCGATGACGCGCTGCGCCAGAGCGACATCCCGCGTCTCGATGGCGGTGGTCGCCTCGCGAACGGCCAGCTCGGCCATCGTTCCCAGCGTCAGGATTTCCTTCTTGAGGAGCTCGACATCGCGTAACAAATGGGCGGGCATTCCGAAACACTCCTTGGCAATTCGCCCTATGCGTCCCATTGGTCCTATAGGACCTATGGGACCGATAGGACCGATCAGCCGAATCTCCCGGTGACATAGTCCTCGGTCTGTTTCTTCGCCGGGTTGCTGAAAATCTTCTCGGTCCGATCGTACTCGATCAACTCGCCCAGGCAGAAGAACGCCGCTCGCTCGCTGACGCGGGCCGCCTGCTGCATGTTGTGGGTCACGATTACGATCGTGTACGTGCTCTGGAGCTGGCCGATCAGGTCCTCGATCCGGCCGGTCGCGATGGGGTCCAGCGCCGAGCAGGGCTCGTCCATCAGCAGGACGCGCGGCCGGGTCGCCAGCGCTCTGGCGATGCAAAGGCGCTGCTGCTGTCCGCCGGACAGCGCCAGCGCCGACTTGCGCAGGTCGTCCTTCACCTCGTCCCAGATCGCGGCGGCTCTCAGAGACTGCTCGACGATGTGCTGCAACTGGTCCCCGCGTCGGATTCCCTGAAGCCGCGGTCCGTAGGCGACGTTGTCGAAGATGCTCTTGGGAAACGGATTGGGCTTCTGAAAGACCATGCCCACCTGCTGGCGGAGATTGACCAGGTTGGTGCGCTTGTCGTAGACGTTCTGCCCATCGACCTCGAGCAGGCCTTCGGTGCGCACGTGGGGGATCAGGTCGTTCATGCGGTTGATGCTGCGCAGGAACGTGCTCTTGCCGCAGCCGCTGGGCCCGATGATGGCCGTGACGCTGCACGGATGGATGTCCATCGTGATGTCCTTGACGCCCACCTTCGCGCCGTAGTACAGCGAGAAACCCCGCGAGCAAATCACCGGGCAGGCGCATTCCATGGCCTGCGGCTTCGATTCCGGCGCTTCCCGATGGGCGAGCGTCACTCTCATCCTGGTATCGGATTTCGCGGTCTCTTTTCCGGCAGCGATAGCTGGCATAGGTTCTTCTTTCTCCGGCATCAGACAATCACCTTTCGGCGGCGCGTACCGGCCGGTCAATGCCCCTTGAGTTTCTTGAAGACCCTCGAACGCAGGATCACGGCCAAGGCGTTCAGGACCAGGATCAACAGGATCAGCGTGACCACCATGCCGTACTGATTGTGCGGCACCATCATCGCCAGCCGATCGCCGACGGCCATGTCGTAGCTGCCATAGGACAGCGTGCGGGTCGGGTCGAAGATCGACTTCGGAATCGGTCCCATCGACACAGCGCCGGTGAACAGGATGGGGGCCGTCTCCCCGGCAATCCGGCTGAGGCTCAGGATCACACCGGTCAGGATTCCCGGCAGGGCCGCCGGGAAGGTCACGGTGACGAATGTGCGGAACCTGCTGGCGCCCAGCGCCAGGGAACCTTCCTTGTACGACCGCGGAACGGTCCGGATGGCCTCTTCGCTGGCGCGGATCATCACCGGCAGCGTCAAGACCGCCAGCGTCAACGACGCGGCCAGGATGCACGCCTTCGGCTCGAACCCGAGCTTCGGAAACAGGAACAGCACGAAGAAGGCCAGACCGAACAGCCCGAACACGATGCTCGGCACGCCCGCCAGCGTGTTGATCGACATGCGAAGGATCCGCATGGCCGGACCTTCCGACGCACACTCGACGAGGTACGCCGCCGAGATGACTCCCAGAGGGATCACGAACAGCATGCCCAGCACGGTAATCAGCAGGGTCCCGAGCAGTTCGGGGCCTACACCGCCAAAGTAGTGGCTGTCGAAATTGTCGTCGAGGAAGAATTGCCAGTAGACTGTGAACCTCGGTCGGAGCATCTCGTTGACGTGCTGCGGAACGTAGGTGAACAGCGGCTCCAGCGCGGTGTCGTGAAACAACTCGGCCCGGGGGCTTCGTTCTCTGACCAACGGCTGTCCCGGCTCCCGCTCGACCCATCGCTCGGCCCAGAGCAGTCTGTCGAGCAGCGCTTGCGCCTGGTCCCACCGCGTCGCCCCGTAGGACGACATCGCCAGCGGCCGGGCCGCCTGGTTCGGGCGGGGCCCCAGCAGGCCCGGACGCTCGATAGACCCGAAGAGAATGACCTCGACCTCATCGAGTGCGACGAGATAGTCGTGATAGTGGCTCAGATTGATGTGCTCGGCCGCTTCCAGGAAGTCGGCCGCCATGACAAAGTACCGCTCGGCCACCGTGCCCGTGAATCGCGCCTCGTCCTTGTGGGCCAAAACCTCGGCGACGTTTCGCCGGATCAGCTCGATGTCCTGGCTGTTGAACGCTTCTTCCAGCAGGTCCCGGATGGTCCGGGCAACCTCTCGGGCTTCGCTATACTCATCGCCGGAGGCGTCGTTGTGTCGCAGCTCTCGGCCGTATTCACGGTTGATCTGGCGCGCCTCGGACGACATCGCCTCGATGTCGATTCCCTTCCGGAAGCGGTCGATCATCTCGTAGACCACCTGGCGGGCCTGGTCTGTCTCGGCGACCTCGGTCGCCAACGTCGTCTCATCGGCCCGGCGGAACAGATCGCGCTGCATCTTGCGGAACTCGACGGTCCCCTGGAACAGAACCGCGCTGCTGCCGCGATAGACCATCGGGCCCAGGACCGCGATCAGGACCAGCGCCAGCAACACGATGGAGGCGCCGGTCAGGCCGGTGAAGACGCGATCAAGAGTACGTCGGACGCCGAGATTCATTCAGCTCTTCCCCGTCGCTTTCCTGGCCCGAGAGAGGAAGTACTCGCTGACGATATTCAGCACGAATGTCATCAGCAGGAGCACCACGCCGACGGCAAACAGGGCGCTTCGATGCGGCATGCCCTCCGGCGCCTCGCCCATTTCTCCGGCGATGGTGGCGGTCATCGTGCGGATCGACTGCGACAGATCCCACCACGGATGGGGGATTTGCGTGGCATTGCCCGAGGCCATCCAGACCACCATGGTCTCGCCGATGGCCCGCATCATGCCGAGCACCACCGCCGCAATGATGCCGCTGTGAGCGGCCGGGATGACCACCTTGACCATCGTTTCCAGACGCGTGGCGCCCAGGCTGTACGAAGCCTCGCGAAGCTCCCGCCCCAGCGCCGAAATCGCGTCCTCCGCGACGCTGATGATGGTCGGCAAAGCCATCACCGCAAGAATCACCGACGCGTTCAGCGCATTGGTCCCGGTCGAGAAACCGAATTCCCTCTGCATCCACGGGGCCAGAACCAGGACGGCAAAGAAGCCAAAGGCAACTGATGGGATCGCAGCGAGAATCTCCACCACGGGCTTGACGATATCTCGAATCTTCCACGATACGATGTCACTGAGAAAGACCGCCGCCAGAATTCCGACAGGCACCGCGAACAGCAGCGCCGCGATCGAGACGTACAGCGAGCCGACGATCAGCGTCAGGGCGCCGAAGGCCGGCTCATCCGCTGTCGGACGCCACGCCTGGCTCGTGAGGAACTCGCCAATGCCGAAATCCCGGAAAAATGGGAACGACCGAAGAACGACGAAGAACAGAATCAGCAGAACGGCCAGCACGGACGTACCGGTGACGAGAAACAGCAAGGCGCGGCCCAGGTACGACCCGACAAACCCGATCAGATCTTCACCGGGACTGAGCGCGAGCGGCCGACGGCGCTCGGCCGTCGGCCCCAATGTGAGAGTCAGACTCTCGCTATCCATTCAAGCCCTTCTTCAAGATTCACTCGCCGCCGCGACTCCATACTTCAGTAGGCCGTCAGCGGGATAAAACCCTTGGCCTCGACCAGTTCCTGGCCCTTTTCCGTCAGGTAGAAAGTACAGAACTTGTGGACTACCGAGCCCAGCTTGGGGTAGCCGTTGGTGAACAGGAACAGAGGTCGAGCGACCGGATACACCCCGCTGGAGATCGTCTGCCGGCTCGGCGCGACCTGGTCGACCTTGACGGCCTTGACATCCTTGTCGAGGAAGCCGATGCCGACGTAGCCGATGGCGCCCTGAGTGGTCTTGACTCTCGCATGGGCCTGCGGGTTGGCGTTGACGTACTCAATGCCCGAACCCATCGGTTGCTTGTCCATCACGAGGCTCTCGAAGGTCTCATAGGTGCCGGACGAGGTGTCGCGGCTGATCACGACGATCGGCATATTCGGGCCGCCAACCTGGCTCCAGTTGGTGATCTTGCCTGTATAGATGTCGCGGATTTGGGCCCTCGTCAGAGCGCCGACCGGATTGGAAGGGTGAACGACCACACAGACGCCGTCCATGGCCACGACGTGAGCGACCGGCAGGACATTGTTGGCCACCGCGTCCTTGAACTCCTTGTCCTTCATGAATCGGCTCATCGTCGCGATGTCGCAGCGTCCGTCGACCAAGGCGGCCGCCCCGTCACCGCTGCCGGTTTTCTTCACGGTGATGTCCAGGTCCGGATAGACCTTCTTGAAATACTCCGCAAAGGCATCCGCGATGGGACCGACCGTGGTCGAGCCGTCGATTTGCAGGGTCTCGGCCTGAACGGCCATACCGGTCACCAGCGAGAGGACGACCGCACTGATCAGCAGTTTCTTCATACGTTGACCTCCTTCTTCACAGTAGGTTCTACTCGGTCTGTGTTAGCATTGCGTTAGACTGGTGTTAGGAAGGCGTGAACCTCGCGCCTTCGCTCAGAACTTGATGGCAACGTCGGCCTGAAGACGGTCGTAGTCTTCGTTGGACTTGCGTCCGCTGTACTCGCTCAAGTAATAAGTCAGCGCCGCCTGTGTGTTCTTGGCCAGTCCATAGGCCAAGCCGAAGCGATGGCCCTTGCCGCCGGTGCCTCCGCCGACAAAGTCCGAGCTGTTGAACTGACCGACGACAGCATCAAGCTCGATATCGCGATAGTCGTAGGAGAACTGCCAGGAGCCGGGATCCTTGACCTTGTTGATCGAGCCTCCGATGAGCCAGCCGGTGTCCTCGCTGGTGGTGGCTACCGTGTTCTTGACCCAGTCAGCCCAAAGGCTCACCGGCATTCCCGCCACCTCCGTGCCGAATTCGGCGAACACCTCGATCAGATCGAAATCGCTGCCGTAAGAGCAGGGGTCGCCGGCGTCCGCCGTGTTGCCGGAAAGCGAGTAGTTGTCGTCCGACCAGCGGCTCGTCAGGGATTTCTGCCCTTTGAGATTGCCGTAGTCGAAGTAGCCGGCCCCGGCCAGCACGTAGGTCGGCTTGTCGATCTGGTGCTTGAGGAAGGCCTGGAGGCCAAACAAGGACGGATCGGCGTCGCTGCTGTCCTGGTCGAGCCAGAAGCCGCCGCCGCTAATCCGCATCGTCGTCTTCTCGCTCAGACCGCGCTCGTAGCCCAAGGCGCCGCCCTCGGGATTCAGATCGCCATCCCAGATCAGCTCGTTCTTGCCGACGGCGTGGAACGGATTGGCGACCTTACCGGCGGTGACGTCGAACCCCTCCAGCCAGATCGGGTGGTAGCCGACGTAGGCCTGGTCGAGCCGAATGGGCTTGCTGGAGAGACTCTCTTCAAGAGTGAGGTTCGACGAGACGGGGTCGCCCGATCCCGTGGCAAGCCGGAAGCCCAGGTCCCACTCGTCGGTCACATTCGCCGTGATCCCGAGGCGAGCCCGAATCCGGTTGCGGTGGTAGTCGTCGTCCCTCGTCCCGTCGTCGATGTACTCATAACGATAGCGGAAATCACCGGAGATCTTGATCTTCTCCAGCCACTGGAGGTTGTCGGGCAGTTGGGCCGGCTCCTCGGTCTCGGCTTTGGCCTGCACCGCCTCGATCTTCTCCTCGAACGAGCGTTCCTTGAGCTTCTGCCTGGCTTCGAGTTGGTTGATGCGGTCCTCCAGGTCCGCCGCACGCGTCTTCTGTGCTTCCAGCTCCTGCTTCAGATCGCTCAGCTCATCGGCACCGGCGACCATCGGCCAACAAAACGCCACGGCCAGCAAAACACCCAGAACCTTGTGATACCTGTCCATTTCTCCCTTGCCCATTTCTGCGACTCCCTTCAGGTGCTCCGATACCTCCGGCGCACTCAGGACACTCCTGAGCCACTGTGCTCGAGGTTCGCGTCCAGTAAGTACCGGTTGCGTGTTAGCGGTCAATCAGTCTTATATTAGAATTATGTTAGGGTAGGCAACCGCAGGTCGAGCCGTCCATCGTCTTCCGGGAAGACCGCGGCGACGCCGGGTCGGGCCCGCCCTGGCGGGTCCCAAAGCGTCCCAGCCGATCGTGTCATCGCGGCAGATGGAGAGTGAAGGTGGAGCCTCTTCCAGGGGCGCTCTCGACGCCGACGTGGCCGCCATGCACAAGAGTGATGTGCTTGACGATGGCCAGACCGAGGCCGGTGCCACCGAGTTTTCGACTTCGGCTCTTGTCCACCACGTAGAATCGTTCGAAGATGCGGGCCAGGTGCTCCGGCGGGATTCCGCATCCGGTGTCCTTCACGCGAATCGTGGTCTCCCGGTCCTGCTGCACCACTTCGATCGACACCGTCGTCCCTTCGTCGCTGTACTTGACCGCGTTGTCGACGAGGTTCACGATGGCCTGCTCCAGCAGCGGTGCGTTGACCCGGGCACAGATCGAAGCGTCGCACGACAGCTCCACCTTGATTCGTTTCTGTTCGGCCCGGACCCCCGCCAGCTCGATCGCGGTCTCCAGCACGGGACGAAGCTTGACATCCTCAAACAGAATGGCCCGCTTCTCCGCCCCCTCTTCGAGACGGGAGAGGCTCAGCAGGTCGTCGATGATCGCGTTGAGCCGCTCGGCGTGTTTGGCGATAATGCCCAGGTACCGCTGCCGCTGCTCGGGATCGCCGGACCCGCCGTCCAGAAGGGCCTCGACGAAACCCTGGATCGAGGTCACCGGCGTCTTCAGCTCGTGCGAGACGTTGGCGACGAAGTCCCGCCGCAAGTTCTCGAGCCGGTGGATGCGCGTCATGTCGCTGAGCACGATCACCGCACCGCCCCGCTCGGCCTGCGGATCGGCCAGGCCCGCGCCGTGAACGTGGAAGAAACGCCCTCCTTCGTCAGGGAAAGACACGTCGCCTTCGGTGGGCTGGTCACTCTCCAGCGTCTGGCGAACGAACTGCTGCAGCCCGACGTTGCGAACGACCTCCTCGATGTGGCGCCCCTGGACGTGAGACGGGTCGAGGCGCAGCAGTTGGGCGGCCGCCGGGTTGACGCTCACGATCCGACCTTGCGAATCCACCGCCAGGACTCCTTCGACCAGGCTGGAGAGAATCGCCTTCACTTCGTTGCGCTGCCGGGTGATGGTGAGAATCCGGTCCTGAAGCTGCGTGGCCATCTCGTTCAACGCCCTGGCCAGCTCGTCGAGTTCGGCGGCGCCGGCCTCCGGGACCCGGATGTTGAGCTGGCCCTGCGCAAACAGTTGTGCGATGCGCTTCATCCGCGTGATCGGCAGGCTGATCCGGCGGGAAATCAGCAGGCTCAGAAACGCCGCCCCCAGGGCGACGATCAGACCCGCCCAGGCAATCGCGACGTAGATGCGGTTCAGCGCGTGGTCGATTTCGGTGACCGGGATCGCCGTGCGGACCACAGCGATCGGTTGGCCGTCTTCCGCAATCGGCACCGCGACGTACATCATGTTCGTGCCCAGCGTCGGGCTGAAACGCATCGACTGGCCGAGCCCCCTGGCCATCGCGTCGATGATCTCGGCCCGGCCGGAATGATCCTCCATCAACGCCGGGTTCTCGTCCGAGTCGCCGAGAACCTTGCCGTCAGCCGCAATTACAGTCAGGCGCATCCGCCCGTTGCCGGCCTGCCGCAGCTTCTTGCACAGCGTGTCGATATCCCCAGGCGTCCGGCCGCGAAACGTCCCTTCCACATGCGAAGCGGCGACGTCCGCCACCAGGCGAAGCTCCTTGCGGAGCTGATCGAGGTAGAATCGGCGCAGCGTGTACGAGGAATAGGCCGTCGCCACCAGCAGGGCCAGCAGGGTTGTGGCCAGAAAGGACGGATAGAGTTGCCAGATCAGTCGTCTTCTGAACATATTCTCGTCTCTGGGAGGTTTCTCAACCGGCTTGGATTCACGTCAATGATCCCCTGCTAAAGCCACTCGTCGAACGGCCGGCGCCAGTGGGGCGACACGCACATCAGTTCAGGGCCACGGACTCGTCCTCAGCACTCCCCGTCAGGCCCTTCATTCTCGGCTTGACCCCTTCCCACTGGAGCCCCCCGATGGCCGCCTGCGCGATGTTCGTCAGATGATCGCCGATCTTCTCGGCGTTGTCCACGAGATCGATGAAGATCAAGCCGCTCACCGCCGTGCAGGCCCCGTCGGTCATGCGCGCCACGTGGCTGCGACGAAACTCCAGTTGCATGTCGTTGAGCTTGCGTTCGCTGGCCAACGCAGACCCGGCGGCGGCCACATCGCTGCCATCCAGAGCCGCCACCACCTTGCGGAACATCTGCGCCAGCTCGGCCCGGATCTGCCCGGCTTCCTGCGTCGCCGCCTCCGTGAATTCGAGCTTCTGGCTCATCTTTCGCTCGGCGATTTCGACGATGTTCACTGCATGATCGCCGATGCGCTCGAGATCGTTGACCGCGTGCAGAAGCACCGGAAGCTCGGTAGAGACCTCCTCCGACAGCGTCTCCTGAGACAGGTCCGTCAGATACGACGTGATCTCCATCTGGAAGGCGTCGGTCTGATCTTCCAGCTCTCGCACCAGAGCGAAGTTCTTCACAGGGCCATTGAGAATGCTCTCAATCGCCAGCGCCACCGCCTTCTCGGCGGTCCTGGCCATGTGAACGATTTCACGCCGGGCCTGCTCCAGGGCCAGCACCGGGGTCTGCAGCAAATGTCTCTCCAGCACCACCGGCTGGGTCACCACCTCATTGGCCCTCACCGGGAGAATCCTCAGAACGATGATCTCGAGCACGCGAATCAGCGGAAGAAACACGATCGTGTTGAAGACGTTGAACGTGCTATGGGCCACCGCCATGTAAACCATGATCGTCCCCTGCGACAATTTGACCGGAGCGATCCATTCCACCAGATCGGCGAACCAGCCGATCCAGACCAACGGCAGGACATACAACACACCGATGACATTGAACATGGTGTGCCCCATGGCCGTCCGCCGGGCGTTTCGAGACGTCCGCAACGACGCGATCTGCGCGGTGATGGTCGTTCCGATGTTGTCGCCGAGAATGAACGGGATGGTCACCCGCAGTACAACCTCCCAGTCCGTACCGAACGCGCCTTGCAGGGCCAACGTCTGAATCAGGGCGATGGAAGCCGAGCTGCTCTGCAGCAGCATCGTCAGCAGGGTCCCCGCCAGCACGCCCAGAATCGGGTTGCACCCCAGCCAGATCAACGCCTGCTTGGCGCTTTCGCTCTGCTGGAGAGGGGCAAAGGCCTCCTTCATGAAGTGAATGCCCAGGAACAGCAGTCCGAAGCCGATCATGATCTGCCCTACACTGCGGGCACGAATCGACTTGCCGACAACGCTGGAGAGGAATCCGGCGCCGATCATCGGCAACGCGTAGCTGCTGATATTGAAGACGGCGAACGCCGAGACGAGCCAGGCGGTGAAGGTTGTCCCCACGTTGGCCCCGAGGACGACGCACAGCGCCTGGCGAAGAGTCAGCAGTCCCGCGTTGACAAGCCCGACCGTCATGACCGTGGTCGCGGAACTCGACTGAATCAGGCACGTGACCAGGGCGCCGAGCACCACCGCCACGACGCGGTTCTTCGTCAGCGATTCGAGCAGGCTCTTGAGCTTCTGTCCGGCGACCTTCTTGAGGCCGTCGGTCATCATTCCCATGCCGAACAGGAACAGCCCCAACCCGCCGATCGTTCCAAAGATCATGCTCTTGACGTCCATCCTGATCCTTTAACACCTTTGTTGCTCAGAGAAAAGGTGTGCGGTGCACACCCTACAGACTACAGCGCCTGCAAACGGCATCAGTCCTCCACTTGTGACGTCGGGGCAATCTTGGGTTCGACTCCCGCCCATTGGAGGCCCCCGATGACGGCCTGCGCGATGTTCGTCAGGTGGTCGCCGATCTTCTCGACGTTGTCGACCAGATCAATGAAGATCAAGCCGCTCTCCGGCGTACACAGCCCGTCGCGCATCCGGTCCACGTGACTGCGCCGGAATTCGACTTGCATCCGGTTGAGGTTCTTCTCGTTCGTCAGCGCCGCCTTGGCCTGCTCCACGTCGCTGTCCTGAAGGGCCGCGATGATATAGTCGAACATCTGCTCGACCTCCCGTTTCAGCCGTTCGGCCTCTGCGAGCGCCGACTCACTGAACAGGAACTTCTGGTCGATCTTCCGCTCGGCGATTTCGACGATATTGACCGCGTGGTCTCCGATGCGCTCCAGGTCGTTGACGGTGTGCAGCAGCACGGGCAACTCGATGGAGACCTCATCCGAAAGATGCCGGCTCGACAACGCTGAAAGGTAAGAGGTGATTTCCAATTGAAAGCTATCGACGAAATCCTCGATCTCTCTGACCACGGACAACGCACGCACATCGTTCTCGACGATGCCGTTGATCGAGGCGCGAAGCGCTCGCTTGGCGGTCTTGGCCATGCGCACAATCTCGCGTTTGGTTTGTTCCAGCGCGATTTCGGGCGTGTCGAGAAGATGCTTCTCGAGCATGATGGGCCGCATGGCCGCGTCGCCGGACTTTTCGCGCACGAGACGAACGACCACGCGCTCCAGCACTCCGGCCAGCGGCAGCCAGACAACGGCATCGGCCAGCTTGAACACCGTGTGCGCCACGGCGATGGACATCGCAATGGTGGACGGTCCCAATGGCCAGGGGCAGATCACGGCCACGAACACCCCAAACCATCCCAAGTGAATGAAGGGGTATCCCATCGCAACGCCGGCCACGTTGAACACCGTGTGCGCCCAGGCCGCCCGGCGGGCGCTGACGTTGCCTTGGATCGCCGCGAGCTGCGCCGTGATGGTCGTGCCGATGTTGCTGCCCAGTACAAACGGAATCGCGATGTTCAGCGCCACGTTCCAGTCCGAGCCGAACGCGCCTCCGATGGCCAGCAACTGGACGATCGCAATCGCCGCCGAGCTGCTCTGGATGAGCATCGTGACCACCGTCCCCGCCAGAATCGCCAGAATCGGCTGGTGACCCAGCGTGACGAAAAGCTCATGGACCTTGGGACTGCTCTCCAGGGGCGCGAAGGCGTCCTTCATGAAACCGATGCCGACGAACAGAAGGCCGAAACCGAGCAGGATCTGGCCCAGGTTCCTCATCTTTCGGCTTCGTCCGCCCATGCTCATCAGGAAGCCCAATCCCACGGCCGGCAGCGCATAGGCCGTGATGTTCAGCGCCCCGATCCCCGAGATGGAGACGAGCCAGGCGGTGGCGGTGGTGCCGACGTTGGTGCCGATAATGACACAAATGGCCTGCTTGAGAGTCAGCAGGCCGGCATTGACGAAACCGATGACCATCACGCTGGTGGCCGAACTGGATTGGACGATCGCCGTGATGGCCGCGCCGATGAGAAAGGCCACGATCGGCCTCTTCGTCATCGATTCCAGGATGCTGCGCAGCTTCCGTCCAGCCGCGGCACGCAGGCCATCCGACATCAGCTTCATGCCAAACAGGAATAGCCCCAGTCCCCCGACGGTGTAGAAAATCATGTCTTTGATCATAAGAATCGCTTACGAAATACGCGACAACCGGATACCTCCGACCGGGAGGCCTTTGTATTCGTTTTCCCGAAGTCGGTCAAGGAGCTTCTCTGCAAAACCCGGATCAACGTTCGTTGGTGACAGCCGACCGGTCCACAAACCGATATCCCACCCCCCTGACGGTCTCGATGTATTTCGCGCCGGAGCCCAGCTTTCGGCGAAGAGAGACAATTTGGACGTCCACCGCCCGGTCTGTCACGAGATAGTCGCTGCCGTGGATGGAGTCCACGATCTGATAGCGTGTGAAGACCCGGCCCGGTCGCCTGGCCAGCGTGTGGAGGATGTTGAATTCCGTCAGGGTCAGGCTAACGGCTCGGTCCTCAACCAGGACTTCGTGGCGGCTCGGATCGATGATCAAATCGTGGATTCTCACGACGGCCTGCTCGTCCCCTTCCTCGCGCTGCTTGCGCAGGAGACGGCGCACACGAGCCACCAGCACTTTGCCGCTGAACGGCTTGGTCACGTAATCGTCGGCGCCCAGCTCCAGGCCGGTAACGATGTCGGCTTCCTCGCCTTTGGCCGTCAGCATCACGACTACGATCTGCTGCGTCTTCGGGTCGGCCTTCAGCCGCCGGCATACCTCCAGACCATCGATTCCCGGCAGCATCAGATCGAGAACGATCACATCGGGCGCCTTGGACGCAGCGCGATGGAGTGCCTGTTCCCCCGTCTCGCACGTCAGGACATGATAGCCCTCGCGACGCAGGTTCAGCTCGACCAGCTCGCGAATGTCCTCTTCATCGTCTACCACCAGGATCGTCGGCTTTGCCATAGCGATCTCCCGAACCGCAGGGCCGGCCCGAATTCAGTGCTGCCCCGGACCGATTCATCGCCGATGATTATAAGGGACCATCGGACCGCGAACACACAAGTTTCCCCGAGAGAGGAAATGCCACGGCTGACCACCCTGCGAGGGCCGATCCTAACACAACTCTAACGCCAAGCTAACCGAACTCTAACACGCGCCTAATCACCCCCTAACGCCCGGACCCTATGGTGCTAAGAGCAGTCTGCAACACGTAGGAACCGCCGGACTGCGGGCAAGACGAAATCGAGAGGTCGTTTAAGACCTTCTCAGAGGTGCAATGATGGACAGCATAATCCGAGACGGCCTGTGCACCGTGGGTCTGCTTTACCTGGCCCTGCATCTGTGGCAATCGATCGGTTCCATCCGCCACGGCATCGAGAACTCCGGCATGCCTGCGGCGGAATGCGGTCCGCACGGCAGCCGCCATGTTGCTGACCCGCACGCGCCCCTGGCCGTGGGCGCCGAGTCGAAGACACAAGAAGGACTCCGTCACGGTCTCTTCGGACGATCTTGAGCCCATGACGAAATCGGACGACCGAGGGCGCAAGCAGAGCGTCCGATCGTCCGTCGGTAACCTCGTCAGGGCGTCGCGCGGATACCAACCGTACACGCGCGGCCCATGCGCATGACGATCATGACTTGCGGATGTGGTCGTCGATGGCCTTGAGCAGGACTTCCGGCTTGACGGGCTTCTCCAGGACCTGCTTGACCGGCAGCCACGCCTCGTCGGGCTCGAAACCAAACGGCAGATTCATCTCCCGGCGGATTCCCGTCATCATCAGAATCGGCGTGTCCTTGGCCGTCGGGTCCTCGTGCAGCTCGCGCGCCACGTCGAAACCCTCGTGCTTGGTCGTCATCATCACGTCGAGCAGTATAATATCCGGGTTCTCGGCCTTGGCCATCGCCACGCCGTCCTTGCCGTTCGAAGCGGTGTGCACCTCGTACCCCTTGGCGTCGAGCAGGTTCGAGATCGCATCGACAAATTCCGGATCATCATCAATCATCAGCACCTTCTTCGCCATCGCGTACTTCTCCTTCACTTGGCAAAATCGTAATTGCTTCGCGTCATGGTCGGACCTGCCGTCGGTCGGCACTTCAACGAGTGGCCCGTGTCCAGATCGACGAACCGGCCTATGGCGGCGACCATTTGTTCCACTTGCGCAACACTCTGATCGGGCCGCGTCTCGGCTCCGATCTTGCCGGGGTAAATCTCGTATAGCGCCCTCACCGACATCGGCGTGAAATTGGGCATCACCACATTGGCGCCGACGGCCAGGGCTTGCGCTCTGGCATCCCGCCCGTTCAACGATCCGATCGCGGTGCTGGCGGGAATATGGGCGTTCCGGCTCACGATTCGCGTCAGAGCGATCATCTTCAGCGTGGTCCGCAGGTCCCCGGCGGGAACCGTCGCCAGAGGCGTCCCGGCATGGGGGATGAACGGACTGACACTGATCATGTCGAAATCCCCCTTCTTGAAAAACAGGATGTCACCGGCCAGGCTCTCGGTGGTCTGACCACGCAGACCGACGAGATTGCCGGAACCGGTCTGATATCCCAAGTCCACCAGATCCTCCAGGCATCTTGTCCTGTTCTCGAAACTCATGCCGGGATGCAGATCCTCGTACAGCACAGGGTCGGAGGTCTCGATCTTGAGCAGATATCGGTCCGCTCCGGCGTCCTTCCACATCGCGTAATCCTCGCGGGCACGTTCGCCCACCGAGAGCGTCACCGCCACATCGCACTGCGTCTTGATGCCTTCGATGATCCGCCCGAACCAGTCGGCGTCGAGATTATCCTCTTCGCCGCTCTGGAGGACAACGGTTTTCACACCCACAGACCGGATATTCTCCGCCGTCGCGAGAATCTCGGCCGCCGCAAGTCGATACCGCTTCAGCCGCCGGTTGGGCCGCCGCAGCCCGCAATACGCACAGGCGTTCCGACAGAAATTCGAGAACTCGATGATCCCACGCAGCAGCACGCCGTCGCCGACGTACCGGCGGCGAACCTGGTCGGCGAATTCGAACAACAGCCGCACCTGCCGGTCGTCTTCCAGGCGAAGCAGAAACTCGAGGTCCGCCCGATCCGGAATGTCGGACGAGAAGACCCTTTCCAACACCGTCTGCGTGCGCGAAAGCGTCATCTACTTCTTGGCCTGCTTGCGATACTGGTTGAGGATCTGGATCATCTTCTTCGGGGTCAATTCCCCGTGGATCTTGTCGTCGATCATGACGACCGGAGCCAGGCCGCAGGCGCCGAGGCAGCGAGCCGGCTGCAAAGAAAACAGACCGTCCGGTGTCACCTGGCCCATGTCGATCTTCAGCTCGTCGCGAAGCGTCTGGAGGATCTGCGCGGCCCCGCGCACGTAGCAGGCGGTCCCCAGACAGATCGAGATCACGTGCTGTCCCGGCGGTGTCAGATTGAAATAGTGATAGAACGTCGCGACACCCCAGATGTGGGCCGTCGGAATCCCCATTTGCTGGGCAATCTCGTCCATCACCGGAACCGGGAGATAGCCGTAAAGCTCCTGGGCTTTGTGCAGAACGGCAATCAGGAACGAATCGGGATGCTCGTCCTTCTGGGTCTGCGCGATGAACTCCTTCAATTGCGCGAGTTTCTGATCCTCGGTCGCGATGGCGTCGGTCGCCTGGGTCGTTGTCATGTACAATGTCCTCGTCAAGTCGATCTTAGAAATACAGGTCGCGGTCGCCGGCCTGGGTCTTTTCGTAGTAGCGCATGAATTGATCGAAGATCTCCGGCATCTTCTCTTTGACCTGCCGGATCTCCTCGGCGATCACCTTCTCGCCGGCCGCGATCGTCTCGGGGCTGCCGAAGTCGTCGAGCCATTCCCGGAAAGTGATGACGGCGTTGAGCTTGCAGAACCGCCCTTCCTTGCCGCTGCGCAGCAGCCCCATGATCTTCTGCCCGGTCCGGCCACAGCGATAGCCGGCGGTGCAGAAGGAGGTGATGCAGCCGGCCTCGGCCAGCTCGCGGATCACCGTGTCGAGCGAACGGGTGTCGCCCAGGATAAACTGCTGCCGGTCGCCCTTCTGGTCGCCGTCGGCCAGGTCGGCGTAGGCGCCGATCCCAATCCGGCTGGACGCATCGGTCTGGGTGCAGCCCAGCGGCAGGACCTCCCGCCGCAATTGGGCGTTCTCCCGTGCCGTGAGAATCATCCCGGTGTACGGCACCGCCAGCCGAATGACCGTCACGAGCTTCTTGAATTCGCCGTCACCGACGGCATACTCCGGATGCTCCGCCAGCGGCGTATTGTGCGCCGGCTCGATCCGTGGAAACGAGATCGTGTGCGGACCGATGCCGAACTTCTTCTCCAGCTCGATGGCGTGATACACCAGCGCCATGACCTCGAATCGCCAGTCGTACAGCCCGAGCAGCGGACCGATGCCAACGTCGTCGATGCCGGCCTCCATCGCGCGGTGCATGGCGTAGAGCCGCCAAAGGTAGTTGCCCTTGATCGTCCCGGCCGGATGCAGCCTTTCATACGTCGGCCGATGGTACGTCTCCTGAAAGACCTGGAACGTGCCGATGCCGGCCTCATTGAGCACGGCAAGTTCCTCGACCGACATCGGAGCCGCGTTGACGTTGCACCGGCGGATCTGGCCCCAGCCCCGCCGCGTCTTGACCTTCACATCCGCGATGGTCCGAAGCGTCGAGGCAATGTAGTGGACGTCGGTGGCCGGGTGCTCGCCGTAGACAACGATCAGGCGCTTGTGGCCGATCTGTCCAGCCAGCACCTCGATCTCCCGTCGCACCTCGTCCAGGCTCAGAACGCGACGCTGCTCTGAGTGGTTGCTGCTGCGGAACCCGCAATACGCGCAGTTGTTGACGCACAGGTTGCCCAGATACAGCGGAGCAAAGGTCACGATACGATTGTCGTAGACTTTCACCTTGACAGCCTGAGCCGCCTGCCGCATCTCGGCCAGCAACTCCGGATCCTCCACGTGGATCAGGCAGGCGGTTTCCTCCGGCGTCAGCGTCTCAATGGCCAGCGACTTCTGAAGGATGTCCCGGACCCTTCGCGGATCGGGCTTGCCATTGGCTTTCAGGGCCTGCTCGATGGCTGCTGCATCGATGAAGCAGCGCCCATGGTCGAGATACTTCTCGATCTGCTCCGGCTTGATCCGGTTCTTAACCCAATCGGCCACGCGGGCCGTCGTATGCTCACAGTGGTTGCATGCCACGGTCGTCACAATACCACCCCCCTTAGACGATTTTCAGATTCGGCGACACGATGCCCTTGGGCAGGTGCGCCTTGTAGTGCGTGTGGAGCAGCTCGTGCGATTTCTCGCTGAGCGGCCGCCCCAGAAATTCCTTGTACAGCCTCTGCACGTCCGGGTTCTCGTGACTGCGGCGAATCGTCTTCTCCCGGTCGAGGCCGTAGAGCGCCTGGGCGCGCAGCTTGAGACATTCCTCGTCCAGCGGGATCGAATTGACCAGCGGATAGGGCTGGCCGCCGCCACCGATACACCCGCCGGGACAACCCATCACCTCGACGAAGTGGAAGCGATTCCGGTCCTGCCGCACCATTTCGAGCACCTGATGCGCGTTGCCCAGACCGTGCGCCACCGCCAGACGCAACTCCTGCCCGTCCAGCATCACCTTGGCTTCCTTGATGCCCTTGAAGCCGCGAACATCATTGATCTCGATGTCGATCAAGGTCTCACCGGTATATAGCTCATAGGCGGTCCGAATCGCCGCTTCCATCACCCCGCCGGTGACGCCGAAGATGGCGCCGGCGCCGGAGGACAATCCCAGCGGCTCGTCAAACTTCTCCGGCTTGATGTTGACGAAATCGATACCCGCCGACTTCACCATCCAGCCCAACTCGCGCGTCGTGACCACGATGTCCGTCGCCCGCATCCCGCGAACGTCCAATTCGGGTCGGGCCGCTTCGTATTTCTTGGCGGTGCAGCACATGA
>CAZNSM010000091.1:0-20141 GCA_964575615.1 uncultured Pirellulales bacterium | reverse complement strand
TGGAATCGCCCACTCCTGCCAGGCGGCGGAGGTAAGGGCGGCGGGGTCCGGATGCATCGCCACCGCGATTCGCCCGCCTGTGTCCTCGACGGCAATGTAGAGCGAACCAGGATCGTTGTCCGGATGCCCGCGCACGAACAGCCGCAACGCATCGGCGCCATGGTCCTGCCACTTCTGCGCGATCGCCATGCCCCGCACCGCCTCCGAGTAGAACGGCGATTCGCTGTTGTTGTACGCAAAGGGCATGGACTGGCCGCCGCTGTGGACGATCACCTTCTCGGCAAAAGGCGGCTCCATATAACCCACGAGGGAACCGGTCCCGTTCTCCCAGCCGTCCCGCCATATCTCGTAGATGCGCCGGCCGGACTCGTCCGTGTAGCTTTCGAAATCGTCGACGACCGCATATTCGCGAGTGGTGAAGGTCCAGATGTCCCCCTGCCAGAGGCTGGGACTTCTGGCCTCGTTGCGTTCATCGATCCTCCAGTAATACGGAGTCCCGAAGTTCATCGCTCCGACGGGATACTCGTTCACGGTCACCGAACCGAGAAACGCCGCACCGGTGGCGACCATCGGCGCGCTCGGGTTGAAGTGAACATCGTGAAAGGCCGCCTCCCGGCCCGCGCTCCAGTGCAGCATCAGATCCACATCGACGCCGGATGCTCCATCGGCCGGCCGGGGAGCGCGCGCCCGCACGGGAATCTGGAGGAGGCGGACCTCGCTGAGGCCGTATTGTCCCGTCATGACCCACGTGTTGTGGGCGGTCAGTCTGACATACTTCGCCACTATCCCTCCCATAGCCACCGTCGTATTGGCCGCGTAATCGGGTGCGCCTGTCGCCTGCGCCAGTTCAACGTCCTTCCATGCAGTCCACGCGACACCGTCTGTAGAGTACTCGACGGTCACATCCTTGAGCCCGCAACCGAGACCCGATTCGGATGGATCGTTGTAGTTCCAAATCAGCATCTCGTGCAATTTGCAGGGCGTGTCGAGGCGATATTGCAGCCATACCGGATCGTTTCCATTCGCAACGGCCAACCACATGTCACCGGGCAACGTGGAATGCTCATCGTCGTCGCTGAGCCCGGAGCCATTAACCGTGTTGACCGGTCCTGCCCCGTCGTTCGAAATGGCGTTGGTGGTCCCCACGACCTTCGCTATCGGGATCGCATACGCCTCGACCGTGAAGCGCCACAGGTTGCCCTTGTAGATGAAACTGTCAAACGCATTGACCTCGTCGACTCGCCAGTAGTACGTCTGCCCCAGGTCCAGACTGCTGCTGAGGCTGTACGTGGTTGTGCTCCGTCCTTTGCTGAGAAGCACGTTTCTGGGATTGGTCCGGCTGGCATTATTCACATCGTCGGCGACGGTGCCGAAGTACAGATCGTGCGTCTTGGCGAACAGGCCCGCCTTCCAGCTCAGAGTCACATCCGGCGGCACGTCCGTCGCGCCGTCGGCCGGCTGCGGGGCCAGACTGCATCCGACGTTGGCGCGCATGATCTGCCAGATCTCCACCTGACTGATGGCGCGATCGTAGATCCGCACCTCGTCGATGAGGCCGTCCCAGGCGCAGTCGGAACACGCGTGGCCCGAGCCGATCAGGACGGGCCACCCGTTGTCACTGAACTGGCTGAAGGGGACATCGATGACAGTCTCGGCCCGCACCATGCCGTCGACGTAGATTTCAAGAGCCTCGCCCGGCCGATAGATGCCGGTGACATGGACCCACCGATCCGTCGGCAACGGCTGTGTGTCATCAACGCGGACAATGTCCGAAGGCCCCGCTGCGACCTGAAACATCGCCGCGTGCGCCCCGCCGTCGGGACCGGCTTCTATGCCCAGATTCCACGAGCCGCTGTCGATGTCCCCCTGTTTGCTGACGATGCGTCCGTTGTTCTGATTCGACCCATGGAGAAAGACCCAGGCGGTCACGGTCATCGGCCCGGTGATCTGCAAGTCCGCAGAGTCGCCCGCGTCCACGTAGGAGTCCGCCTCCCCGGAGAAACGCAGGGCCGCACCGGCCATCCCGTACCGATCGGGCACCGGATTCACGTTCCCGATGACCGTCCCGTTGTTGCCGTTCCGGCTGGCGTCGGTCGCGTCGCCGTCCAGCGGCCAGTAGCCTGCCAATCCCGCCTGGATGTCGGCGCGAGCCGCCGGCAGCAACACGATGACTATGAGGACAGCCGCGAACACCGTGGAAACCACTCTCTTGGACATGTCCGCACCTCCATACGAATGTACCCGCCGAACGGGCATCTTCGATCCGTTCATCCGGGCTAGGTCGGGATTCCCCTTGGACCTCACAACCGGCGCTCCCGCACACCACACGATCCATCATACCACAATGAGCGTTCGATCACAATGCCTCTCATCATCAAGCCCACTGAAGCACCTGTCAGGTCAGATGCACGGCCCTTTTCTGAGTCGAAACGCGCTCGCCAACCAACCGCCCGGGCGAGGTCGTCCAGCACTATGGCTATTCGCCCTATGGCTCCGAGCGCTACCGCGCCAACGACGACGCCTTTGGCGTCTCGAACCGCTACACCGGCCAGACGCTCGACGAGGACACGGGCCTCTACTACTACGGCGCCCGGTACTACGACCCCGAGCTGGCCCGCTTCCTCCAGCCCGACTCGACCGTCCCCGACCCCGAGTTCTCCCAGGCCTACAACCGCTACGCCTACGTCTACAACAACCCCCTCAAATTCAGCGACCCAACGGGGCAGAATCCGCTCTTGATTGCTTTCATCATCAAAGGGGCGCTCATCGGCGGCTCGATTGGAGCCGGTGTTTCGGCGATTATGGGTGGTGATCCACTCAAGGGCTTCATCGCTGGTGCCATTGGCGGTGCCTTCCGCGGGCTCGGCAGTTTCATGGGCCTCGGCCCGGTTGGCATGGGCCTCATGGGCGCGGCCGGAGGTGCGCTCGGCGCTGTGGCAACCGGTGGAGATCCGCTGATGGGAGCCATATCTGGCGGCATAACCAGCGGAATCATGGCGGCTATGCAGTTCTCGCCGATAACTTCCTTTGACCGGCTGTTCACGGAAGAAGCCCTAAAGCGACTCGTTGTGAGCACGAGTATCGGCGCCACGGTCGGAGGGACTACCGCCGAGATGTTCGGGGGAGGATTCGGACAGGGCGCCACCTACGGCGCGATGGGTTCCGCAGCAAGCTTCGCTGTCGCTGCAAGCATGGGACAGTTCGTCGAGCCTGTGGCTGATTACGTCGCGGAACACGCGGCGCATACGATTGACATCGCCGTTGCGTTCGTGCAGGACAGAATACATGGTCCTCTTGACACGATCATCATTTGGGGTGAAGGTATAGACGAGACGCAGTGGCGGGAAATAACCGTCAAAGCCTATCGGCTCAACGAGGCGATCGGCAAGTATGGGACATCGTGGGCCATCAGTAAGAATGAGATCCATACCATGAAGTCGGTGATAGATGAGCTTCGCGCATCCTCCTGCCCGGCAAGCAGGGTCTCTCCCGCGTTTGATGACCTACAGGATGCCCACGGTAGGTACATACCGGGGACCGGGTTTGGCAGCGCTGCCGAGATGCACATAGCTCACGAGATTGGGCACACAGCGCAGGCGGTGAAGATGGGCCCCGCGTATCTTCCACTTGTAGCTGGCACAACGAGTTTTGGCGGTGTACCTGTCCTGAACCATTTTGAGAGGAACGCGAGCTTTCGTGGCTTGTATGGAGGAATAAGAAGATGAACCCGGTGAGGTCACTTCCACGTTGGTCTATGTCATGCCTCGCATTGCTAACGGTCCTTGTCTCCGGCGGATGTGATGAACTGACTGGACCAGTGAGAATCGAAACCACTCCGAATGCGTTCAAGCTATGCGATGCGCGTCGGAACGAGACCATAGTGGCGGTGACAGTGTACGATGATACCAGGAACTGCGTGTGGGAGATACGGGCAGTAGAAGAGGTTTCCGCCAAAGGGTTCATTGTGACCGTAGGCAAGCTACCCGCGGGATTCACGCAGTTCGTGCCTTCCCCGCCGCGAGTCTTTGACCCCGTTGCAGGATGTCACTACTGGATTGAGATAGATGCGAATCTCTCCCGTGCTATCCACTCGATACCACTCGAATGGGTGGCCGACTAAGAGGGGATAGGGGTCACATCTCCGATTACCAATTGTAGGTTTAACGCCGGCTTGGGTGTGCCAATTACATTGTGTGGCGGGGCGACAATCGCCGCGAGGTGTTCTTCGTCGATAACGACCAGCGGGGGGATCTGGAGCCTGTGGCCGGCGCTTGTGTCGGACATAGCCCGGACTCGAATCGCAGCGCACAGAGTCCCACCCGAGCCAGCGCGGGTTCGATCCGGCGCAGATGAAGCCTGGCTCGTGCCAAACCGAGCTTCGTTCAGGTCACTTCAAGCTTGATCGGGGGCAAACCGAGCTTGATCCTGTCCATATCGAGCTCGATACGCCCAGGATACTGCCGGGCCGCTGGGTGTCCCTGGGCCGTGGGCCGGCCTTCAAAAGGCGGACAGAAGCAGACGAGCGGCGGGGAAATGGGAGCGGATAGGTCATTGTCGGCGTCAGGCTGAGATGGCGAGGGAGCGGGCGCTGAGAAGATCGAAAAAAAGTCGGTTTTTTCCGATTCTTGCGTCCACATTCGGTGCACGGGACACGCTGTCATAATAAATAGAAGGCGGCCGGCTGCACGAGCCTATGTGCCTTCGGGTCCGGCCGGCGCCAGTTGCGCCAGCAACTCGATCGCCGCATCGGCCATCCGCTCGCCGCCGCCCGGCGCGACCCGCGAGTTGACCGTCTCGTAACTGCCTTCGGCGAACGCCTTGCGCGTCGGAATATACCCCGGCGCATCCTGGCACAACTCGATGATGAGCGTGGTAGCGAACGGGCTGGCCTGCTTGATCGCCAGACCCAAATCGACGAAGACTTCGCCCGGCAGGCCGACCACGGCGACCTCGTCGCTGAGCCGGAAGACCTGGACCTCCAGCGGCAGCGTGGGACCGCCCCGCCACTGGAGAGCGAGAATCTTGTACGCGCGAACCTGGTCGAGGAACGGGAGTTCCGGCGTGCCGACCTTGTGAATGTCGCGCTTGGCCTGCTCGATCTGGTCGGCGGTGAACGTCTGCAAGGGCGCCTCGACAACCGCCCGCGCAACGGCCAGCGATGGAGCCTTGGCGGCCTTCAAGCCCGCCAGCGCATCGACAACGGTCTGTGCCAGCGTGCGGCCGATCTCGTCGGTCTTCAGACGCTCCTGGCGAGTGACGTCGATGTGATTGATGTCGCCGCAGGTGCCCGTGCCGAAGAGCAGCGTGAACTCGCCACCCAGCGTCCGCCGCAATTCCTGCTCCAGATAGTACGGATAATCGGCGGCGTACTGCGTGCCTCCCACCGTGTCCAGGTGCAGGGCGAAATTGACCAGGCCGGCCAGGGCCTCGTTGCGGTCGGCCGTGCGGAACAGGACGACGCCGACCGATGGATCGATCGGGCCAGCGGCGCGAACGATGTCCGGATTCAGCACGCCGGGATTGAACCGCACGGTCCCATCCTTCATGTGAAAGCGGCGGTTGAAGGAAAGCCCCTGCTGCTGCGTGACACCGGCCTCCACGCGCACGGGCCGGACGGCGGAGTCGGCCTGGCGGATCGCCTGCACGATCCGATCGGCCAACATCGCGGCATAGTCTACGCTCTCGCAAGGGTCCTGCCCATTCCTGGCCAGAGCTTGCTCGTGAAAATGGTTACGAAGAGCGCCGAAATAGAGCGGCCCAGTATGGGAATGCGTCGCCGCTATAAGGATGTTCGCGGCGGGAATGCCCGTCGCGGATTCAGCCCGCTGACGCGCCGCCCTGGACACATCGGGAGACAGCCCAATGATGTCACAGAAGACCATAGCGGCCTTCGTCGCGCCCTGACGCATTACGATTGCCTTGGCATGGAGCGGGTTGGACACGCCATCGCTGAGGCGCTCGTGGAAATAGCCGCTCATGCGATAGCCCAGGGGCGGCGTAATGTCCACGACGCCCACTCCTGCTTCGAGAGAATCCCGGCGTGTGGCGTGGTCGGCCCGTTGCGACTTCTGCCCGGTGAGTTCTTCGAGGAAGCGACGCGCCTTTTTGGCCTCTTCGAGCGTGTGCGGCAGGTCGCCTGGGTCGAGACATTCGACGACCAGGGGCCCGCCTTCGAATCCGCCGGCGTTCAGCAGGGCAAAGACAACGCGGAAATCAACCTGTCCCGTGCCCGGCGTCACCAGGACGTCTTTCGGGTGGCGATAGTCTTTCACGCACATGCCGCTGACGAGGCCGTTCACCGACGGCGCATCTACCGCCGGGCTCAGCTCGCCGTTGGAGTAGTAGTAGATGTTGCCCGGATCGTACCAGATGCGGAAGTTCTTGTGGCCGATCGACTCGATGGTCCCGCGACACTGCGGGCCCGTGGCATTGAGCCCACCGTGCGGCTTGATGCTGATGCCGATGCCCCGCTCGGCCGCATAGTCGCAACATTCGGCAATGGCCTTGTAGTAGGCGTCGTAGAGCTTGCGGTCGCCGGTGCCGCCCATAAGCAGGTTCGTCGAACCGCAGGCGGCGCAGTTGTCGATCAGCTTGCGGAGTCCCTCGATGCCCGCCTCCAGCGACCGGGCCACCGGGATGTCGCCTCCGTAGACCGAGACCACCTTCAGACCGCGACGCCGGACCTCGTCCCCGACGTGCAACGCCTCTTCGATCGGCGTGGCCACCGAGATCACCAGGTGCGTCTCGGACTTCGTCGTCATCAGCCCGACGTACTCATACCCCGCCTCGGCGATCGCGTCCAATGCCACACGGTAGTCGTACTGGTCCCACGGGCGTGTGTAGCAGCCGATCTGCCAGCGGGGTTTGTTCGTCTGTGCGTGCAGGACTTCGACATTGGCCAATGTCCAGCCTGCGGCGCCGAACTGGACCGCCCGAGTCAGGAACCCACGGCGCGAAAGCGTATCCATCGGCGGATTCTCGTTCTGTCTGCGTGTCTTCATAATCTCATGCTCTCCAGAGAGGATCACCCTTCGCGGATTTCGCGCTTCTGCGGGTCGTAGGTCATGCGTTTGCCGGTGTCGAAGGCGCGAACGGCCATCAGGCAGGCGACCGCATGTTGATATCCGGCGTCGATCGACGCATTCGGCGTCTGCCGTGACCGCAGGCACTGGAGCCAGTTGAGGAAGTGCTCCGGCTGCGGCACGTCCTCGACGGGATTGCGGCCCCGGATCTCGCCCATGCGTTTGCCGCCGCCTTCAGCGCTCAGGACGGGGGCGGTCCAGGTCACCATGTCCAGCACGCCCTGGTCGCCGAAGATCTTGAAGCTGTTGCCGCTGCCGTTGCCGAAGTTGGTCGAGTAGCTGACCATGAAACCCTCGGGATAGATCCAGAGCGCCTGAACGTGGTCGGGACAGGTGAACTTGTGCTCGTCCTTCCAGACGAAGGTTCCGCCCAGACTGACGCAGCTCGTGGGGAAGGTCGCGCCGGTGATGTAGTGGACCAGGTCGATGAAATGGCTGCCGAGTCCGCTGACCGGGCCGTCGGAGAAATCGCGATAGCCGTACCAGCCGGAGTAGAGCACCGGATCGAAAGGCCGCGAAGGCCGGTCCAGCAGGAACTCCTTCCAGTCCACATCCTGCTCCTTCACCTCCTTGACGTAGGAGTACCAGTAGGGTCGTTCGGCGTTGCGGCACTGCTCGATTCGCCCCACGGCGCCGAGAACGCCCGAGCGGTACACCTTCCGGCAGCCCGCGAAGCTCGGCAGACTGCGCAACTGGGTGCCGACCTGGGCGACAATGTTGGCCTTCTTGACCGCGTCATACGCGTCCCGCAGGCGGTCCATGCGCATCGCCAGCGGCTTCTCGCAGTAGACGTCCTTGCCGGCTTCGGCAACTGCCTTGAGGTGGGTCGTATGCTGATGGTCGCAGGAGGCGATCATCACGGCGTCGACGTCGTCGAGTGCAACCAGATCACGGTAGGAGACAAACTGCCGGGCCGGCCGGCCATACCATTCTGCGGCCTGAGCCGAGGCGACCTCGCGGCGGACCCGCCAGGGATCGCACACCGCGGTGATCTCGATATTCTGCTCCTTCGCGTACGCGTGGACCCCCTTCATGTGCGCGTTGACGCCGCGGTCGCCGCAACCGATGATCCCGATGGAGATGCGGTCGTTGGCGCCGACGATGCGGGAGTAACTCGCAGCCGGGAAGGTCAGAGCAGCGCCTCCGGCCACGCTGCTTTTCAGGAATGTGCGACGAGAGAGGAACTGCTTCATGGTCGTGCCTCCTTCAGGGCCGGGCAGGCCGCGACGGCGGTCCCGCCCTGTCACATGGACGCTGTTTCGAGCACTGCACATACGAACCGATGGGATTATACCCGGTCCCATCGGTGGCGACAATCTCCGATGATTCCAGTGGCCGACCCACGATGACGCCGGCATTCCCGTAGTGCAGGAGACTGTCAAGTGTGCTGTCGCACAGACAGAACCGATCAACGAGGCCCGGCGGAGCAACATCGGGTTTGACGACTCCGATGGGATGGCGGGAGCCGCAAGGCGCATGGCAGCTTGGCACGAATGCCAACGGTTCCCCGGTTTCGACGACACAGGCGAAGGCGATGCCTTTTCAACGCACCACCTGCACGAGGCGGAATTGCGTTGACAAGACAGGGAGGTATAGGTATCTCTAACGTTATATCACACGTTCGATCCAGCCCTTTCCACGAGAAGCGACGGGCCTATGGCAGCACGACAGGTAACGGTCAAGGACATTGCCAAGAAACTCCGTCTGCACTATACGACGGTTTCGAAGGCGCTGCGCGACCATCCGGATATCAGTCCGGCGACGAAACGCCGCGTCCTGTCGCTGGCGAGAGAACTGGATTATCATCCCAACTCCATCGCCAAGAGTCTGAAGAATCAGGCCTCCAGCACGCTGGGCGTCATTGTGCCATCCATAAAGAATGACTTCTTCTCGGCCGTCATCAGCGGCGTGGAGGAGATCGCGTACGGCCGGGAGTTCAACACGGTCGTCTGCCAGTCCAACGAGAGTTCCGAGCGGGAAGCCATCCACCTGCGCACCCTGATCTCCAATCGTGTCGCCGGCGTGCTCGTTTCGGTGGCCCAGACAACCACGTCCGGGGAGGGCTTCCAGACGCTCCAGCGCCAGGGTATCCCCCTGGTCTTCTTCGACCGCGTGTGCGAAGACGTCGAGGCCGGTCGGGTGGTCGTGGATGACTATGGCGGCGCCATGAGACTGGTCGAGCACCTGATCCAGCGGGGCTACCGGAACATCGCCCATGTCGCCGGCCCGGAGAACACCTCCATCGGACGCGATCGTTGCCGAGGATACCTCGACGCATTGAAGAAGCACGGCCTCAATGGGACGGGCGCGTCCATCATCCGTGGCGGTTTCGAGGAAGAAGACGGCGTGGCCGCCCTTCGACGGATTCACGCGCGAGGACGGATGCCGGACGCGATCTTCGCCGTCAACGACCCGGTGGCTCGCGGCGTCCACGCCGAGATCAAGCAGATCGGCCTGGAGATCCCTCGCGATGTCGCGGTCGCGGGTTTTGGCGACAACCGGCTGTCGTCATACCTCGATCCGCCTCTGACGACGGTCTCGCAGTCGCCCTATGAGATCGGCAAGATCGCGGCCGCGATGCTGCTGCGGCGGATTGACGATCCTTCGCATGAACCCGTCTGCGAGACCGAAGTGATCCAGACCCACCTGATCGTGCGAGAGTCCACGTAGCGCGATCCGCCGGCATTTCCTCCTGGGTCGTCTTCATCGCAACAGCCGGACGGTCAGTCCCGTGCCCGAGCCGATCCGGATTCGGTCTTGGGAGGAATCCCGCTCGACAACGACGTCGAGGCGACCACCTTCCTCGCTGAGCCCGACGCCTGTGACGGTCGGTTTGCCGCCGGCAGGGACCGGTTCGAGAACGGCGGCGTAGTCCACATCGCGGCCCTTGCGGCCGATCATGACCATGGGCACGCGGTCCGTCACCGAGCCTCCGACACCGTCGCCGACCACCACGGCGGTCCCCTGCCCCGCGGCCAACGTCAAATACGTGGACACGGCCGCATCCTCGAACGCAACGCGGATCATCGCATCCGTCGTGCCCTGCATCATGCTCTGGATATACTCACTGCCCGGGTAGTCGGCTCTTTGATCTGCGGTCTGTGCAGCGACGTCGCAGACCGCTCGAACAGCCCTGTTGTGATACAGCCAGTCGAAACGCCGATCCTCGTCGGCGTGCAGTCTGTCGAGCACCAGGAGATAGGTTTCCGTCATTACAAGCCATCGTTCATGTTTCACGCCGGGATACGCGGCTTCGCAGGCGGCCCCGGCGGCCACATAGCCATCCGCCCGTTCGAACAACGTCAATCTGCCGGCAGCCGGCGCCTGACTGCGGCCATCGACGAGGACCGCGTTGTGTCCGATGGTCGCCTTGTACCAGTGGCTGTGAATGGGCAGGCGATAGGCTTGGCTCCTGGCCCGGCCCGGATCGACGCCGAGTTCCTTGCCATACCCATAAAAGACGAAGCTCAGCTTGTCGAAGTGCCCATGGAAGCCGCCGTAAGGACCGAATGTCATGGCGGCGGTCAGTCCCGCCGGACCACCGGCCCGCAGAATCGCATGTCCCGCATCCTCGAAGACCTTGCTCTCCAGAACCGGCATCTCGGCGATGTCCCCCGCCGGACGACCCAGCAGCAGGCCGTCGAAACTCAGCTCACCCGGCAGCATCGCCAGTATGCGCTGATCGCGGTAGGCATGATACGCCGGCTCCAACAGCGAACCGATGCTCTTGACCGACGAATTCACGTCGTCGCCGAACCGGGGCAGCATCCCGTCCGCCATCGTGTACTCGATCGGCAGCGTGAACATCCTCTTCAACCGCTCGTCACCCCACAGGTCGATCCCCAGCCGACGGGCCGTCTCCGCCATGATCACCAACGCCCGCAGCGTGTAGAAGTGATAGCCCCAACTGTTCTCGTACCACATCCCTTCCCGCGAAACGGAGACGTCCATCTGATGGTAGAACCCGTTCTCCGGGTCCGTGATGGCCTTGTGGATCCAGGCCGGGTCGCGAAGCAGCGCGCCGCCCCACATCATGGCGGCGTTGTGCCAGGTCTGCCAGTTGCCCTTGCCCGCCTTGTTCCGATCGATCGTCCTGAGCATGGGCAGCAGCAGTCCCTCGGCGATCTTGCGGTGATCCTCTGCCAAGAGGACACCCGAATCGTAAATGAGATCGTACGCCGGCCCGATGGACGTCGCCAGGGCCGCGGCCTCGGTGAGCGTCTGCTCGTAGAGGTGCCCCCCTGCCTTCTTCCCCCAGGAGTCGTCCGTCTTCAAAGAGGCGCTGTGATAAGGATAGGCGCGATACCGATCCGCGTAGCCCAGCAGGACCTTGGCGGCGTACCGAGCGAATTCCTCCCGGCCGCAGATCGCATAGGCCCAGGCCGCGGTCTCCATCCGCTGGAGGTTGCGCCCGTGCTGCCGGCCGAAGATCACGTCGTCGTAGGGATGCCCTGAATAGACCTTCCTGCACTTGGGGCACTGGTGATGGGTCGCGTCAATGGTCTGGAGGGCCGTCTCGCACTGGTCGCACTGATACCATTGGTTGTGCTGCCCGCCGCGAGGTGGGAAGTCGATCGGCCCGCCGATGAATCCCTGGGCCTCTTTGACACGGGCTGCTGCAACACGTCCTGACACGCCGGCGCGATCCGCCTGCTGGAGGCGCTCCAATTCGCCGGCGGTGCAGGCCAGATACGGATGCTTCACGTCGGGAAGAATGACTTGCAGATCGCTTCCCGTACCGGCTCCGACGGCGCCGGCCAAGAGAGCCGTTGCGAGCGGACTGAAGAACAGGAGAAAACGCAAAGTGAGATGGATGCCCGTTTGCTCTGTGCTCATGGAGCTGTCCTTACTACGAAATCGTGCGCGCTGCGATCGTCGAGGGCCGAGCATATCATGCACGCCTTGCTTCTGTCAAAGACGTTGCTCCCGGTCGTCGGACTGGTAGAATGGTCTTCGGAAAGAGTCAAGCACATGGATACCCAACGGACCCGTCAGATCATTCACGTGGACATGGACGCCTTCTATGCGTCCGTGGAGCAGCGCGATCGACCCGAGCTGCGAGGCAAGGCCGTCATCGTCGCAGGCAACCCGAAGGCCCGTGGCGTGGTCAGCGCCGCTTCGTACGAGGCCCGCAAGTTCGGCGTCCACAGCGCCATGCCGACGGCGCAGGCGCTGCGGCGTTGTCCGCACGCCATCCTCCTGCCCGTCCGCATGGAGCGGTACGCGGAGGTCTCACACGAGATTCAATCGATCTTCGAGCGGTACACGCCGCTGGTCGAGCCGATCTCGCTCGATGAGGCCTTCCTCGACGTGACCGCCAGCACCAATCTGTTCGGGTCGGCCGAGCGGATCGGACGCAGCATCAAGGAGCAGATCCTCTCCCAGACGCAACTGACCGCCTCCGTCGGCGTGGCGCCGAACAAGTTCCTCGCCAAGCTCGCCTCCGACCTGAAGAAACCCGACGGCTTCGTCGTCATCACGGAACACAACAAGCAGGAGGTCCTCGATCCGCTCGGCGTGGGGCGCATCTGGGGCGTGGGCAAGGTGACGGAGAAAGCCCTGCATTCGCGAGGAATTCGCACCATCGCCGACCTTCGCGCCGCATCCGAAATCGAGCTACGGAGCATCGTGGGCAACGACGCGGCCGAACTACTGAGGCTGGCGCGGGGGGAAGACGACAGCGAGGTCGAAGCGGCCCGACAGGCCAAGAGCCTTTCGAGCGAGCAGACCTTCGCCACAGACATCAGCGATAGCGCGATCCTGCTCGCGGTCCTCCTCGAACAGGTGGAAGAGGTTGCGCAGCGGCTGCGCCGCCGCCGGCTGAAGGCCCGGACCGTGACACTGAAGTTGCGCTATGGGGATTTCCGCACGGTGACGCGAAGCGAGACACTTCGCGAGGCCACGAACCTGACGCAAATCCTGTGGACCACGGCCGAGCGCGTGTTCGGACAATGGCAACGAAGCGCACCGGGCGCGCTTCGCCTGTTGGGATTCGGCGCCGCGGGCCTCGAACCGGAGGGGGCGGGCCAGGCCACGCTGTTCACCGATCCGGAGGCGGAGAAGCTCCAGAGGCTCGACCGGGCCATGGACGCGATTCGCGACCGCTACGGCCGACGCGCCGTCCATCGCGGCAGCCGACCGGCGGAATGATGTCACCAGATCAGGCGAACGACAACCCCAGCTCTCGCGCGACCGACCGAATGTGCGACGCCGCCTGCTCGTATTCCTCGGCGTTCGGAAGGTGTTCGAGCATCAGAGGCACGCCGGGCAGCTTGTTCAGCTCGCGCAGGAACGTCGCATAGTCAAGCCCACCCTGGCCCGGACGCACCTCGTCGAGATGGGTCGTCAGTTTCGGGTGCAGAACGATGTCCTTGGCATGACAGCTCTTGATGTAAGGCCCGAGCTTCTCGAAGCACTCGACGATGAGCTTGCCGCTGCCATAGTATCGCTGCGGACTGCACACAAGATTCACCGGGTCCAGATGCGCCGCGAAACGTTCGCGATCGATCGCCTGGATCAGACGAACGTAGGAATCCGCCGAGTCCGGATAGGCCCAGGGCATCGTCTCCAGGGCGAACCACGTCCGCGTGGGCTTGACGTCGTCGATGATCCCGCGCGTCGTCTGGACGATCATGTCGAACGTCTCTTGCGTGAAGTTCTCGGCCGCCGGGCCGTCCCACTGCGTCCCGCGCGAGCCGGTGATGTTCACACAGCAGCGGGCTCCGATTCGGTCCGCCAGAGCCAGTTGCTGACGGCATTTCTCCAACGCGGCCTTACGCTTCTGGTCATCGGGACTGATCGGGTTGCTCCAGGCCCCCACTTCCGCAATGATGAGGTCCGCCTTCTGAGCCGCCCGTTCGTAGGCCTTCACCACGTCGTCGCCGGCCTCAGCGCCCACAGGGCAGTACGCGGCGCTGTACCCCAGCTTCTTGACCGCCCGGACCCACCCATCGGGATCCTGATATTTCTCGAACACCGGCCCGCCCAGCCGCAGACCGCCGCGAGCCCCGCCCGAGGCCCGTGAGCCCAGATACAGCGAGGCCATCCCCGCCAGAGACATCCCCAGCAAATCCCGCCGTGATACTGCGTCGCTGCCGTCCATCGCTTCAGCCTCCTTCACACGGGTGCGTTTCTACTGCCCGAACCGAGGTGGTCCCGGCGAAAGTCGCTTCAGTGTAACCTGATCGCGATCCCGCGACAAGCCTGACTCGCAGGTGCGACGGCCGCGATAGGGGTTGACCGGCCGCCCACGGACGTGGTATCATGTCTGCTGTGAAGGGTTGGGACTCGTGTGGGCGCCAAGTGCCTGGAGCAGGGCTCGTCATACTGCATCCCAGCCGTGGGAAGGTAGCATGTCTGGATTTTTCGGAGAAGGAAGCTCTCAGTGACGAGTAGTCTGCTCGATTTCCATCGCTGCACAATCCGGGCTTAGCGCAACGGCCGGCAGAGCCGAGTCCGCGCGCTCGTTGAAACTTGTGATATTCCGTCCTGAGATCCGTCGGGACGCAGAGTCCGAATCGACCGTGGTCTTGTGAAAAGGAGGGCTACAGCATGATCAGGAAACTGACTTACGCGACGGCAATCGCGGCGCTGCTGGTCGTATCGCAGGCCGTCGAGGCCGTCCATTTTGAACTGCTGCCGACCTACGACACGTACGTCAGCAACGACGGCACGGAGGGCCCCACCACCAGCCATGAGACCGGTTCGGGGATGCACGTTCGCGATATCGCGGGCCGACGCCGCGTCGGATACCTGACGTACGACCTCTCCGACGCCAAGGCGCAGGGCGCCTTCTTCTCGAACGTCAGCTTCAGCAACTACGGCCACGACACCGGAGAGATCAACGTCTATGGGGTCATCGAAAGCCAGGAGGCGCTCGTTGCCGGAGCGCTGACATGGAGCGCTGCGCCAGGGGTCATGAACGACCCGATGCCGGCAGTCGATGCCGCCGTGGAGCTCGATCCGGCGGACCTGACCGGCGTGCTGCTGACCTTTCCGGCCCCCGCCCGGGCGACCAGAGCGGCCACCGAAACCAGCGAGGCGCTGGCGGAGTTCCTCAACAGCGACACCAACGGATTCGTCGCCTTTCTGTTCGCCCCGGCCGCGGGCGGCAATGCGATCGTCCGCACCGTCGAGATGGGGGCCGAGGGCGGCACGCTGCTGGTGTTCGACATCGGCGGCCGCGCCTCGGCGGCCCGAAATCCGTTTCCCGAAGATGGCGCCGCCGACGTCTATTGCGAGGCCGACCTGAGCTGGACGCCGGGAGGGTTCGCAGGCGCACACGACGTCTACCTCGGAACGGTCTTCGCTGACGTCAACGACGCCAGCCGCACCGACCCGAGAGGCGTGCTCGTCAGTCAGGGACAGGACGCCAACACGTACGAGCCGGGCCGGCTCGAACTCGGCGGGACTTACTACTGGCGCATCGACGAAGTCAACGCGACGCCCGACGCCACGATCTTCAAGGGCCAGGTCTGGAGCTTCTCGGTCGAGCCTCTGGCCTATGCAATCGAGAGCATCGTCGTCACCACCAACGCCACCTCGGATGCCGGACTGGGGCCAGACAACACAATCAACGGCTCCGGACTGAACGACATGGATCAGCATTCGATCGAGGCAACCGACATGTGGCTGGCCTCGCCCGGCGGCGACGACCCGATATGGATTCAGTACGAGTTCGACCGGGTCTATCCGTTGCACGAATTGTGGGTCTGGAACTACAATGTCCTGTTCGAGGCCGTGCTTGGATACGGCCTCAAGCTCGTGACGATCGACTATTCTGCCGACGGAGTGAACTGGACGCTCTTCGGCGAGGTCGAATTCGCCAAGGCCACCGCCAAGCCGGACTACGCTCACAACACCACCATCGATCTGAACGGGGCAGCCGCCAGATTCGTCCGGGTGACCGTCAACAGCGGATGGGGCCTCCTCGGATACTACGGTCTCAGCGAGGTGCGATTCCTCTACATTCCCGCCTTCGCGCGGCAGCCTCAGCCGGCCAACGGCCAGACCGAGGTGGCGCCGGACGTCACCCTGCGATGGCGCGCCGGCCGTACCGCCGGCGTCCACGATGTCTATCTCGGCGCCGATCCGCAGACCTTGTCCCTGATCGACACGGTGGCTCAGGACAGCATCGCGCCACAGGGCCTCGAATTCGGGACCACGTATTACTGGAGAGTCGACGAAGTCAACGAGGCTCAGGCCGTGACCTCCTGGCGAGGCGACCTCTGGAGCTTCTTAACGAAGGAGTTCGAGACGATCGACGGCTTTGAGAGCTACACGGACGACATTGACGCCGGCACGACGATTTTCGACACATGGCTCGATGGCTGGGTCAACAACACCGGCTCAACCGTGGGCTATCTCAATGCGCCCTTTGCCGAGAGGACGATCGTCCATAGCGGTTCCCAGTCGATGCCTCTGGCCTACGACAACAGCGAATCGCCCTGGTACTCCGAGGCCCAGCGAACCTTCGACGCGTCCCAGGACTGGACGGCCTATGGCGCCGATACCCTGCGACTGTACTTCCAGGGGGACGCGACGAATACGCCGCAGAACCTCTACGTTACGCTCGAGGACAGCGCCGGCCATACCGCGACCGTCAGCCATGTCGACCCTGACGCGATCCTGGCGACCGAGTGGGCCGCATGGGAGATCCCGCTGACCGAGTTCGCCGGTGTCAATCCGAGCCGAGTCGAGACGATCGCTCTCGGCGTCGGAAACCGCACCAGCCCGGCTCCCGGCGGCGCCGGGATCGTCTACATCGACGACATCGGCTTCGGAAGGCCGGCGACCGCCGAGCCATAGGCTGGGCGCGACGTCCATGTGATTGTGTAAGGACCTTTGATCCCTGGTGAAGGAGGATATTGATGAGTAAGGCACTGGTTTACGTGGGCCTGGTGGCCTTGGCACTGGGACTTGTCTGCCGTCAGGCGGGCGCGGCGCCGCTCCAGCAGGACGGAGGAATCGACGGAATCGTGTCGGTGGAAGCCGAGCATTTCGACGAGAACGTCATGCAGAGCAACGCCCAATGGAAACAGGTCGGACCGACCGGCGGCTTCACGGGCGTCGCCGGCATGCAGGTCACCGGCCTGGCCCAGATCAACGAGGGCTATGCCGCCACGAGCCCCCGACTGGACTATCAGATCAGCTTCGTCAAGACGGGCACGCACTACGTCTGGATTCGCGGCTGGGGCAACGGCGGAGGCGACGACTCCTGCCACACCGGCCTGGACGGCGAGGAGATCGACACGTGCGACCGAATGCAGGGCTGGAACCTCAACTACACGTGGTCCAACAGCTCCATGGACGGTCCGCGATCCACCTTCGAGGTCACGAGCGTCGGCATCCACACGTTTAACCTCTGGATGCGAGAGGATGGGCTGATTGTCGACAAGATCGTCCTGACGACCAACCCGGACTATGTCCCGACCGGCGACGGCCCTGCCGAGAACCCGCGCGGCATCCCGGCGTACGCCACCGTCCCCAGCCCTTCCGACGGCGCGGTGGACGTGCCGCGGGAGGTCACCCTGGCGTGGAATCCCGGACCGTCCATCGTGGCGCATGATGTGTACTTTGGAACGGTGTTCGACGACGTGAACTCCGCTACCCGAGCCAACCCCCTCGGGGTGCTGGTCAGCCAGAGCCAAACGGCCACGACGTACGAATTGGCCGGCCCGCTCGCTCTGGAGACGACCTACTACTGGCGCGTTGACGAGATCGGCGCGGCCCCGGAGAGCGCCATCATCAAAGGCGGCGTCTGGAGATTCACCACTGAGCCATTCGTCTACCCGATCCGGAATGTCACGGTGTCGGCTTCCGGCTTTCAGGCCGATTACAGGCCCGAGAACACCATCAACGGCTCCGGACTGGACGCCGACGATCTGCACTCGGCGGACCAGGAGGACATGTGGCTCGTCGATTCGCAGCAGGCCGGACCCGTCTGGATCCAGTATGAGTTCGACCGAGTCTACAAACTCCAGGAGCTATGGGTCTGGAACTATAACGTGATATTCGAGGCCGTCATCGGCTATGGGTTCAAGGACGTCACGATCGAGTACTCCACGGACGGCGCGGAATGGACGGTCCTGGGCGACGTTCAGTTCGCCAAGGCGCCGGCCAGCGCGGGCTACGCGCACAACACGACCGTGGACCTGGCGGGCATCGCAGCCAAGTACATCCGGCTGACGCCCGGCAGCAACTGGGGCGGCCTGGTCGCGCAGTACGGCCTCAGCGAGGTCCGCTTCTACTACGTTCCCGCCCACCCGCGTCAGCCGCAGCCGGCCAACGGCCTGACCGACGTGAACCCCGACGTCGTCCTCGCCTGGCGGACGGGCCGGGAGGCGGCCTCTCACAAAGTCTACTTCGGCAGCGACCTGGATGCCGTCGCCGGCGGGACAGCCCTGATCGATACAGTCGAGGTCGCCAGATGCGACCCCGGCGCGCTGGACTTCGGAACCACATACTACTGGAAGGTCGTGGAGGTCAACGAAGCGGCCAGTCCATCCGCATGGGAAGGCGATCTCTGGAGCTTCTCCACGAAGCCTCATGCCACCGTGGACGACTTCGAAAGCTACACCGACGACGTCGACGCCGGCACGACAATCTTCGACACCTGGCTGGACGGCTGGGTCAACGAGACCGGCTCAACGGTGGGCTACCTCAATGCTCCGTTCGCAGAGAAGACCATCGTCCATGGCGGCAAGCAGTCGATGCCGCTGGCCTACGACAATGCCGGTTCGCCCTGGTACTCTGAGACGCAGCGCGTCTTTGACGCACCCCAGGACTGGACCGTCCACGGCGCCAACACTCTGATCGTCCACTTCCAGGGACGCCCGAGCGCCTTCGCGGAGCTGGCATCGGGCCAAATCATCATGGGTGCGGCCGGCGTGGACATCTGGGAGGCGGCCGATGAGTTCCGCTTCGCTTACAAGCGGCTCAACGGAAACGGCTCGATCGTCGCGCGTGTCGAGCGTGTGGTTGACACCGACCCCTGGGTCAAGACCGGCGTGATGATTCGCGCAAGCCTGGCCCCGGGCGCTCCGTTCGCCGCGGTGTATATGACCGGCAGCAACGGGGTTCGCTACCAGGGGAGGCTGGCCATCAATGAAGCCGCCACAAGCGACACCTCGGTCGCCACGCCGGAACAGATCGCCCTGCGCGAGCCTGCCTGGATCAAACTCGAACGCAGCGGCAGCACGTTCAACGGCTATTACTCGACCGACGGCCAGAACTGGACGGCGATGTCCTGGAACCCGCAGACGATCACCATGGCTGCCGATGTTTATGTCGGTCTGGCGGCATGCAGTCACAGCGCGGGCGTCTTGACGACAGTCGAGTTCTCCGGCGTACAGACAACCGGAAACGTCAGTGGCGGGTGGACAGTCGAGACGATTGGTCCCGCGCAGCCGGAGGGCAACTCCTCCGATAGACTCTATGTCGCCGTCAAGGACGCCGCCGGCAAGAAGAAGACGGTATATCATCCGTCCGGCGAGGTGGCGACCCTTCTGGCCGGCTGGAACCAGTGGCAGATTTCGTTCGACGACCTCGCGGGCATCGACCTCGGCAGGGTCTCCGCGATGGACATCGGCATCGGCAACCGTGACAATCCGGCCGCGGGCGGCGCGGGCCTGATCTACATCGACGACATCGCCTTCGGCAAAGCCGCCTCGGCGGAATAGTCGGACGACCAGAGCAGGCAACCGACATATGTTCAAGGGGCTGCAATCCACGGATTGCAGCCCCTTTCACTTTTTCTGCACACCGGTCAATCCCGATTTCGGTCAGGATCGCAAAACCTCACTCATAGACGTAGAAGGCGATTCCCTCATAGATGTAAATGCCACGATGGTCTTTGAGAAACTTGTCTCTCTCCGACTCGCTGATCGTATAGAAATGGGCCGACTTGACATCGCTCCAGAATCGATAGACCGGCCGGGTCCCGTAGGGCTGGCGCCCCTCCGGATACGCATAGAAACCGATCCCCTCGAAGGTCCATATCTTCCTGTACTCGCGGAGCAGCTTGTTCTTCTCGGTCTCGCTGATGGTATAGAAGTGGCT
>CAZNSM010000090.1:9269-20419 GCA_964575615.1 uncultured Pirellulales bacterium | reverse complement strand
CCGTTGTTCGACGAGCAGCCCTCGGCGGTCATCAACGGGATTTCCGCGCCGCTTTCCCAATCCCACTTGGCGATGCGAATGCCGTCGAGAGTCTCACGGAGCAGGTCGCCGTCCCACCAGAGGACGAAGTTTTGCGAACGAGGCCGAGATCCGATCTCCTGCCCCTTGGCCGTACAGAGCACGGACGGACTGCTCCACCAACATTCGGCGCCCGGATACCTGGGGTCGATGTCGGCCGCAACGCCTCGACCGACGTCACGCCCTGGGTCCTTGCCCCAGAGAATCTCGCCGGTCCCGGCGTCGAACATGGCGGCGCCGAACCCGTTCTCGTATCCCGGCATCACAACTTCGTTCTCGTGGATGCCCCACACTTCGAGTCCGCCTCTGGCCGGGTCCAGATCGCTGACGTGCAGGGCGTCCCCATGTCGCAGGTCCGTCGAATACAGGCCGGTGCCGTCGTCGTCCACGCACATCGATCCGTAGACGATTTCGTCCCTGCCGTCTGCATCTACGTCCGCGACGGTCAGGTTGTGGTTGCCCTGGCCCGAGTACTTCTCCAGTCCGGGCTTCGCCGAATCGAAGACCCATCGCGAGGTGAGCCTGCCGTCTCTGTAGTCCCAGGCGGCCAGTACGGACCGGCCGTAGTAGCCCCGGCACATCACCACGCTCGGCCGGGTCCCATCCAGATACGCGACGCAGGCCAGCATGCGATCTACGCGATTGCCGCTGTGGTCGTTGCTGCCGTTGCCGCCGACGCCACCCCAGCCGCCGATGTCGCCTCGGGGCGGAATGTAGGCGGCGGTCGCCAGGGCAGCGCCCGTTTGCCCGTCGAAGACCGTGAAGAACTCCGGGCCATCGAGAATCTTCCCGTCGGGGTTGACCCAGTTGGCGTTCGGGTCGCCGATGATCTTGCCGACTCCATCGACCGTGCCGTCGGCGGTCTTGCACGCGACCTCCGCTCTGCCGTCGCCGTCGAGATCGTAGACCATGAACTGGGTGTAATGGGCCCCCTCGCGGATGTTCCGGCCGAGATTGATTCGCCAAAGAAACGTCCCGTCCAACCGATAGGCTTCGAGGATGGGCGGATCCGTCACGCCGCGAAAGGCATTGTCCCGACTGCGTCCCGCCTGATGCAGCACGATCTCGTATGCGCCGTCCCCGTCGAGATCGCCGACGGACGCATCGTTCGGACGGTATCCGTCCGGCGTCCGAAGAGGAATGGTCAGATAGTTCTGCTTCCAGACCGTGGCCGGCCTCGAGGGCGTTGCCTCCATGCCATCGATAAGCGTGCAGACCGTATACACCCCATCGGCGGAGCCTCGCTCGTCCACGAAGTTCGTCGAATCCGTGATCGGCGTCTCGTTCGCGCGGGCGCCATTCCGGTAGACGTTGAACGCGATGGAGTCGGGTTCAGTCCCCAGCATGCGCCATCCGATGTAGACCGTCCCATCGCTCCGCTGGACGGCAACCAGGCCGCGGTCGAGCCGCTCCATCTGGCGTTGGGCCTGCACCGTCGGAGCCAGAATCATCAGAGCGACAACTACCCACATTGCTCTTATGTACATTGGTCGCATCGTCATACTGTCACTTTGCCACCTCAATGGCTTCCCAGGTAGTAGCTGGTCATGGGATAATGCGCGTAGCCCATCGACCGGTGCGTCACGTCGTTGCGGTACAGCGGGTCCTGCATCAGGCACACGCGGCGGTCCGTCGCGGGAATCATCGTGCTGTAGATGCGCAGCTCGCCATCGACATACGTGACGATCTCCTCTCGCCAGTCGCCCAGGATATCGGCGATCTGCTGGACGCCGCCTCGGATGTCCGTCAGCGAATCGCCCTTCCACTTGGACACGCCTCGCCAGGCGAGAATCTCGCGCAACGCATCGGCATCCCACCAGACGAGGAAGTTCTGAGGGGGCACGGGCCCGTCGATCTTGCGGCCCTGCGCCGTGTAGAAGTGCCGGCCGCCGGCGCACTCCATGCCCGGATAGGCCGGATCGATGTCGCCGGCGATAGCCGAGCCCAGCTCGTTATCGCGGTTCGATTCGGGAATCCCGAAGATCAAGTTCCCGGTCCGCGCGTCCCACAGACTGGCTCCGTTGTGCGGGTGCGGCTCTTCGAAGATATACCAGACCTCCAGACCGGGCCGAGCCGGATCGATGTCACCGAGATAGAAACGGTCACCGTGTCCGTATCCCGTGCCCCAGAGCGTGCGACCGTCGTTGTCGATCGCAATCGAGCCGGCGAGGATTTCATCGCAGCCGTCGCCGTCGATGTCGCCGGTCTTGATGCTGTGCTGGCCCTGCCCCTGGTACATGAAGGGAGCCCGCTCGTTGGTCCAGCGCCAGACCTTCTGAAGCTTCCTGTCCTTGAGCACCCAGGCGTCGATTTTCATCATGCCGTAGATGCCGCGAACCGCCAGGACCGCCGGGGTCTTGCCGTCCAGATAGGCCACGCCCATCATGTGACGACTGGAGCGATTGCCGGTGTTGTCGCCCCAGTCCTGGACTCTGCCCCGCTCGATCCAGTCGACCTTGTCGATCACGGCGCCGGTGGCGCCATCGTAGACAGCCAGGTACTCCGGGCCCTCCAGGATGAATCCGGTCCTGCCGCTGGGGAACATCTCGTCAGCATCCGCCGCATACGGCGCGGTCCGCACGCAGACCTCCGCTTTGTTGTCGCCGTCGAGGTCGCGCACCACCATGGGCGTCCACCAGATCCCCATGTCCACGTTCCAGCCCAGGTCGATCCGCCACAGGAATTCGCCCGTCGCGCCGTCGTAGCCGTCGTACTTGTACGAGCCCCGGTTGGGACCGACGCGGCCCGGGTCCTTTCCTCCGGCGGGATGTTTGACGACAAAGTCGTAGACGCCGTCACCATTCAAGTCGCCGATGCCGACGATGGAGACGCCGCGAACATCGTCTTTGAGCTTGATCGCCTTGTACTGCTGGGCCGGAGCGTTGGCCCCAAGCTCGGCCCGCGTCGACGACGCCCGCTCCGAGCCAACCACCACCGGCACGACCCACCAGGCGTTCGGCCGATCCAGGGGCGCATCGGCATCGATGAAATCCGTAGTCTTGCGAATCGGCTGGGCGTTCAGTTTCACCGGCTCGCCGCCGGCGCTCGAACGATAGACGTTGAAAGCGATCGGGTCCGGGTCGGTCTCGAGCAATCGCCAGCCGAGATAGACGCGGCCTTCGCCCATCGGCAGAGCGAGCATGCCACGGTCGAGTTTCTCCTCGATCCGCTGCGAGGCCCAGCCCAGTTTCGCATTCGGGTCGTAGAGCGGGTCCATGGCGTAGAAGTTCAGGTTGGGCGGGATCTCCTCGGCCATCAGCTCGCGCAATCCCCGCTCGTTGTTCGCCGGCGATCCGCTGCCGCCCAAGCCGCGCCGCGCCGGCGGATCTTGCGCCATGGCAAGCGACGCAACGGCGCCAACCAACGAGAAGAGCACCGGGAGATTCCTGTTCATGACAAGCGGTCTCCTGTTATGAACATCCTTCATGTTGCCAGCGTGGACGATCGCAGAACCCCATCCTCCATTTCGAGGATCCGATCGAAGACGTCCAGTGCCCGATGGTCGTGCGTTACGACGATGACGCCGGCCTTCTGCTCGTGCGCGACCATCCGGAACAACTCCATCACCTGACGCCCACGATGGCTGTCGAGCGCCGCGGTCGGCTCATCGGCCAGGATCAGACTCGGATCGTTCGCCAGCGCGCGGGCCACCGCCACGCGTTGCTGCTGGCCGCCGGAAAGCATCGAAGGCAGATTGCGGCAGCGGTCGGCGACACCGAGGTACTCCAGCAACTCCATCGCACGCTTGCGGGCCTTGCGGGCAGGGGCGTCATTGATCTCCATCGCCACCTGCACATTCTCGAGGGCGGTGAGGAATGGAATGAGATTCGCCTTCTGGAACACGAACCCCAGATGCTTCCGGCGAAACGCGCGGATGTCGACCAGCGCTCTGGGCCCGCTCATCACCGGGCAGCCACCGATGGCAATCTCGCCGGCCGTGGGCGGATTGATCAGCCCGATGGCGGTCAGAAGCGTCGATTTGCCCGCACCGCTCGGCCCCAGTAGAGCCACCACTTCCCCCCGCGAAACCTGGAACGAGACGTCGCGCATGGCCACGACCTCGGTATTGTCCCGGCCATAAACCTTCGTGAGCGACCGGGCCTCGACCGAAAAAGCGTCGGATTGGATGGTGGTCCTCATGACAGGATCTCGTTCGGTTGAATGGACATCGCTTTCCAAATGCCCAGAAAGCTGGAGAGAATGGAGATCGCAAGAACGACAACGCCAAGCTGCACCAGGTTCGCTTGGGTGACGGCCACGCGCCGGGGAAAGAAAGGGAAGACCCAAAGCCCGATCCCATAGGCCAGACCATAGCCCATGGCCCCCAGCAGAAGGGCTTGCTGCAGGATCAGTGCGACGATGACGCGGTTCCGCGCACCCATCAACTTGAGCATGGCGATGTCGTGAATCTTGTCCAGGGTCAGGGTGTAGAGAATCAGCGCCATGATGATGGCGGAGATGATGACAAGCAATGTGCGGAACATGCCAATCTGTCTGCGATTGCGTTCGATTGCCTTGAGCAGCAGGTCCCGCTGCGCGTCATTGGTGTAGACCGTCACATCGCTCCAGCCGGAGAGGACCCTGGCCACCTGTGCCGGGTCGGTTCCCGGCGAGATGTTCACCATGATCGCACTGACGTTCTGTGTACCCAGGGCCGGAAGCTCCGACGCGGGACCCGCCGCCCGCTCCAGCATGATTGGCTGTGTGTTGCCCAAGTCCTGCTTCAGCAGCCGGGACCGCCTTGTCTGGCGTTCGAGGCGGATTGCCTCCCCTGGCGTATCGTACTGGATGGCGATCGCATCCGAGACCGTGAAAAACGCGATGCCGTCGCCGCTCTGCCCGACCATGCCGGTCGCGATTCCCACAACAGTGTAGACGTCCTTGCCCAGCGGGATGCGGTCGCCGAGACGCAGACCGAGCGAGCGGTCGGCAAGCATCTCGTAGTGGGCCTGCCTTATCGCCCGTCCGGCAATCAGCGGCAATGTCCGGCCGTCGTCTCGCGGCCACGCCAGTCCCTGTACGACGATGCGAAGAGGGCGCCCGCGGAATTCCCGCTGAATCGTGTGCGATACGAAAGCCCGTGCCGTGGCCACGCCGGTGACGGCATGGACGCGATCCTCGAGATTCCATGGTACGCGGGAGATCTCCGCGAACGGTCCGCGCGTTCCCTTCTGAACCACCCAGAAGTCCGCCTTCGTCCGTTCCAGAAAGCTCAGCGCGTCCTCACTGAGGCCCTGGTAGATTCCCGCCATTCCTGTGACAATCATGAGCAGCAGACCGATGCCTACCGCCGTGAGCAGGAAGCGACTGAGTTTGTGCCGGACGTCTCGGATCGCCAGATTCATGGTGCGCTCACCACCCGCCTGCCCGGCTGTAATTTCTTGGCGTGGGATTCAGCCGCCGCAATCACCGTATCGTTTTCGGCCAGGCCACCGACAACCTCCGTGAACTCCCTGCCCGTCATGCCCAGCTCGAGGGCTCGCCAACTTGCCTTGCCGTCTTCGTTCACCCATACGCCGGCCTGATGGTCCCGCCAGCGGATCATTCGGCCCGGGATCCGAACCACGTTATCTCTGCGGCCGGTCAGGATGAAAACCTCCGCGCGTTGCCCGACCGCCCACCCCTGCGGCAACTGATCGGGCGCCACATCGACCAGAAACTCGCGTGTCTCCGGGTCCACCTCACGACTGATCCGGATGACCGAGCCGGCGTAGTCCCTTCCCGGCTCCGAGCGAAAGACGATTCGCGCCTTCTGTCCAGGCTGCAGGGCCGCCCGAAAAGACTCATCCACCCAGGCCGAGACCCACAGGTCCTGGGTCGAGATCAACTGAAACACCGATGCGCCGGGAACCACAATATCGCCCAGGTCGCGGTCCCGCCGTACGATCAACCCATCAAAGGGACTGTAAATGTTCGCGTCGGCCAGTCTGGCATTCTGATAGTCCAGGGTCCGTTCCGCGGCTACAATCAGCTTCTGGGCTTCCACCACAGCGGCAATCGCCCTGGCCTCCTCCGCCTCGGCTACCTGAAGAAGCTCGCGGCTCTTATCCAGCTCGGCCTCCGATGCAATCTGCTTGGCCTGGAGTTGAAACTGGCGATCGTATTCGCGCCGCGCTTGGGCAACGACCGCCTCGGACCGCTTCTGCTCGGCTTTGACGCGGTCGTAGGTGGCCCGCGCCGCCTCCAGATTAGCCTTGGCGATGGCCTGCTGCTCGCGCAGGTCCGAATCGTCCAGACGGGCAAGGAGCTGCCCCTCGGCGACCTCGTCGTTCTGATCCACCGTCAATTCGACCAGGCGGCCCTGGATCTCCGGACTGATCGTTGCCCGGGTGTGCGCCGTCAGGGTCCCCGTACCCATGGCCTCGGCATCGACGGGACCCTGTGTGACCGTGAAGGCCGTCACGGGAATCGGCGACATCTTGACGCGGTAGAACACGACAGCCACCACCGCTGCGACAAGAAGCACTCGAACCACATAGCTCAGATATCTTCGCATGGACTCACCTGGCTCCAACTTTCTGCAATGGAAAGCTCGCCTTTCCCGGTTACCAGGGTGAGCGAGGCGTCCCGGCCGCCGAGGCCTTGGGCCTTTCGTCGAAGGGCGCCGCCTTGCCGGCGTGCACGTCGGGCAGGCGCTTGTGCGTGGCTTTGGCGGCCTCGATCAGCTCGACATAGGGACGATTGGTGACATCGACCAGGCCGATATTGTAGTTTTCGCCGTCAAACCGCCCGAGGACCGGCTCGTCGGTCCACTGGAACCAGTGCGCCCCCACAAAGCAGGGCAGGGCCGCCGCCTGCTCGACGTAGTAGCGATAGCCTTTGCCCCGCTCGACCTGGTCGGCGGTCTGGACCAGGCCCGCGCCGAGCCCGTCGGCCGGCACGCCGAAGTGGAACTCGCCGATCATGATCGGCCGGCCGGTCGCTTCGTAGACGCGTTTGAGCTGCGCCGTCGGCTCGTAATCGTACACGTTGATGCTGCACACGTCGAAACTCCTGCCGAGGCGCATGACGCCTTCCGGAGGCGAGCCACCGAACCGAATGCCAAGATTCAGATGGTTCGCGTCGTATCGCTTGATCGCATCGCCGATCAGCGAAAGGTACCTCTCGAACATTCCATAGACGAATTCCACGCGTCGCTGCGGCGTATCGCCGGCGGCCAGAAAGGCCTGCAGCTTCGCTTTCGTCGCAGTGTCCGGTCCATGAAGGAACAGGTCCACGACCTCGCTCTCCCGGTCCGGCCACGCCGGCTCGTTGCCGATGAAATACCCGAGCAGCCACGGATCGTCCTTAAGCGAGGCGCACTGCTGACGGGCCGCCTCATCCGCGCGATGGGCGAAATCCTCCGAGTAGACGTCGGGCATGCCCAGATACGCCGGCTCCGCCCGTGGGGTTCGAAACGTCACGACATATACCTTGCGGTCGGTCTCGTCGGAAACGCGAAACCACGACCAGTTGCCGACAGTGTTGAAGCCCCAGGCGCTCATGCGCTGCGAGACGAGATGGCGTCCGGGCTCAGGAGCCTCATCGCCGCCGCGACGCCCGCCGGTGCTGATGCAATTCGATCCGGTCGACAGGAACAAATGGCCGTGGGGGTCCACAAACCACCACCTGCCGTCGATCTGCTCGACACGGAAGAAGCCGGTAGCTTTGGCCTTTGTGGCCTTGTAACCGCCGTATTCGCAGTAGCCAAACTCGTCGCTGCCACCGAGCGCGCTACGCTCCTGCTCCAGTTCCTTCTGAAGCTGCTCGCGGCCGGCGACTTTGCGCGGCCAGCTCCCGCGGGCCCATTGCCCAAACTCATCGACATAAGGCTCAGGTTCCAGGAACTTCGAGCCCTGGTCTTCTTTCGACAGCTCGATGGACCGAATCTCGAGCATTGGCTCGTTCAGAGGATAGTCCATCACCACGCTGAGCGCCTCGACATTCTTCAGATCGCCGAACGGCCCCCAGGTCGAAAGCCAGAACGAGTCCCAGCGCCGATTGTTGGCCGAGGCCAGATCGTTGCCCCGCTGGTCTCTGCCTCGGAAATACTGGAGCGGGACCGAGGCGCGCAGCCAGATGTTCTGCCCGAGCGGCTGGAACATCACGCGGCGCCTCCCGCCGGCAGTGTGGACCCACAGGGAGAAGCGCTGAGGCGACGTGGTTCGCATCTCCAGGACGAGATACTCATATGGCGACCAGTCCGAAGGCCATTGCGGATCGAGTTGTTCCCGTGTCCACTTGTGTTCCGACACCCGGCCCTGGAAGGTGATTTTGAGGGGCTGCTCCAGCCCCGGAGCGGTCTCGGTCAAGAGCAGCAGCGTCAACAAAACCAGGAATCCAAGCCCCCTTGTCACCGGGGAGCCCAACCGGCCCCTGAGATTCGCATTCGTCATCCTGATATCCTCCTTTTCTCAGCGTCGAGTCTGTAGCTGCGCTCGGCCGTCTTTGAGGCCTTCGGCGCGGGCAGTGACGCGAATCCGGCCGTCCTGCCCCTCCAGCGTGCGCAGAATCAGCATGGCCTTGCCGTGGAATAGACTATGACTGTCGTCCTGGAACGATTCGAGCGAGAGCGGATTGCCGTTGCCGATCCCCGCGATTTCAGCCGGGCCGCTGATCTCAAACTGAACCAAGTTATCGGCCAGAGGGCAAAGCGTCCCCTTCCCATCGAGCGCCTCGACCAGCACATACGCCAGGTCCTCGCCGCTGGCGGCCAGCCGGGTCCGGTCGGGCGTCAGACGGAGCCTGGCCGGATCGCCTGCGGTGCGCATCACCGCTTCGCCGATTCTCTTACCCGCCTTGTACGCCACTGCCTTCAGTTCGCCCGGCTCGTACACGACGTCATTCCAACGCAGACGATACGAATAGGTGACATCGTAATAGTCCGACTCGCAGCGCTCCGGATAGGCGGCGAACTCCGCGACCGCGGCCCACGCATTCTCGCGCGTCTCGTTGAACTCGATCCGCACGTACCGGGCCTGCGTGTCCACGCTGTGGAAGACCTGCTTCGGCCCACCCCAGCGCGGCTCGCGGCTGGTCGGTTTGGTCACGATTGTCTCCCAGGCGGAAGCATCGGACGAGACCTTGATCTCGTAGCCGTACAGCTTTTCCTCGCGTTCGAATTCGATCGCGAGGTATTTGATGGATTGGACCTGCCCGAGATCGACCTGCCACCATTGCTCGGCTTCGGCGGAAGCAGCCGTCCAGCGGCTGTCTCGGGCGCCGTCGTTGGCGCTATCCGGCGTGTGATCGGCCTGACTGGAGCTGGCGGTCGCCGCCCTGCCCTTGGCGAAGTTGGCCGGTCGTTCGGGGATCACGCCTTTCTGTCGGCGTCCGAGCGACTTGCCGTTGAGAAACAGCTCGGCCGAGTCGCCGTTGGTGTAGACGAACACCGGGACGAGCTGCCCGACGCGATCCGGCCAGTTCCAGTGGGGCAGGATATGCACGGTGGTCGTCTCCGGCCGCCAGTAGCTGCGATACAGATAGAATCGGTCCTTCGGCATGCCGCACAGATCGACGATGCCGAAATAGGAACTGCGCGCCTCCTGGCTGAACGGCGTCGGCTCGCCGAGGTAGTCGAATCCGGTCCACACGAACTCGCCGGCGACGAAGCGGTCGTCGGCCATGAGCTTGAACTCGGCGTCGGGAATGTCCGACCAGTCCGCCGCGTTCAGATCGTACGAATCGACCTGGAGCCGATCGGAGTACTGGTTCTTGCGGTTCGGCAGCGGCAGGTCATAGAACCCGCGTGTGCTCAGGGTGGAAGCCGATTCGCTGTAAACGATAGGTTTGTCGGGATACTTCTGCCGGTAGTTGGCGTATCTGCGGGAGTAATTCCAGCCGGTAAGATCCAGTGCATCGAAATTGGGCTGGTCGACCATGCCCGGGATGTGACAGCCCATCCCGACCGGACGCGTCGGGTCGTACTTGCGAACGAAATCGCTCATGAACTTCACGCGCTCCGGCGTCACGCCCTCGCGGCCGGCACCGATCTCGTTGCCGATCGACCAGACCACCACGCTCGGGCTGTTCCGGTCGCGCATTACCATGTTGCGAAGCTGCCTCTCGCCGAATTCCTCCAAAGGCGGCTCGCCGCGCTGCCGGCCGGCGGTCCCGTCCCACTTGTCGAAGGCCTCATCCCAGACCACGAATCCCATCCGATCGCACAACTGAAGCAGTTCCGGCGCCGGTGGATTGTGACTGGTGCGAATGGCGTTGACGCCCATCTCGCGCAGGATCTCCAGTTGGCGCTCCATGGCCCGCGGATAGAAGGCGGCGCCGAGCGGACCGTGGTCGTGGTGCAGATTCACGCCGTAAAGCTGAAGCCGCCGACCATTCAGATGGAATCCGTCATCGGCTGTGAATTCGAACGTCCGAACGCCGAACGTCGTGTCCTCCATATCGGTGACGGCGTTCTCGGTGCGGACGATGGTCTTGACGGTGTAGAGATGCGGGTGTTCGACGTCCCATCGCTGAGGGTTCTTGATCGTGAACGTTTGATCCACTTCGGTCGCGCCGCCGGCCGGCACGCCGGTTTCTCTCCTGCCGGAGGCGACCGATTTGCCCTTCGGGTCGAGCAGAATGACCTCGATCGTCACTTTGGATTCGATATCCGTGTGATTGTCCACCGTCGATCGCACGCGAACCATGGCCGAGGCGTCCGTCACCTGCGGCGTGGTCACGTACGTGCCCCAGCGCGCCAGATGCACCGGCTCGCAGATCGTCATCGTCACCTTGCGATAAATCCCCGCGCCGGGATACCACCGCGTGCCGTGCGGGCGTGTATCGGCCTGGACCGCAATGACGTTCATTTCGCCGAACTTCACGTACGGCGTGGCATCGACGCGAAATGACATGTAGCCGTAATCCCACTCGCCGGCCAGTTGTCCGTTGACGTACACCTTGGGAAAGGCCATCACGCCGTCGAAGTCGAGGTACACCCGCCGGCCCTGGTCGGCCCCGTCGAGCCGGAACGTCTTACGATACCACCCCACACCGCGCCAGGGCAGTTTGCCCGCGTAGCCGTTCTCGCTCGGATTGAACGGCCCTGCAATCGCCCAGTCGTGCGGCAGACGCACCGCCTGCCAGGCCGA
>CAZNSM010000090.1:0-9169 GCA_964575615.1 uncultured Pirellulales bacterium | reverse complement strand
ATCAGCGCCGGTCCCAGCACGTAGCGCTGGGCGGCCTCGTCCCACACCGGATACGATGCCATGAAGGTGGCCGTCTCGAACACGATGTCACGATATCGCTCGAGAGTCGCGCGGTCGCCGTGGGCGCGGTAGCACAACTCGGCGTAGTAGATCGGATGCGGCTGCTGCCAGATCAGGAACACGCCCACGCTGCTGGGGCTGTCGCGTCCATCGGGCGAGGCCATCTTGGGCCAGCGAACCCCTTCGTAGCCTTGAAGCTGTGCCGTCGCCCGCGCCTCCGGCAGGATCGACTGATACCACGACAGGCTCCGCTCCAACAACGGCAACCGGTCCCACAGCGCGAAGTGCACCGCGTGCCACCAGTGCATCTCCAGGTGAAACTTGCCGAACCAACTGTTGTAGACCAGGCCCGTCTCCTGCGGCGGGCGGTCGCCAGAGCAGTTGACCGCCATGAGGTATTGCGAGAGCACGACCCTCCGCTCCAGCTCGGCGGCGCGCGGGTCGGTGCACTGGGAGAAATCAATCGCCCCGCCGCTCTGCCAGAAACGCTCCCAATAGTCACGCGCGGCCGTCCGAACCGCTTCGAAGGGCGGCACAGATTCCGAAATCGGCTGGGGCGAGAAGGAGAACACCGCCTCCATCGAATCGTTCTTCGGCCGGTCCATTTCGTATTGATGCGGCGCCGTATTGCGGATTCGGGTGCCCTGTGATCCAACCACGCGGACGTAGTAGCGATCCGCATCGAGGGTACGCGTCAGGTCGGCTTGAGAGCCGGCGATCTGCGCCTGCGTCGTATGGCGATCCGGATGGTCCCAGTCGGCGGCGTTGCGCCAATCGGGATTGCCGTAGGGAAACGCCAGCGAGACCCGCAGCCGACCCTGTTCGACGAGGGGCGATTCGACGCGAACCGCCAAAATGTCACGCGTCGGATGACAGACGGTAAGAACCCGGACGGGTTCGCCCTCCACCTTGAACTCGCTGCGCAGCAGTCCGGCCCACAAGTCAAGGGTCTGCATCGTCTCGGTCAAGTCCTCAATGCTCACGGCCGAACTATTCGATTTCGTGAGCAATAGGCCGATCCGGCCGAGGTGCAGACGGTGCGGATTGGCACGCAGCCACTCTGCGGCCGGCAAGTAGCCCCCGGAGGGGCTGGCCCCGGAGGCATAGGGCACTTTACGTCCGGCCACGTCGTACTCCTCCAGCACATCGGCCGGCCGGTAGTCCGCCGCAGGCGGACAGGTGTGCCAGCCCCATTGCGACTGCGTACACAGCGGCGTCCCTCGCTCGTGGCACTCGGGGAAGGTCTGAAGCCCGGTGATGTCGGTGGTGAACGCGAACTGGCCGTTGCCGACGCTCAGCCCAGTCAACGGGTCCGGGCGCGTCAGCGTGACATTGTGCCGTGTCACCAGGGCATGGCGGTCGAGCTTGTAGTGACGCCGTAAGGCGTTATCCTCAGGGTATGCCCTTACGGGCACACTACAAACAGCGGCGGGTGGCAGCCTCAACTCCGCAGGAGTTGGGGATGGCTTGGAGAACGCGCCGTTCCCCAGCAGCGTTTGAGGTTGCCACAGGAACACACCAGCGACCACCAACGTCAGTTTTTCAATCATCTGGGCCCTCGATGCACAATAGATTGCGCTTCTCCCTTGACATTGGGCAGGGGCGAATGATGATTCGCCCCTACTTGCGGGCGCCACTGGCGTCGATGACCTTGGCGCCGGCGGGCCCAAGCGTCTTGCGGATGGCGAATACGTCCGGCCGCTCGATCCGCCGACCTATCGCACCGGCGGCTTCGGCGACCTGGTCGGGACTCTTGAACCCGCAGACCGCCACGTGGATCGCCGGGTGCATGAGCGTGGCCGCCAGAATCAACTGATACAGCGTCAATCCGTACCGCCGGGCCATCGGCGACAGCGACTGGACCGCCCGGCACAGGTCGCCGAATCGCTGCCCCTGAAAATCCGGATGATGTTTGCGAAAATCCGCGAACGTCTCGTCGCCACGGTACTTGCCCGTCAGCAGGCCCTTGTGCATCGGTGAGTAGATCATCACGCCAAGGTCCTGCCCCTGGCAATAGGGCAAGAGGTCGTCTTCGCCGGCCGGATCGATCAGACTGTACGGCGGCTGCACGACGTCGTAAGGCCCGAAGCGCCGCTGGGCCCGTACCTGTTCGACGCTATGATTGCTCACGCCGATCGCGCGCACCTTGCCTTGTTCGCGCAACTGATCGAGCACGCCGGCCACCTCCTCCAGCGGAGTCATCAGGTCGTAGAAGTGCAGGAGGTACAGATCGATCCTCTCGACGCCCAGACGCTTCAGCGACGCCTCGCACCGTTCGATCAGGTGCTCCCGGCTGAGATCGGGATACCGCGAGCCGTCCGGATTGAAGTGGTTGTACACCTTCGTGCAGACGACGATCTCGCCCCGCGGAAGATCGCGGATGGCCTCGCCGAGAATGCTCTCGCCGTACCCATCGCCGTAGGCATCGGCGGTGTCGAAGAAGTTGATCCCTTTGTCAAACGCCAGCCGGACCGCCGCAAGTATCTCCTTCTTGTCCACCTCGCCCCAGAAACGAGGACTCAACTGCCACGTGCCAAAGGCAACCGGCGACACCGACAACCCGCTTCGTCCCAATCGAACTCGTTCCATAGGTCGAACGACCTCCCGATCCGTGTTATGCGTCTACCGACTTCCAGGGGTGAAGCGCATTTCGCCCCCGCCGTATGCCCTGACGGGCAGACCACGAACAGCCTGTGAGTATACCCGATGCAGTCGGTGAGATGAACACCGATCCCCGTCTTGGGACGCCTTCGCGGGCACAATATGATTGAAGCGATGTTTGACAGGGGACATGGCAGGTGGTTTACTTTGGCCTTTCGGAAGGGGTCGTGCTGGCCGTAATCCCGATGCACATCGGGATTCACATGTACATCGACAAAAAAGAAGGGTGCTACATGGCTGAAGCGAAGTACATCCTGGCGCTCGATCAGGGAACCACCAGCTCCCGCGCGTTGATCGTGGACCGGCAGGGCAAGATCTGCTCGGTGGCCCAGAAGGAATTCCAGCAGATCTTCCCCAAGAGCGGCTGGGTCGAGCATAATCCGAACGAGATCTGGTCGAGCCAGGCCAGCGTCGCGGCCGAGGCTATGGCCAGGATGAACCTCGACGCGGCGCAGATCGCCGCCATCGGGATCACCAATCAGCGAGAGACCGCCGTTGTCTGGGACCGCCGCACCGGCGAGCCGATTCACAACGCCATCGTCTGGCAGGACCGCCGAACCTCGGGGTTCTGCGACGAACTGCGGGCTGCGGGACACGCCGAAATGATTCAGCAGAAGACCGGGCTGGTCATCGACGCCTATTTCTCCGCGACGAAGGTGCGTTGGATTCTCGATCAAGTCCCCGATGCCAGGCAGCGGGCCCAGGCGGGAGAGCTGGCCTTCGGCACCGTCGATTCGTGGCTGGTGTGGAAGCTGACCAACGGTCGCGTCCACGTCACCGACATCTCGAACGCCAGCCGGACGTTGCTGTTCAACATTCACGATCAGAGATGGGACGACCAGTTGTGCGAGCTGTTTGGCGTCCCGTCGTCGATGCTTCCCGAGGTCAAGAGCTGTAGCGAGGTGGTCGGCGTGACCGCGACCACGTTTCCCGCCCCCAATGTCCCCATTGCCGGCATCGCGGGCGACCAGCAGGCCGCCATGTTCGGCCAGATGTGCACGGACGAAGGCATGATCAAAAACACCTACGGGACCGGCTGCTTCATCATGATGAACACGGGGCAGAAGCCCACGCGATCCAAGAACAACCTGCTGACGACCATCGCCTGGAAGCTGGGCGACCAGGTGACCTACGCCCTGGAGGGAAGTATCTTCATCGCCGGCGCGGTCGTGCAATGGCTGCGGGATGGCCTGCACTGCATCGACAAATCCGAGCAAGTCGAGGCGCTGGCCAATTCCGTCGAGAACAACGGCGGGGTGTACATGGTTCCGGCGTTCGCCGGACTCGGGGCCCCCTATTGGGACCAATACGCCCGCGGCGCCATCTTCGGCATCACGCGCGGAACGACCAGTGCCCACATCGCGCGGGCCTGCGTCGAGTCGATTGCCTTCCAGACCAAGGACGTGCTCGACGCGATGGCCGACGACGCGGGCATCCCGATCACCGAGCTTCGCGTCGACGGCGGCGCATCGGTCAACGACCGCCTGATGGAATTCCAGGCGGGACTGACGGGGGTGAAAGTCGTCCGGCCCCAAACGCTGGAGACCACCGCGATGGGCGCCGCGTTCTTCGCGGGCCTGGCCGTCGGGTACTGGAAGGACCTGGCCGAGATCCGAAAGATCTGGAAGAAGGGGGCCCAGTTCGAGTCGCACTTGGCGCCCCAGATGCGCACCGAGCTTCTGAAGAACTGGCACAAGGCCGTGGGCAGGGTGCGGGATTGGGACAAATAAGAACGTTGGAATGGTGGAATGATGGAATAACGGAATGATGAGTGAGCCGCCGATGCGCCGCCCAATATTCCAACATTCCACTATTCCAGTATTCCACTATTCCAGTATTCCAATCGGTTGGACCGAATTGGAGACTTGTGTATGAGCGAATTTGTAGCGGAATTCATGGGGACGATGATTCTGGTTCTGCTCGGCGACGGCGTCGTCGCCAACGTGTGTCTCAAGGGCACCAAGGGCAACGCCGGCGGCTGGATCGTGATCACGATGGGCTGGGGACTGGCCGTCTTCGTCGCGGTCGCAATCAGCGGCGAGTTCAGCGGCGCGCACATCAACCCTGCGGTGACGATCGCTTTGGCGGCGGCCGGGAAGTTCGTGGTGGCCAAGGTCCCAATGTTCCTCGGTGCCCAGTTCCTCGGTGCTGCGGCCGGTGCGCTCCTCGTCTGGCTGTTCTACAAAGACCACTTTGACATCAGCACCGACCCGGCCACGATCCTCGGCACCTTCGCCACGGGACCGGCGATTCGCAACCCCCTGCGGAACGTCTTGTGCGAAGCGATCGGAACCTTCGTGCTGCTGCTGGCCGTGCTGTACGCCTCCTGCCCGACGTTCACCTCCGGGACCGAAGAGATCAAGGTGGGCATGGGTTGCCTCGGCGCCATCCCCGTCGCCCTGGTGGTGATGGGGATCGGGCTGTCTCTCGGCGGCACGACCGGCTACGCCATCAATCCGGCGCGCGACCTGGGACCGCGCCTGATACACCAACTGGTGCCGATCAGGAACAAGGGAACGAGCGACTGGGCCTATAGCTGGGTTCCCGTCGTCGGCCCGACCCTCGGCGCCCTGCTGGCGGTCTTCGTCTACTGCCTCGGTCGACCCGTTTGACGAGAGAACCAGGCCGGGTCCTTCCCGCCGGACCAGGATCGTTCCTGCCGGCCCATTCGCCTCTCCGGGCAGCACTTGACCCGCTACCTGGGGCTGCCTCCGGGAAAATAAGTAGTCACCACAATTGACACTTGCGGCGAATAAAGCTCGGATGGGGGTGCGTCGGCGCCCGTTGGAGAGCCAAACAGACCTGCCAGACCAGTCTTTCGGGGTTCGCCCGGCAGGCAAGTGCGCACCAAGCGAGAGGCTCCGCCGAGACGAAAGGGCAAGATACATGGGCCGCAGGGACGGTTTCACGTTGATCGAGCTTCTCGTCGTCATCGCGGTCATCGCCATTCTGATGGCCCTGCTCATGCCCGTCCTGCATCGAATCAGAGAACAAGGCAAGCGGGCGGTCTGCCTGGGCAACGTCAAACAGATGGCTGTCGCCTGGAACCTCTACGCGGACGACAACGACGACCGGATCGTCAGCGGCAATACCACCCTGGGGGCCCACAACCGCGATGGAGCCTGCTGGGTCTACTGGCCGGGCGCTGACAGCCCCGAAGACCGGCGGATCCAGGGGATCGAGGACGGGCTGCTCTATCGCTACTGTCCGAACATCAAGCTGTACAAATGCCCGACCGGCGTCCGCGGTGAGGTGGTAACCTATGCCATCCCCGATTCCATGAACGGTTACTACCACATTCCCGGCGCGCAGGGGCAAATCAAGAGACAGCGCAGCCAGGTCCGCAATGCCAGTGTGCAGATCGTGTTTCTGGACGAGGGCCGGCTCAGTCCCGACAGTTGGACGGTCTATTATGACGATGAACGATGGTGGGACCAGGTCACGGTTCGCCACGCCGATGGAACGAATTTCTCCTTCGCCGACGGCCATAGCGAGTACCGCAAGTGGAAGGACCCTCGCACTCTCGAGGTCGCCAAGATGGATATGAACCTGTGGCAGTCGACCGCCCGCCACACCGAACTGGCCCTCTCGCCCGGGAATGAGGACCTGCACGGCGTCCAGAGAGGCGTCTTCGGTGAATTGGGCTACACCCCGGTGATGTGCCCGGGAGGCGTCTGCCCCATGCCTTGAGAAGGGCTTTCGAGCCGGCCCAAAATACGTAGTTCCCCCAATAGAAAAGGAGTCGCACAGTCCGCTATGATATGGCGGAGACAATGAGGACTCTCATTGTCGTTGCGCGTCCCGGCCGAAGAACGGGTCACCCTGCCGGGCCGCGGGAGGTCGGGTGACAAAAAGCACGCGATTTCACCGTACGGTTTCGTCCGCTCATTTGTGCATCAGAAGGAGGTGTATCATGGGTAGGCGCCCAATTCTCGTGCTGACGACGGCCCTGATCGCGGCAATGGCCGTCGCAACAACGGCACAAATCAAGAATGTCCTGCTGGAACAACACACGGGAGCGTGGTGCGGCTGGTGTCCCGATGGAAGCGCGATGGTCGATGAGATTGTCGACCTGTACGGCGATCAGGTCATTGCCACGAAGCTCCACAACGGCGACGCCATGGCCATCGCGGAACAGTGGGTGATCGGCGAGGCCCTTGGGCTGACCGGATTCCCCACGGCGTCAATCAACCGGCGGAATTTCGGCGGCGAAGTCTTCTTGAGTCGGGACGTCTGGAAGACGTGCTGCGAGTTCCAGATGCAACAGAAGGCCAAAGCGGAGGTCGATTGTTTCTACACGCTGAACCGGAGCACGCGCACCGCGAAGATACGCGTTCTCGCGAACATCGTCGAATCCATGGACTTCCCTCTGCGATTTAACGTTTACATCGTGGAAGATGACGTGACGGGCACCGGTTCCGGCTACGATCAGGCCAACTACCTCTCCGGCCGTCCCGGCTACGAAGACAATCCCTACTACACCGAACCGACAAAGATCGTTGGATACCATCACATGAGCGTGGTGCGCGCCATGCTGGGCGGCCCCTGGGGCCTGGCCGGGGGTCTTCCGTCCTCCGTCGATGCAGGCGCGTTCTACGAGTACGAATTCGAATCGCAGATCGACACACGCTGGAACATCGACAATGTGTATTTCGTTGGAATCCTCCAGGCGGATGCTCAGGACAACAAGGAAATCATCAACAGCGCCGTGGCCGTCAAAGACGGCACGCTGCTGAACAAGATCATCAACTCCGATGTTCCCGCAACGAAAGCTCTCCCCGCCGGCTCGGATCTGGCCAACAGCTACACCCTGAAGAACGCCACCAACAAGCAACAAACCTACACCGTGACCCTGTCGACCACCGACAGGACACCCGCCGATTGGTCGGCTCGATTTGCCAGCGGCAGCACGACGCTCGTCGCGTCCGGCAACAATCCGGCCACGGGCCAGTTGGTGGTCGCCGCGAACGCCTCCGTGCAGATGTCGCTGACCTTGAAGATCGGGTCCACACTCGGAGTCGGAGACGCCCAGGTGCTTCTTCAGTTGCAGGGGACGCCGACGGTCAACCGATCGCGAATGGTTACGGGAATCACGACGGAAATCGAGCACCTGCTGCTCGAGACGGGGTCCGATTACTCGATGGCGCCCTACATCACTCACGCCGCGTATGCTGACACCGTGATTCTCGATCCGAGTACCTATCTGACCTTCCAGGAGGAATTGACGAATGTCAAGGTGGTGATCTGGAACAAAGGTCCTTCCGACGGCCTGTCTTCCGAAGAAGTCGACGCCATCAAGAGCACCACCAATGTCAACCACTTCATCTGCGGCGACGGCGTGATCGGCAGCCTGGTCTCCCCCAACAACCTCAGCTACTTCGGCCTGGAGTGGATCGGCTGGAACCTCGAGGCACGAGGGTCCACCTACAGCATCTGGATCGAGGGTCAGCGATGGGATGTGATCACGGGTGACCTGGAACGTCATATCGAAGGCCGCCTGTTGATGTACTACGTCAACATGGTCCGCATCATCGATCCGGCGAATGTCTTCCCGATCATGCATTTCGAGCAGGAGGGCTTCAGGAAATACAACGGCATGACCTTTTGGATCGAGGCCAAGGACACCATTTTCGGTGTCCGGTCCACGGCGAACGGCCGCCGGACTGTCATTCTCGGCATATGTCCGTATGTCATCGTTCGCGAAGGAACCCGTCAGGATCTGGTGACCAGAATCCTCGGCTGGCTCGCCGATCAATGATCGCAGCCGTTGCCAAACGGCGGCCCCAAAGGCAACGTCCAGGCCGGCTGAGCGGACGTTCGGTTCCGGCTCCGAGAGGGAGTTTCGGACGATGAGAATACGTGTTTGTACGTATTGAATCGGAGCGAGCCTCATGAGAGAGTAATGGTCGCAGAGGAGAGTGTGCTTCGGCGGTATCGGCCCGCCATGGCGGGCCGGTCAGCAGAACCAGAGGAGGTTGAAGAACAGACCATGACGGCGAGGAAGACACTGAGCCGGCTTCACGCGATCGGAATGCTCTGGTTCACCCTGTGCGTCGGCTATCTTCTGGTGATGGCAATGCGTCAGGCGGGATTCCGCTGGTGGGCGATCTTCTCGTTCTCGGGCCACTCGGCGCTGCTGATCGTCATGGTAGTCGTCCTCTACCTTTTCGCCTTGATGCGAGGAGTCGCCCGATCCGGACACATCGAACAGGAGCACCCTCTGACCAGCAGCGACTACTACATGGGCCTCTACGTTTCGGCGCCTCTGCTGGGCGGCCTGGCGGCTCTCCTGGGGATGACCGGCGTCCGCCAGATGAGCCGGTTCCTGTTCGGCGTCGCCCTGGGAACGCTGGGAACAACGTTCCTGGTCTGGATGGTGATCGACCCGCTGGCCGGACTGATCGAGATGTTTCTGCCTGCCAGCCGCAGACATCGCGCCGAGCGCACC
>CAZNSM010000089.1:0-20564 GCA_964575615.1 uncultured Pirellulales bacterium | reverse complement strand
CCCGCCAGTTCTCGTTTTCGAGCTTGAGGTTGGGCAGGTTGTTCGAGCCGTTGACGTAGATCGTGTCATAATCGTAGCTTGCCCGTGGATTGATCTGGTACTTGCGGAACCACTCATCCAGCACGAGATTGTCCTGCTCGATGTCCCCGGTGAGCTTGCGCCAGACGATCAACACCTTCTCCCGCCGGCCGTCGTTGGGCGTCTGGGGGTTCTTCGGGACCCAGCCTTCGACCTTGCGGAACCACCAGGGGCCGTTCGGGTCCTGCTTGAGCCGGCCCTTGACCATGAGCCGGCCGAGTTGCCCCTTGGGCAGGTCGGGGTCCTTCTCGCGGTCGAACTCGGCCCTGAACGCCTGCGGTGCGGCGATATGCTCGACCCGCAAACCGATGAGATAGTTGAACGTCTCGGGCAGATCGACGTTCTTCCACTCGTATTCATCGCTGCCCGGTTTCTTGACCTTCAGCTTGTAGGCGGTCGGGTCCGCGAACCCGTCGATGTTCAGCAAACTCACCGAGCCCTTCGTCTCCACGTCCAGCATGTAATGCAGCATGTAGTCTTCTCGCAGACCCGCGCTGCCGGCCACGATTCTGTCCCGCTCTGCGTCGTCCTTCAACTCCAGGTTGTTCAGGCAGTCCTCATACGACTCCAGACGGATGTACTTGAACATGTGGCTGATGCCGCTGTCGCGACACGTCGGCTTGCCGTCCTTCCAGCCCTTGGAGTAGATGACTTTCTGGATGCGCGGCTTAAGGACCGTGTCGAAGTAATCTCCCATTTCGACAAGGATGTACTTGCGGCTTCCATCGTCCTCGCGGTTCAGATTGATGACGGCGTGGCCAGTGGTCCCCGAACCCCCAAACGGGTCCAGGACTAATGCTCTTTCGCTGGCCCCCACAATCGCATGGACAGCATCGTGTGTCGAGAACAACGATTTTGGATAGCCGAAACTGCGTCTCTCTCCCAACATATCGCTCAGCAAATTCGTTCCGTGCGACGAGGCGTCGTACTTTGAATCAGACCAGATTGTCTTTGGTTTTCGTCCTTCCTTTATACGGTCCTTAAGTTGAACGGTGTACTCAGACCCATTTTGAATGACGACGAAGTCCCCGTCGATCACACAGGCCATGATCTTCTCTCGATCTGACCACCGCCATACACGGCGTCTGCCATCACTATCAACGGGCATTATCTCGGCCACATCATCTCCGGCCGTGACTTTCTCGAAATCCTTTACAGATAGCTCTTTAATCGTGTCGCTCTCGGTACGCACCAGAACGCTACCAGGTCTGTAGGCGGCTGGATATGCCTCGGTTCTTGGGCCTCCTACTCCTATGATCTGCCTCTTCGTCCTTGAGTAGTATATCGAGAACTCTGAATTTGGCCTCTCATCTGGTGTTGATAAGCCACCGCTCCTCCGAAACGGCAGCAACCTGAACTCGGATGTATCGTCCGCATGACGATAGCCGCCAGCTTGTTCGTCTGAGAGCGGCTGGTCAACAATCTGCACGAGCCCAGCCTCGTCACCGTAGTACAAGTAGTAGTCATGGCATGTTGCGAAGTAGCTGTTGATCCCACGCCCTCTTGGATTGCTCTGCACCACAACTGTGCCCAGGCCGTTGTTCTCTCCAAACACCTCATCCATCGTCAGCTTTAGACGATACAACTCCATATCATCAATTGCCACAATTGTTGCGCCTTTGTCTTCCAGCAAGCGCCTGACGAGGAACAGGCGATCACGCAACATTGACAGCCAAGACGAGTGTTTATACTCATTCTTGTAAACAAACGTTTCCTCCGACGTATTGTACGGTGGATCTGAGTACGCGCACTGAACACGGCTCTGATACTCCGCCCCCAAAAGCGCAAGTGCTTGGAAGTTCTCCGAAGATGCAAGGATTCCGTCCGTCTGCTCGTCAATATCTTCTACAACAGCCAGCAGCGTGATCTTGAACGTTTCCGGAAAGAGCTTCGTGTCCAGGACAAGGTGAGGATTGGCCTTTAAGAAGCCGACAGTCAGCGGTTCGCTGTAGGCCACTTGGCCGAGAGTCTCCGCCTTGATCTCGTCGATGGCGAATAGCCTCACCCATTCCTGTCGCTGGGCGTCGTTGGCGGCAATTTCGGGGTACAGTTCCTCCGGGACGCGGTCGAGTGTGACGCAGTAGTTCGTCTCGACGACAAACTTCTTCTTGAGCCAGAGCTTCTTCTGGAAGTTCTCCAGTTGGGCGAGGAAGTCGATCAGCTTGCCGGCGATCTGGCGCAGGACCTTGACCTGTGCGAGGTACTGCTCGGCCTTCGGCGCATCGGCCGATTCGATGTCGTCCAGCCGCATCACCTCGTTCTTGATGTAGAAGTCCAGTTCCCGCCGGAGAAAACCGCCCAGGTCCTTGTGGATGAAGTAGTCCATCGTATTGCGGGCGGTATACTGAGCAATGTACTTTGCCAACAGGGGCCGATCCGCCCGTTTCTCTGTCGGCGCGGGCGTTTTCAGAACGGCCGAGTATTCCCTGGCTCGTGCGTCATCCAGTCTGTCGAGAGCCTCCAGGATGGCTGCGACCGCCTCCTCATTGCGCTTGGCTTGCCAAGTCGCCTCCTGGCCCGTTTTCTCAGGATCGGGCCGGTATTCGAAGCGCACGACCAGATCGCCGTTCTCGATAGAGATCGGATCGTCCTTGTGCAGGATGAAGAAGCGTTTGGCCCCATTGCCGGCCTTGATGTTGCCATGTTCGCCCTCGGTGGCCGAGACGATGCGGAAATGCACGCGGAGCGGCTGATTGGGGGCCATGAATAGCCCTTCGGCTTGCCGGACCTCCGGGGCCTGGGCGGGGTCGAAGGTAAAGTCCGTGAAGTATTCAGCAGTCTTGATGTAATACTGGTCCTTGTTGGCCCAGTGCAGATAGACTTCCGAGCCATCGTAGGGCACGGCGTAGGCGGCCGCCTTGCTCGATGTCTCCCGGCTCAGATACCGACGCGACATGAAATCGCCGGCGTCGTAGTACCGCTCGAAGAAACGATACAGGTGGTCGTAGACCTCCCCCTCGGCACGCGAGGTGTCTTTGGCCGCCGCGAGTGCGGCTTTGGCCCGCTTCACGGGCTCGGTCTGTTCCGGGTCGGCCGCCCCGAACGATTTGGCCTGGGCTACGGCGTCGTCGTATGCCTTCTGGAGGTGAGCGATGGTGGCGGCGTTGCTCTGGCCGAACTTCTCCTCGACCGTCTTGAGCAGGTCGTTCTCCAGGAAGGCCGTCACCTCCTTGGCCTTGGCGTGCATGATCCTGTAGAAGCCGAAATCCAGGTCCGGCTGGTCAAGCTGGAACAGCTCCTTCAGCAGGTTGATGAGCTTGTCTCTCTGTTGCTGTATGGTCGGCATGTCGTCTTCCCTATGTCACGGTCCATCGGATCGTGAAAAGCACTTCGGTCTCCGTCTTCTGCTGCATCCGCCGTTCGAGGGCGTCGATCAGCTTGTCCCGCTTGGCCATGATCTCGTCTTCGACGTCGAAGATGCGTTGCCGCTGGCGGCGCTTCTTCTGTTCCAGGTCTTTGATCTTCTCCTGCAACTGGTGCTGTTCCTCGACGGTTGGGGCTTGGCGGGCCTGGCGGTTGAGGGCCTTGATCTGCTCCTTGGTGTCGTGCAGTTCCCTTTCGGCTGCCAGCACCATATCCTCGGCCCACCGCTCCAATTGTTCGCGGGCCTCGTTGAAGTGCCGGCTGTTGCGTTCCAGCGACTTGTTGATCGTGGCCCTGGCGTGCCGCTCGGCATTGGCCGCCAGCCGCTGGCGTTCGCCCGCCGGCACGTCGAGCGGATCGAGCACCCTGCCCTGGCAATTGAACAGCTTCTCGCAGGTCTCCTGATCGAGCATCGTGACGTCGTCGTCGAAGGCCGAGAACAGCAGGTGGTCCTCTCGCTCGAAGGAGTCGATGGCGAGCCGTTGCAGGATGAGCCATCCGGACTTGCCCTTGAGGGCCTCGACCACCGTGATCCTCGCCGGATGGTTCGAGATGTCGAAGGCCACCTTCGCCACCGGCGTCGGATAGGTCTTGCCCGCCTGGATGACGTATTCGCCCAGCGGATGGCCCAGCCGATAGAGGAACTCGCCGGGCAGGTTCTCCCGCACCTTGGAGATCATGTGGTACAAGCCCGGCCGGGCCGCCGGCACAGGCGAATCCATTAGATGGAAGGCAAATGCCTCATCGTCGAATTGGGCCTTGCCGTCCAGGATGAAGCGGGTGAGAACCCAGAACATATGCCCTACGCGGTCGAGCTGCTCTTTTGCGCCGGTCAGATTCACACGCAGCCGGGCGTGCACGTCCTCGTCGAAGTGCTCCAGAAGGAGCTTCCGCGTCTCCCGCATGCGCGCCGTGATGGATTCGTCCAGTTCCCGGCGAAGGGCCTGGAACGCGGCGTCGATCTGGGCCGGTGTGCGGCACTGCTGGTAGATGTCCAGGATGCGCCGCTCGAAGTCCACGCCGGACTCGATGCTGCCGAGAACCTCGTCGGAAGCCCCGAACATTCCGGTGAACAGGTTGAACTTCTCCTTCAGCAGTTCATGGACTCGCTGGTCGGCCTCGTTCCTGGCGTTGAGGAAATTCATGACGACGACATCGTGCTTCTGGTTGTAGCGGTGACAGCGTCCGATCCGCTGCTCGATCCGCTGAGGGTTCCAGGGCAGGTCGTAGTTGATGACGAGCGAGCAGAATTGGAGGTTGATGCCCTCCGCACCGGCCTCCGTCGCCAGCAGGATGTCTCCATGATTCTGGAAGTGCTCGATGAGCGCTGTACGAACATCGATTGCCCGCGAGCCGGACGCCCGGCCGTTCTCTGTGTTGGCCTCGCGCCATTGCTCGTAGATGCGTGTCGATTCGGCGTCGCTGTTGGTCCCGTTGAAGAGAATCACCCGTCCGGCGTACCCGTTGGCCTCCAGGAAGTCACGCAGGAACTGCTGCGTCCGTCGCGATTCGGTGAAGACTACCACCCGGCGGGCCGCCCCGATCCGCTCCATCTCGGAAAAGCCGATTTCGACGGCTGTCAGAAGCGCCCGGGTCTTGGTATCGACGCCGATACCGTTTGCCCACTGAATGTATCGCGTCAGTTCGTCGATCTCGGCGTTGAGCTTCTGCCTGTCGACCTTGTCCGGCTCTTCTGTCGCAAGATCGCTCTGGCCCTCGGCTTCTTCCTCACCGCCGTTCAGGAACTCGTCCAGCAGTTCCCCCTCGATCTCCTCGTCCTCGATGATCCGCTCGACGAGGCTCAGGTCGGCCTTAGCATCATCCCGCAGGGCAACGAGCCGGTCCCGCATGACCTCCAGTGTTCCGGCCAGTGCCCGTGACGAGGATGCCAGCAACTTGCGCACGATCAGGGCGGTCAGATGCCGCTGCCGGTGCGGCAGAGCGTAGGTGTCGTCGCGTTTGAGGAAGTCGGACACGGCCTCATAGAGCTTGTACTCGTGGTCGGTCGGCTCGAACGGCCGGGTAATGAGGCGGCGTTCGGTGTACTGGATGTACTCGACCACCTGGTTGCGAAGCGTTCGGGTGCAGAAGGACTTGAGCCGGTCGCGGAGTTCATCGAGGTCGCCCCCGGCATTGACGTACTTGGTGCGGTACGAGGGCAGGTCGCCGAACAGATACTCGTCGATGATGTACGACAGGCCGTAGAGTTCCAGCAGCGAGTTCTGCAACGGCGTGGCGGTCACGAGGACCTTGCGGCGATCTTCCAGTGCCCAGCGGATATTCTGGCCTATCTTGTTGCTCTGTCGGTAGGCGTTGCGGAGCTTGTGCGCTTCGTCGATGACGACCAGATCCCACTGGACAGGCTTGATCTCGGTTGCCCGGCTGCTGGCAAAGTGCATCGAGCAGATCACGATACGGTCCTGCACGAACGGGCTCGGGTTGCCGTCGCCGGCGATCTGGCGGCAGGTCTTGGCGTCGAGGACGATGGAAGGCAGATGGAATTTGTCCTCAAGCTCCAAGGCCCACTGCTTGCGGATGGAGGCTGGGGTGATGACCAGAATCCGCCGTCGGCGTTCGGCCCAGTGCTGGCAGATGGCCAGTCCCGCCTCGATGGTTTTACCGAGACCGACCTCATCGGCCAGGAGAACGCCTTTAGAGATCGGCGAGCGCATGGCGAACAGAGCGGCTTCGATCTGGTGCGGGTTCAGGTCTACACAGGCATCGAAGAGCGACTGGGCCAGTCGTTCCACCCCTTCGCCGCCCTGACGACTCAACTCGTGGGCAAAGAACCGGGCATGGTATGGAGTAGTCATCCGGCGTCGCTCCCCATGCAGACCACATGCGGTTCCAGGCAACATCCCTGAACGCCTGAACGAGTCAAATCGGCTTGTGTGTCAACCTTCAACAACTCCAAAGAGCCTCTCCGCTGGTTCTGGAACACAGAATCCGCATCAAGCCTTCTCCGACAACTACGGCGGTGCGAATATAGCGACTTCCAAGCAGCGGGACAAGTCTTTCTCTGTGCCAAAAGATGTTACCGCGTGCCAAAACTTGCTTACCGTGCAACACCGGCGAGCTTGGCCCCATGTCCATCCAGCGGGGGAAGCGGAAATTGTGGCGGTATAACCAACTCACCGCCGGCGTTCGGGCGGGCTGTCCACGGCGCGAAGTGTGGCTCAAGATGGCTCAAGACCAAGGGTTCGGACACCAGTATGGCCGGCGACTCTGAAACCTTGTGGTCGGCGTCTGTGCTTCTCAGCAGGACCGCCACCGGTACGAAACGTCGGCACTTGCGAACGAGTACCGACGCTTTGGGAAAATACGGGGTGGCGGTATGGCACGCGGGACCTGGCGGCTCAACGGGTCCTATCGGCCAGTTGGGCGACAGTGCGGAAGGCTCGCTCCAGATCGAACTCGGCGAAGTCCCTGTCTCGCAGCACGGGCTTTAACTGTGCATCGAGCTGCCGCCGGAGCATCGCCAGACGGGCCTCGGAGACATCGGCGGCTCGTTGCCGGGGACAGTCAGCTTCCGTCGGACCAGTTCGATCAAGGCCGGGGCCTGCGGTCGCAGATTCAGCCGTCGCACGGCGTAATCGATATCGTAGAAATCGCGGATCGCCGCCTCGCGACGTGACAGCGCCGCCCGGAACTTCTCGGCGAACGCCTCCATCCTCGAAATGCAGCGCACCGCCACCGGCGGGACCATCGGTCGGCCCGACACGGGATCGAGCAGAGCGGTTCGCGCAACCCCATCGAACGCCGGCGTCAGGAGCGGCTCGCGCAGACCGATCTCGATCTTGATGCTCTCGGGCTGCCCGCTGAGAAGAGAATCGTAGCCGACGACCGAAACATACTGCGTCGAAACGTTGGCCCCCGTCAGCGGCTCGACCACCGTGAAGCCCTCAAGTTTCGTCGCCAGCTCCGCGACGGTCTTCTTCAGCTTCTTCGCCTGCCCGCTGCGCTCGGCGCGCATCGCATCGCACGGCATGGGGATGACGAAGTCCAGGTCCTCGCTCAATCGGTAGAACTCCGCATGCACCTTGGCCATGCACGTGCCGCCCTTGAACACGAGCAGGCCGCTTGTTGCCAGGTATCGCAGCAGCAGCGTGCAAAAGTAGTCCTTCTCGATCAGTCGCGGCGAGAACCCGGTCTGGGCCGCCGTGAAATTCACCGCTTCCAGGAACATGGCCCGGTCCTCGTGGACCCGGATGGCCGTTGGATCAGGTTTGCTCATTGAACACCACGCCCCATCGTCGGTTCACCGTGCCCCGCCTGGGCCTCGTGGGAATCCAGGGGATCAGACCGGTGGTCGGGTTCAACGCCCGTTCCAACCGGCGCAGCAGCCGGGCATCCACCCGCTCGCGCTCCAGCAGCGCCCCGATCCGCCGGATGGTCCCCGTATCGCCGTAGCGCAGTGTGGTCTTGACCAGTTCGGCCGCTCCGACCCGCCGGGCGGCCAGCTCGCGGCGAATCCATCCGTATCCACGAGGCAGGCTGTTGAATCGCGACCAGTCATACACGGCATCCACGAGCGTTCGCACACGGGAAGCATAGATCGCTGTGCCGCCGTCCGGCGTCCGGACCTTCTCCGTGTCCCCAAGTCGCTTATCGGCCACCTTGATGAGCGTCAGAGCCACCGTGCCGATCTGGCGCTCGCCCGAGAGTCGATTATTGTAGGCGTAGACGCGGGCGGGGATCTGTTCGTCGAACCCGTGGAAGTTGAAGGCGTTCGGTCCGCAGATTTGATAGCGGCCCTGCTTGGAAGCCATCAGCGCATTCAATGCCAGGGCCTCATCAGGGCTCCACGTGCCCCCCAGAGGCAATCGTCGTGGAACCAGATACAACCCCCGCCACACGCGCGCGATCAATCCGGCCCGCTCCAGCCGGCTCAGCAGTTTTCGTTCTTGAATGCCGGTTAGTTGCAGCGGCCCTTGCAGTTGGCCTGTTCGTATGGCGGTCAGTCCACGCAACTGGACATAGGCGAACAGCCGGGTTTCGAGTTGTCCCAAGCCCTTCTTCATGGTTGCATTGTACAGCCGGCATAATCCCCTCGCAAGGTATTATCTCAGAAATAGTATACACGTCCGTACACAGCCGCCCCCGGTACAGCCAGCCGGATTCGTCCCGCGACCGAACCTATGGAGCCGCAGCAACTATCGCAATTGCCGGTCCGTCGGGAACGTGCACGACGCAAGCCCGGCGCGAAGCAGTCATTCCCATCGTCAGGTCTTGCCCAATCCGTGTCTCGCACGGGCGTGTTCTGGGGGGATACGGCTGAAGAAATGCTGCTTTTTTTCGTGAAAAGCAGGAAGATTCGGGGTGACTTGTGCTATAATAGGACGCGGATATCGGTGCGGGCCTGGACGGAGGAAGGGGGGCAGGCCGGGAACGGGTGGGGAGATACGAGACGGATGGATGCGGTATTTCCCTGGTGGCAGCACTGCAGGCGCAACGGTACGGCAGATACTGTATGTGCGTAGATCCGCCCGAAGGCGTAGAGTCCATAATCCGAAGCTGGCTGGCAAAAGAAGCACGAAACTCGAAATCCGAAACAAACTCGAAGCACGAAGACTCAATGACACAAACCTCGCCGTAACACCGGCGGCAGCCGTTTTGAAGTTCGGATTTCGGGCCTTTGGATTTGTGTCGGGTTTCGAGATTCGGCTTTCGGATTTGAACTGAAGATTGGGTTCGCCGGACGGACCACTGGTCATCCGGCCACAGACCGCGTCGTGGGGATAACGAAGCGATCCCGACGCAACGGGAGAGTCGAATATGAACGTGAGGGCGAGAGGTCTTGCGGGGCTGATGGTTGGGGTGTTCCTGGGAACAAGCCTTTGGGCGCATTCGCAGAAAGTACATGCATGGATCGCTAATGAAGCGGCGAAACTCTATGAAATGCAGTACGGTCAACACGAATTGATGACTCACCTTCTGAGACCTGGCACAGATATCGAACACCCCAGTGATGCAGACCTTGAATACGTATGGGACGTGGTGCTGAAATTCGGGGAAATGGGGTCTGACGCAAAGGACCCAAGATCGTGGAGTGGGATCGCATTCATGGAAGGGGCCTGGGAGGAAGACACCGTTGGTCTGTGGTTTCGCCACTTCGTCGCAGGCGGTGACAGTGATGCACTGTCACTAGGTCTTCCCGCGAACGAGATAGATGTGTTATTAAATATCCCAGCACAATGTGTGTCACGCTGGGTTGGCATGCCATATCGTGTTGATAGCTCTCGTTATGCATCCGCATATGTGGCAGCCCAAGATGCCTTTGACCGTGCCCGAACGACGTACGCAACTGATCCGGCTTTGTCCTACTACTTCTTGGGTCGTGTGGCGCACTTGGTTGCCGATATGACCGTGCCAGCACATACGCACAACGACAGGCATTTCCCCGACAAGGACTTCTACGAATCTACGACTGCGGCATATGACCTTCACACGTTATACAGCATAGAAACGGGTCGCTCCAAACCGAAGGGATCTACTCCGCTGTATGACAGCTTGCGAAACTTGTTCGGGACGACGGCTGACTATACAGAGGAATACCGCTCATGGGGGTACCAAGGTGGTGGAACCGTTAGCTATTTTTCACAATGGAGAGGAGAGCCGGGCGACGACGAACCAGGGATTCCCAACGACTACGATGGGTTTCCCGATGTCTCATTGTTTGAGGCAAGGCACCGGCCACACGTTGTTAATGACCTTACGGGCGATCACCTTGATAGCAGTACCTACTTTGTGATGGCAGACGATCTGATGCCATTCGCCATCGAGCAGACAGCGGCACTGATTCGCTTGTTCTACAAACAGGTTCATAACACCGGTATTGACGTCGGGGATTTGACATTGAATTTATCATCAGATTCTGGAGTTCCGACACGTGTGTCGGGCGATTCCATCATAGTAACAATCAAAGCGCAACACCCCAGCGGTATTGCCAAGAATAGCTACAGTTTTGCGCTGAAACGCAGAGTGGGAAGTGGTTGGTCACCAGTCAGCAACCTGACGGACCAGTCAAATTCGATTACCTTCAACGGCCTTGCTGCAGATACATATCAAGTCACTGCAACGGCGATCAATGGCGTTGGCAAGACCGCCAACATAACCGGGTATTTCTCTAATGCAGACATCTCCCAGATAAGCAATACTTGGCAGGATGCCGCGCCTTTAAGTCTAGTGGAAGGCGAATGGACGGGCCCGAAGACAAACCTCTCATCTGGCAAAGTGCACTACTATCGGTTCAGTATGGCAGCTACTGGTACAGATCGAGATTATGCAGAAATCCTTATCACGGGTAGCGGGAAAGGCAGCGGCGATATAGACATATCTCTTGGCAGGGTCAGTGGCAGTTCCTTCCGCCCGGCAAGAGGGAAATGGTGCGATGTGAGTTCGTCGTGGAATAACAACGATCTGTATCCTTCTGATCCCAGAACAGAAAGGCTTTCTCTGAACGGTTTGGGCCCAGGCGAATACTACATAATCGTCTATGGCACAAGCGGTCTCGATGGGGATGAGGCTGTGACAAGTGTAAACGTCGATTTCGCTGGAGCAGAAAGTGGGGAGTACAGACTACATATCCGCGCACCAATGCCGGATGCATATGAACCAGATAACGCAGCAGAGCTCGCGTCTCCTATTCAGACGAATGGTGATCTACAGCATCACAGGCTACCTGGCGGCGATATTGACTGGGTCAAGTTCCAGTTGAATCAGCTATCGGAGGTAACCATCACAACCGATGTCGTGCTTGGCGATCTTAGTACGAACGATCTGGGCCTACGGATTCGCCTCTACGGCCCCGATACTTCCACCGGACAGATTGCCACACATTATGACGGCAACGGTGATGCGACGATACGTCGGGAGCGAGACAACTCCCTCGTCCCTGGGACATACTACGTCAAGACTGAGAGTGACACATCAAATGACATCCGACACTACACAATCGCAGTGAACGCTACTCCGCGAGTTCTGCCCAATCTACCCCCGAGTGTGCCATACGCCGTAGTCCCCGCTGATGGTTCGACAGGAGTCGGGCTGACGCCGACGTTCGAGTCGTCGGCCTTCTCCGACTGGGACCCTGGTGATATGCATCAAGCCAGCCAGTGGCAGGTGGCCACGGACGGCGCTTTCGCATCTGTGGTGTGGGATAGCGGTCAGACCACCATACACAAGGCCAGCATCGTTGTGCCCGAAGGGTGTTTGGACTATGGGATCACGTATTACTGGCGGGTTCGTCATCAAGACAATAGCGGAATAGCTAATTCATGGAGTGATTGGTCTGCGCCGGCGTCCTTCATGACCGTTGGCCAATCTCGCACGATTAGTGGGTACGTACGCGATCTGAGTAATGCCGGGATATCGGAGGTAAGACTATCAACATCGGATGCTACCGGTTCAGCCATAACGGACTCCGATGGCTATTACAGCTTCACGGTGGATGACGGCTGGTCGGGTGAGATTACGCCGAGCAAGATGGCGTATGATTTCGCACCGCCCAGCAGATACTATGACGGCGTGGCCACCGACCGGACGAATGAGAACTATGTCGCGACGTTTGTATATCAGGCGGGGTCGGGGACGGAGGAGGACCCGTTCCAGGTTGGCAGTGAAGTGAGTTTTCAACGGTTGGGCGCGGCGCAGGGGGAATGGGACAAGCATTTCGTCCTGACGGCGGACCTGGACCTGAAGGGCACATCCCTGATGCCTATCGGCACTCTACAGGAAGGGTCCTTCACCGGCGTCTTCAACGGCAACGGCCACGTGATCCGCAACGCCGTCATCGATCTGCCGGAGAGCGACTGTGCGGGGGTGTTTGGCTGCCTTGGCGAGGGCGGGCAGATCCGCAACGTGGGTGTCGAAGATCTGACGGTGACCGGCCGCGAAGCAGTTGGCGGACTGCTGGGCGAGAATCGGGGCACAATCAGCAACTGCCATGTCACGGGCACCATCAACGGTCAGCGATATGTCGGCGGACTGGTGGGGAGAAACCTCGGTTCACTCGGTCCCGGCAATCTCATCGTTTGGGGAGCAATCAACAACTGCCACTCTGCGGGCACTGTGACGGGCAATCACGTTCTCGGCGGACTGGTGGGTGTCAACAACGGCACGATCAAAAACTGTTATGCCACAGGCACTGTCATTGGAGACGGCAACGTCGGTGGTCTGGCGGGAGACCATAATGGTCTGATCGTGAACTCCTATGCCTCGGGAGCTGTCAGCGGCAATATGTTCATCGGCGGACTCGTGGGCTCCGCAAGTGTGAACTGGCATAATGGCATCTATTTTGCACCCATAACGACGGCGAGTTTCTGGGACATCGAATCTTCGGGACAATCCGGCAGCAGCGTTGGCAAAGGGCTGACTGCCGAACAGATGCAGACGATGAGCATCTTCCAGAACGCCGGCTGGGCGGGCAATGGCTGGGTGATGGCGGACGGCCAAGACTATCCTCGCCTGGCTTGGGAGAATAGCGATGGGGTGCCCATTCCCGCTGCCGAGCCCGTGCCTCTTGCCGGCGATGGGAGCGAGACAGCCCCTTATCAGGTGTGGACACCAGCCGATTTTGCACTACTGAGCTGGCACGTCTCGGTCCTGGACAGGCACACTGTCCTGATGGCTGACCTGGATATGTCGGGGATCAAACTCCATCCTGTTGGCGATCTTGACAGGTTCACAGGCGTCTTGGATGGCAAGGGCCACGTGATCCACAATGCCGTTATCGATCTGCCGGGGAGCAACTGTATTGGCCTGTTTGGTTGGGTAGGTGAAGGCGGGCAGATTCGCGACATGGGTGCGGAACAGTTAGTCGTCACCGGTGGCTATTGGCTGGTCGGGGGCCTGGCGGGGATGAATGAGGGCACAATCAATGCCTGCTACACCAGCGGTGCCGTCAGTGGCTATGGCCATGTCGGCGGACTGGTGGGGGTAAACGGCAGCATCGGCAGGATTGACGACTGCTACACCACGGGCGCTGTTAGCGGTGCCGATGGCATCGGTGGACTGCTGTGTACGAACTATGGAACTGTTAGCACATGCTATGCTACGGCAGCCGTCGGTGGCGATTGGGGCACGGGGGGACTGGTGGCTGCGGGTGACGGCACAGTGGCGGCGAGTTTCTGGGACACGCACATCAGCGGACAGATGACGAGTGTGGGTGGCGAGGCTAAGACGACGGCTGAGATGAAGGCGCAGGCGACGTTTGCCGATGCCGGCTGGGACTTCGTCGAGACGTGGCGGATGCCAGAGACCGACTATCCGCGTCTGGCTTGGCAGCCTGTGAACGATCCGCCTCAAACACCCAGCGGCATATCTCCGGCGGACGGCGCAACCGGGATAGGTCTGACGCCGACATTGCAGTCGTCGGCCTTCTCCGATCCCAATCCCAACGATGCCCATGCAGCCAGCCGGTGGCGGATTGCCACCAATCGTATCGTCTGGTCGGACGGCACAACGACGATTTCAGAGGGTTCGGTTATTTGGCAGAGCGGCGATACGACGAGCGAGAAGACCAGTATCATCGTTCCGGCGGACATTCTGTCCCATGGAACCACCTACTATTGGCAGGTTCAGCATCAGGACAACAGCGGTGCGGCGAATGCGTGGAGCCAGTGGTCGGCGGCGGTGTCGTTCACGACGGCCCCGGAAACCGTCACCACACACACCCTTTCGGTATCGGCCGTACCCGCCGGCGCCGGGACCGTCTCCGGCGGCGGGACGTACAATCACGGCCAGGCGGTTTCGCTGCTGGCCACGCTGGCGGCGGGGTATCGCGTCAAGGCGTGGACGGGCACCGATGACGACAGTTCGACCGCGAACAGCAACACGGTAACGATGACCTCGGACAAGAGCGTGACGGTGCAGTTCGAGGCGATCCCGCCGGCGACGTTGTCCATCTCGATGGCCGGCAGCGCCGAACCGGTGGCTGCGGACGATCAGGTGAACTATACGATCACCTATGGCAATACAGGTGAATCGAACGCGACCAATACGGTGATTACAGAAGTCCTGCCGGCGGGTGTAAGCTTTGCGAGCGCCTCGGGCGGCGGTGTGTACAATGCTTCGGCCCGGACGATCACCTGGACCATCGGGACCCTGGCGGGCAAGACAGCCGGGCAGACGGTGTCGTTCGTCGCCAAGGTCGACAGCAATATGGCCGAAGGTGGGACGATCAGGCACAGCCAGTTGACCATCCGCAGCGACCAGACCGGCCCGGTGACGGCAGCGGCGGTGACAACAACGGTCCGCGATACCCAGCCACCGCAGGTTTCGGAGCAGTCGCCCGCCGACGGGGCCGATATGGTTCCCTGTGGCGGGATCATTCGCCTGCACGTGACGGACGGCGGCTCCGGCGTGCGGTATGACGGCGGGACGGTGACGATCCGCATCGCAGGCGACCTGATCTACGATGGGGCCCATGAGACCTCTGCCAGCGTGTACGATACGAGGGCACGGGACCAGGCGGTCAGGGGCGTTTGCCGCCGGAGCGGCAGTGCGGCCGATTATGAGTTCACCTTTACGCCGACGACGCGGTTCGACTACGAACAGCCGGTGGATGTCGTGGTGACGGCGTCCGATGTCGCGGGCAATGCCGATACGGTGAGCTACTCTCTCATCACCCAGACACGCTCGTTCGGCAAGAACGCCAAGGTCAATAGCGACACGGCCAAAGTGCCCCACGACAACCCCGCGACGGCCGTCGATTCGGCGGGGAATATCTGGGTGGTGTGGGACCAGCAGGCAGCGGCCGGAAATACGGATATCTACATCGGCAAGCTGGCCGCTGGCGGTAGCGCCTTTGGGGCCAGCGCCGCCGTCTACCAGGGTCCGGGCCTTCAGAGCCATCCGGTTATTGCGGTGGGCCGTAGCAGTAGGCTCTATGTGGCCTGGCAGAGCCAGGCGGCCAATGGCAAGTGGGACGTGTATGTGTCGCGTTCGAGCAATGGGACCACATGGACCGAGCCGCTGGTGGTCAATGTGGGCGACCCGAACAACACCAGCAACCAGCGATATCCCGCCATGGCAGCCGACAGCCGCGAGCCGGGCATGATCTATGTGGCGTATGAGGATGATCGGGCTGGGAACAGGAACATCTGGATGGCAACCTCGACGAATGGGACGGTGTGGACCGAGACGCCGATCACGAGCCATTCGGCAAACCAGACGCAACCGGATGTCTTCATCGACCCGAACGACAGCACGGCCTATGTGCTGTGGACGGATGCCCGCAATGCCGCGACACAGGGCACGAACATCTACGCCGCATCGTCAGCAAATGCATGGGCGAATGTCGCTGCGGTCGCCAGTACGAGCAATGAGACCCGCGCGGTCGGTGCAGCCTTTGATACACTCTATCTGGCCTGGGTCTCCGCCGCCGAGACACTGGCGGACGTCCGTTACGGCAACGATGCCGGCGGTCTTCCGGTCACGGGCACCGGGATTGCCGATGAGCCGGGCGTGATTCAGGCTTCTCCGTCGCTGACGCTTCGCCGGGATGCCAGAGGCACGAAGCTGTTTGCCGCCTGGCAGGACAGCCGTGATGTCCGCAACAACAACGATACGGATATCTACTTTGCGGAGGGCCGTTCGGCCTTTGGGACGAACATCCTTGTGAATGACGACACCGGAACGAGCGCCCAATCGGCTCCGGTTGTAGTCATAGACGGCAAAGGCGATCCCTACGTCGTATGGGTCGATGAACGAAACGGCAACAGGGATATCTACTACGCCGGCGCGGTATCCATTGACGATCCCATGCCCACGAGGATTGTGACAACCGGGACGACCGTGACGGTGAAGGCGACCACCCAAGTGAACCTCCAGATTACCATTCCGCAGATGCCGAGCGGCATCCAGGCCGATGAAATCACCATCTCCGAGGTGATCAGTCCACCCCGGATGCCGTCTGGGATGAATGAAGTCGGGTTGAAGTATGAGTTTGGGCCGAGCGGGCTGCAGTTCGCGACGCCAGTGACGATTCGCATTCCACTGCCTCAAGACGGAGGTCACAGTGCCTATCGCATATACCGGTACGACCCGGATGATCTGACCAGTCCATCGTTCCCGTGGACCGAGCATGGAATCCACAACCCCGCTGTAAGAGTCACCGGAATCAACGGGACCTACTTGGAGGTTCAAGTGGATCATTTCAGCATCTACGGTGCGGCCGGCATCACAGCGTCCCCATCCGGCGGCGGCGGTGGTGGAGGCTGCGCTTTGGCTCCATACGATGGAGGCTGCGGCCCGATGGAGTTCGCCCTGCCTTTTGTCATATACGTGCTGGTTCTGCTTGGAATGACTGCGATCAGAAAGCGCCGGTACGGCGGATGAAATGGAATCGGTCTGCTTGCGTCCGCATTGCAGATACTGTGAGAATGAGCAGAGTAGACTATTGCGCCACGGAGTAGGTTCAGTCGCACGCGTTTGCGGATTTAGGGATGCGATACGTCGGTCGATCCAGCGGGCTCTTCTGGGCTGTCACCCTTGGCTTCGCGGCAGGGGCGATCTGTGTCTCCATCGCCCCATCGTTAAGGTCGCCGTCTGTCCAAGGACAGGCCGATTCCTGGATATCTGAATCAGACAGCACATCATTACGTCGCTCCGTCGCGGCCGTATCTTCAGTCGATAGGAGTCCTGCCTCCTCGTCCCAGCCGTTGGAGGGGGAATCCATCAAGCATCTGGCTTGGGCAGACCAAGGTCTTCAGTGTATCGAGACAATCACGGCGCGAAACATTTTCCGCAGAGGCCGAAATCCGGCCTCAAGGAGCGATAGCCCTTCATCTTCGGATTCCGGCGAGGTTGCAGGTCAGACACAAGCACAGGCAACTCGTCCACCTCTTTTCAGACTCCTGGGAACGGTGGCATCCGATGAGCGAGACTCCTATGCGGTGCTGGAAATGATCGAAACCAAGGCCCAAGACATCTACCGTATTGGCCAAACGATAGGGGACGCCCGGATTGACAGGATCGAGCAGAACCGGGTGGTCGTCGTCCGCGACGGCAGTCGGGAGATTCTGGAACTCGTTCTGACTGGGCAACCATCGACACATGCACCGGTGAATACAGCATTGCCACCCTCCGTCGCACAGTCTGGTCCCGAGGAACTGGTGCGAATCATGGCAGATGGGAACCGGCAGATCAATACGGCGGCATCCTTTTCGCAGGCCAGCCAGATGGCCAGATCGTATCTGAGCAATATGAGACTGTCACCATCGGTTGTGGATGGCGAGAGCGTGGGCCTGCGCATCTCTGGCCTGGAAGACTCGACGATGGCTCAACTGATTGGGTTGAAGGACGGTGATGTGATTCAAGCGGTCAATCAACATCCTGTCACAAATCGAAGAAAGGCCGTGCAGGTACTCAGCAAGGCTCGCAGAACGGGGTCCGCTGAACTGTCCCTTATGAGAGATCAGGAATCAAGGTCATTGGTTTTCGGAGGCGATTCCTGGTGACTGGTTGCAGGTCGCCTTTTTCTGGTTTCTCCTGGAGATCATTCCGATGAACGAGTGTGCAGTTGACTCCATTGTCAAGCGGGTGCAGAGAGTATTGACCTCCACCTCCTCAGCACGCCAGCATCACATCATGGTGCATCGCAGGACCCTGATTCTTGCCTTCTGTCTGCCTGCCTTCTTGCACGGCGTTCCGATCCTACAGGCCGGAACCATGCAGGCATACGCACCAGTGACCCAGATGCCGTTCCTTGAAGAGACCAGTGCAAGAGATGCGATGATTTCGATGGACTTCAATGCGGTGGACATCCGCGTGTTCATCAAGACCGTCGGTCAGTTAACTGGTATCAACTTCCTTGTTGATGACAGAATCCAGGGGACTGTTACGCTCATCTCACCGAGCAAGATCCGTGCGGGTGATGTTTACGGGATCTTGGAGTCCGTTCTCCAAACCAAAGGCTATGCGGCCGTTCCGACCGGAACTCTCGTCAAGATTGTGCCTCATGCAGAAGCGGCCCGAGGCAATGTGCCCACGCAAATAGGAACCGACCCACGTGCAATTCCAATCGCCGATGGTCTCATCACACAGATCATACACTTGCGGCACGTGGATGTAGCGCAAACAGGCACAGCGTTGTCATCGCTGGTTTCCAGCGGAGGGCAAGTTGTGACCTTCGCCGATACGAATGCCGTTGTCGTGACAGATACGGCATCATCCGTACACCGGGTCGCAAGAATCGTTGCCGCGTTGGATCTTCCGGGGCCACGAGAGCACATAGAGGTCGTCCAGCTCAAGCACGCCTCCGCCAACAGTATCTCAGGGCAGATTGCGCAGATCATGCAACGTGGACAGGTGCAATCTCGCCTTCGTCAAATGCCAGGACCGTCACAGGTTTCGCTGGATACACCGAAGATCGTTCCCGACGATCGTACCAACTCCGTAGTTGTTGCAGGACACCAGGAGGATGTGGATGTAGTCAGAGAGATCATTGCCAAGCTTGATGTGGAACGCCCCGTAGAAGCGGGCTACATTCACGTCATCCATTTGGAGCATGCCGAGGCCAAGGAGGTCGAAAAGGCCGTATCAACGGCGTTGGGCCGAATTACCGGGGCTGTGGGCCAGGACAGCCGGGAGCCTTTTGAAGTGACCTCCGACGAAGGTACGAACTCACTTGTCGTTGTGGCTTCACCTCAGGATTTCAGGCTTGTTGAAGATATGGTGGCCAAGCTCGATGTGGTCAGAGAGCAAGTACTCGTCGAGTTCCAGATTGTTGAGGCAAGCAACAACGCTCTTTCAGAATTGGGCTTCGACTGGGCTACTCTTGACCAAGCTGTTGCCGATAGCGTTCGTGGTTTTGGATTCACCAACCTTGGCCCCAGGGTCGAGGCCGCGTCAGGAGACCTTCAAGGCCTCGGCGTGGGTCTATGGAAAGGAACAGATGGGTCGCCGCAGATCGGCGCTATCCTCCAGGCCTTGGAGAGACACTCGGCGGTCAACATACTCTCTACGCCTCATATATTGACATCCAACCATCAAGAAGCGCACATTGCCATCGCTGACAATGTGCCCTATGTCAGTCAGTCGCGAGTGACTGAATTCGATCCCGCGACACCGACTGCAATACGGTCCTTTGATTTCAAGGACGTAGGGATCGAGCTGACGGTCCGGCCTCACGTCAGCGGTATAGGCTTGGTGCGTCTGGAGGTCGAAGCCAGTTTCAGCAAGCTCATTGAAGGAACGACAGGCTTGGGCAGTGAGACCCCCACGACAGCACAACGCAAGGCCAACACCACCATATCTATAATGAGTGGCTCGACAGTGGTGATTGGCGGCCTGATGCGCGACGACAAGGAAACGGTGGAGAAAAAGGTGCCACTGCTGGGTGATTTGCCTCTCATCGGCGGGCTTTTTCGGGCAGCCAAGGATCGCACACAGAAGACGAATCTGCTCCTCTTCATCACCCCTCATGTCCTGACAGATCGGGATCGATTGGCCGAGATGACAGATCGCAAGGAACTGGAGCAGGCTACAAACGAACCGGTTGTGAGAAAACGATAGCTCTGGCCTGCGGTCTCACACTTGATCGCCTTTGGATGGCGGCTGTTAACGTTGTGCATAATCTCGATCAGGTTCATGCAGCTCTCCTGTAGGGTATCTGCGGTGCTCTCGATGCAGATCTGCCAAGCAACTCGTGTGACAGGCGTCCAGGCGGGCTTCGATGATACGCAGTTTCTTCGCCTTCCTGGTGGGCCGGCTACGATAGGTCCAGCGCTTGACCCGGCCATAGAGGTCTTCATACTGCCTCTCAAGAACGAGTGCGTAGCCGATACCACCGGGACGAGCCAGACGAGGTTCGTTCCGGCTCTCGTAGGACAGGTCGTAACAATGCCGACAGCCGTAGTATACCCCGCCCGGCGGCAGATAGAGCTTGCCCACCCTTCGGCCGCAATAGACGCCGTCCTGGCTCAACGGGCAGAGGAACCACCAGCGGACGCCGCCGAAGTGACAGGGCGTCGTTACGAGCGGGACCTTGTAGTCGCATTGGGTCTCTTCGCCCGTGGACCGGTGCGTGTGGGTGTACCGAAACCAAACGTGGCCGCCGCCGTCAAAGGGATAACGTAGGATATCTTTCGCACATTGTTTTGGGACGTGAATGGAGTCCTTTC
>CAZNSM010000088.1:12708-20994 GCA_964575615.1 uncultured Pirellulales bacterium | reverse complement strand
TTCGCCGCATCTGCCACAGTGGCAGTTGCAGATTGATCGACGGCGTGGGACAAAACAAGCGTATCTGTCTATGAGAGATGGGTTTACGAACAACAACCGCGTATTGGTACATCTTTTGCACCCGTGTGTACGACGACGGCGCAAACCGCAAACGCCGGCGTTCGTAGAGAAGAACAGGACGATGCGGGTGCAAACCGTTTTGCCTGAGGACCATAGACATGTACAGGATGTGGAACAACTTCAAGACGACACTGCTGTTGTCGGGACTGATGGGTTTGTGCCTGGCGGTGGGATACCTGGTGGGCGGACGGGCGGCGCTGTTGCCGGCGTTTGTCGTCGGGGCGGGCATGAACCTCCTGGCCTACTTCTTCAGCGACAAGATCGCGCTGGCGACAATGCGTGCCGTCCAGGTCGGTCCCGACGACGACCCGGCGCTCTGGCAGCTCGTCCAGACGCTGGCGGGCCGCGCGGGCCTGCCTTTGCCCAGGGTCTACATCTCGCCTGCGCCGGCGCCCAATGCGTTCGCCACGGGCCGCAATCCGAAGCACAGCGCGGTTTGCGTCACCCAAGGCCTGCGGCAGATGCTCTCGCGCGACGAGCTCGAAGGCGTGATTGCACATGAGCTGTCGCACATCCAGCACAGGGACATTCTGATCAGCACGATTGCGGCGGTGATCGCCGGCGCGATCTCGTGGCTGACCTACCTGGTCTTCTGGGGCGGCAGCGACCGGAGGTCCAATCCGCTGGTGGCGCTGGTCCTGATGATCCTGGCGCCCCTGGCGGCGGCGCTGCTTCAGATGGCGATCAGCCGCAGCCGCGAGTTCGAGGCGGACCGTCGCGGCGCCGAGCTGGCCGGCAGCGGACGCGGCCTGGCCCAGGCGCTTCAGAAGCTCGACGCGATGAACCGGCGCATTCCGCTGCGTGTGCCCGACACGCAGAGCAACATGTTCATCGTCGCGCCGCTGACCGGCAGCGGTATGGCCAAGCTGTTCATGACACACCCGCCCACGAACGAGCGCATCGAGCGCCTGCTCCGCATGGGCCGCTGACCCAGGTCGCACGCCGGCGCCGGTGTGCGTAGGGACGAATCATCATTCGCCCGTACCTACTTCACGACCGGGGTCAGGACGATGTTGCGGTACTTGACGCCGGTGTGGTCGCCCTGGAGATAGATGGGGCCGGGACGAAACTCATCGGACCACAACGCGCCGCCCGTGCAGCCGAGCAGCGGCTCGTTGTCGATGATCGTCGTGCCGTTGAGTTTGACGGTCACGTGGCGATCCACGAGCGTGATGTCCATCGTCTGCCACTGGCCGGCGGGCTTCTCGGCGTTGACGCGAGGCGTGATCCGGCTGTAGATGCCGCCCATGTTGTGCGAATCGAGTGGCCGCCCGAAGCTGTCGGTGACCTGGACCTCATAAATGCCGCGCAGGTAGATGCCGCTGTTCTCACGGCGGCCCACGTTGACTTCGAGCTTCAGATTGAAATCCTCGAACTGGGCCTTGGTGCGAAGGTTGCCGTACGAGATGTGGCGTTCGCCCTCCTTCTGAACGGGATTGTTGACGAGAACACCTTCAACGACGGACCAGCCGTTGGTCTGGCCCGGATGGGTCAGCTCCCATCCGTCGAGGCTGGTCCCATCGAACAAGGGGATCGGCTGGCCGAATTTGACCTTCGCCAGGTCGGGCCTGGCCGGCAGTTCGGAGATCCGCTTGCCCGTGAACTCGCGCTGATCCATGCCGATCCCGTCGCGATGCGGCTGCATCTGCACCAGTTGCAGGTTGTCGCCGTAGGCGTTTGCGACGAGAACCTCGGGCAACATCTGCGGACGGGCGTCGTGGCCCTGCGCGTCTTTGCGTTTGACTTCTTGCAGCCGAAGCACATACAGCTTGCCGTCCTCCACAAACACGTAGCTGACCGGAACGACACTGCCACCACCCCAGAGGACACTGGCGTCGAGGTACCCATCCTCCTGCGTGACACCGAGCCAGCCGGCGCCCCCGCCGGGTATGGTCAGAGCCCAGCGTCCGATGTACGGATCGGCCTGGCCGGCCCCAGAGACGCAAACAAAGCCAATCGCCACAACCAGAGAGGTCAACGCCAGATGAACGCTCCTGCTCATGAGAATCACCTTTCATCATAATTGAGGACACTGAGGATGAGCCCGAGACCCATGCATTTCGAATCGCGCCTATTCTAACGCCGGACGAGGTTTCCTTCAACCGGAGCCTGGCGAATGAAGTCCGCCGTCCGAGACCGTCCTTGTCCCCAAATTCTGTTGATCGAGCTGCGTTGGGACGATAGAATCCTTGGAAAGACTGGTTCAAGGAGTGGACTATGGCGAAAAGCAAATCGATCACGCTGCGCATCGATGAAGAATGGTTCAAGGACCTGTCGGCGTTGGCGGGCACGTTCGGAGTCTCCGCCGATGAGGTGGCCCGGCAGTCGCTGCCCGATGTCGCCGTGACGCGTTTGTTCTTTCAGTGCAAGGACTACCTGGGCGAGATGCGATGGGACGAGGTGGCCAACGTCGGGCGCGCAGCGATCCGCGATCATCTGAGGGCCAGGTACATGGAAGGACTCTCGGCGCACGTGGCCCGGCTGGGCGTGAGCCTGGAACATCCGACCGGCGCGGAAGTCGAGGGGGCCAAGAAGCGGGCGCTCGATGAGCTGAGAGCCGATACGGACCGTCCGCTGGACTGTCAGATCGCCCGGGCCGAGGAGGACTCGGTCTATCTGGGCTATCTGTACGAGGCGTGGAAGAAGGCCCAGGCCGGCGATCCGGAGTACACCATTTCCCAGGTCGATGTCTTTCCGAACACCAGTACGCGAGACGCCGCCGCCAAGCCGCCGCAGAGAACCTGGGCCGTCCTCAAGTCCGGCCGCATCGTCTGACTCTCCCAACTTTCAACGCGCCGCGTTGCAGACATCCGATCACCCAGCCGAAGCGACGTCACCCGTGGGGCCTTTTCGCATTTTCCCGCAGTTTTTTCGCGCACTTCTGCGGGCGTCGTCTCATCTGTATGATATCGTCGACGAGCAGAGGCATCTACAGGTGATCGAGCGGTGCAACGGAACGCGGAATACGAAATCGTGGAGGCCGCCCGCCGGGGTGACGCGGAGTCCTTCGGGACGCTGTACACGCGGCACTATGCGTCGATGGTCTGGCTGGCCTACTCGGTCCTTCTGGACCGCAGCTTGGCCGAAGACGCGGCGCAGCAGGCCTTCGTCAAGGCCTGCGAGAAGCTGCCCGACCTGAAGCGTGCGGACCGGTTCGTTCCCTGGCTGGCCCAGATCTGCCGGAACGAGGCCCATCAGTTCCTTCGCGACCGCAGGCGGGCGCAATCCGCGTTGCAGACCGACGTTGACGACGAGGCCGCCCCCGCGTCGCAAGACCCGGACCTGGGTTTGGTCAAGGCGGCGGTCGACCGACTGGCCCCGATGTATCGCGAGATCGTCGTGCTGCACTACTACCAGCGGATGGACTACCGGCAGATCGCCGCGACACTGGGCATCGCCGGCCATACCGTGCGGGGCAGGCTCTTTCGAGCCCGCAAACAGATCGAACAGACGCTGAGACGAAACGGGTTTCCCGAGAGGTGACGGTCATGGTGCGCCCCGACAGAATCGACTGGTTGGATGAGGCAATCGCCCGGACGGCCCCGGGCCGCCCGCCCGTGGCGGACTTCGACGCGTGGCGACACCAACATGCCCGCGCCCTCGAGACCCTGACCTGGCAAACACAGCGGAAAACGCATCGCTCCGGCCCCCTGCCGGCCGCGATCGCCTTCGGGAGAGAACTCATGAGAAACCCAATGATAAGACTGGCGGCGGCCGCCATGCTGGCGGTTGCGGTGTTCATTCTGGTCAGGCACCTGAGCGGCCGGGAGACAGCGCCGTACGATCGAACCGCGATCGTGGCCGATGCCGCACAGGCCGAACTGATCCGTGCGGAGGGGCTGTTCCGTCAGAACGATGTGTCCGGCCTGCTGACGCTCATGGAGACCGGGCGGTATGGAACCAAGGTGAAGATCGCCGGCTACCTCGAACGCATCGGCAACGCGTCGGCCCTTTCTGCTCTGGAGCCGCTCGCCGCCCAGTGGCAGGGCGCGCCGGACACAAATCCTTTCCAGAAGGCCATCGACGCAATTCAGCAGCGGGAGGAACCCGCCGCCGAACCGGCGCCCGCGCGGGCCGAACCGAATGCGGTCTCCGAACGCCGGCCCGAAGGGATTCCGTCCAGCCGGACCGAGAGCTTGTCTCTACAATCTCCGGCAGCGCCGGCGGCAGGCAGCGAGCTCATCACGTATGCCGGCAGAGTCGTCGACGAAACGGACAACACCGTGCCGGGTGTCCACGTGTGGGGACAGGTGCTCAGCAATACCTTCCAGAACTCCGTTCTCGCGCAGGAGACACTGACCGACGCGGACGGCACGTTCCGCCTGACCGCTGCTCGCCCTGTGGAAGGCACGGAGATCCTCCGTGTCCTCTATTTCGACCATGCCGACTACGGCTTGGGTTGGCGCACTCTGGCCGGCTCGGACACCAACGGGGACATCCAGGTGACGCTGTACGCGCCTGGCGCCGTGACTGGAATCGTGGTCGACACGCTCGGCCAGCCGATCGCTAACGCTCGGATCGAGGCAGAGGTGCATCTGTCCGCCAACGGGCAGACAGACCAACTGATGCTGTGGGATCTGACCGATATGGCACTGTACGCCAACGACCAGGGCGAATTCGTCCTGGACCGCCTGCCCGCGCCGGCCTCGCTGCGCTTGCGGGTCTGTGCCCCTGGGTACGCTCTGTACACGACGGCCTCGGACTCGACAGCGGGCGCCTTCCCCATCGAGGTCGGCCAGGAGGACCTGCGAATCGTGCTGGAGCCAGGCAGCGCGATTGCCGGTCGGATCGTCTACGAGGATGGTACGGCTTACGAGCATCGCGCGGTCATCATAGCCGAGGGTCCCGGCGTCCACGAGCTGGTCTTCGCAACCGAAGAAGATGGGGCCTTCGCGTCTTGCGGACTGCCGCCCGGGCTGTACCATCTCAGTGCCATGAAGGACGAATCCAAACCTCTATGCGCCCCGGTTGAGGTGCAGATCGATCCGGCGGCGGGCACATCGCAGGTCGTTCTGAAGGTGCTCCCGGCCGATCAGCCGGTGGCGGTGCAGATCGTGGACGAGACCACGGGCGGTCCGCTGGAGAACGTCTGGGTCCGCGCCGAGTTTGCCGAAGGCGCAGAGGGTTCGGTCGCCCAGGCGCGAACGGACCGGGCAGGCCACTGCACGCTGGCCATCCCGCCGGGCCGGTATCGAATCGTCGCCCAAGGGTGGAAGAACGGCCAATTCAGCGAGTTCGCCGAAGATCTCGCGCTCGCGAGGGAACAGACCGATGCGGCCGTCGTCATCGCCATGACTGCCCGGGCGAACGTCACCGGCCGGCTCATTGACACGAACGGCAACCCGGTCACAGGATTTGTCCAGATCGGTTCCGACCGCCCGGGCCAGACCGATCCGAACGGCAGGTTCACTGTCGAAGAGCCGTTCGGCGATGCGTTCGAATACAAGGGGCTGTGGGCGTACGACAACGCACAACAAATGGGAAAGACGCTCCTGTTCCGAAAGGCGGACTACACCGGCGAGCTGCTGATCGTCCTGGAACCCTGCGCGACGCTCATCGGGCGAATTGTGAGCCAGGTGGGCCAGGTTCAACCCGATGTCACGCCCGAGCTAGGCATCTGCAAGCCCGGCGGCGGCACGGTCTATTACTCCCGTGTGCCCTGGACCATAAACGTGGACAAAGACGGTTTCTTTGTCGTCGCGGGAGTCCCGACAGGTCTCCCGATGCGGATCAGTGCCGAAAGGAAAGGACTGCAGGGCTGGGCAGACGTCAACGATCTGCTGCCGGGGCAGGTCTGCGATGTGGGTGACATCGTCCTGCGTGGCTACGGCAGAATCGACGAGAAGACCGACTGGACGGGCATTCTCGAAGGGACCATCACCGACGAGAACAGCGAACCCGTCGTGGCGGTGAAGGTCAGGGCCTATACGGGCACCGACCACTTCGAAGCCACTACCGACCGGAGCGGTCACTTCATGCTGACCGGCCTGCCCAAGGGAATCAGGCTGAATTTCAGCCTCTACCTCGACGGGTACGGACACTGCCACAAGTACGTCTACGCCGACAACGACGACGGCGACATGCAGATCTTCCCGCAGGGTTGGGAGTTGCTGGGAAAGCAAGCGCCGCCACTGTCCATTGCGAAGTGGTACAACAGCGAGCCGCTGACTCTGGAGGAACTTCGCGGGAAAGTCGTCCTGCTGCAAATCGGCGTGCTCCTGCCCCTCTACGGGGAAGATTTGACTACGATGCAGAAGGTGGCGGAGAAGTACGCCGGGCAGGGGCTCGAAATCGTCGCGGTCCATCAGCCCCTGGATGTCACCTGGGGCGGCAAAGTCACTGACGATGACCTCCGGAGGTTTGTGACAGAGGGCCATGTGCCGTTTGCCTTCTGCCTCGACCAGGAGCGACAAACCTATAGCGCGTACGCGCCCAAGGCCACGCCCGCCCTGTATCTGATCGACCGTGAGGGCCGCGTGGTCATTTCTCCCACAAAAGACAACCTCGAGGCCTGCATCGATCAACTGCTCGGACGCTGACCGGTCAGCTTTTACGGGCGTTGCGGAAGTGGAAGATCAAGGCCACGGCGATCAGGGCGGCGGTGCCGACGGCGCCGACGAGAATCGGCTCGAAAGCAGCTTGCGCCCACGAAGGCCAGTCGGGTCCCGGCGCGCCGGGACGGGCGAAGGTGCCCCAGGTGATGACCGCGACGCTGACGCCGACAGCGACGAGGCCTTGCCGGAGCGTCAGACGGACGCGCAGCAGGCCCAACAGGAACAGACCGAGGATGCCGCCTCCGAAGATGCCGGAGATCTGCCACCAGGTGTCCAGCGCGTTTTGCGCTCGGATCATCAACAGTGCGAAGGCCGTGCCCAGCACACCCCACAGCACCGTCATCCAGCGAAGGAACAACAGGCTGCCGCGTTCGCCGACCTGACGACAGATGAAGCGTTTGTAGAAGTCCAGCAGCAGGACGGTGGCCGAGCAGTTCAGCGCCGAGTCCACCGTGCTCATCGCCGCCGCAACGATCGCCGCCAGGATCAACCCCTTAAGCCCGGCCGGCAACTGCGTCGCGATGAAGTACGGGAAGACCTTGTCGCCCTTGTCGATGCCCTGTGCAACCAGTTCGCCCTCCCGGCCCGAGTAGAAGGCGAACAGGGCCGTGCCGATGTACAGGAAAATCGCCGTCAGCGGAATGTAGATCAGCATGGCAATCCACACCGAGCGTTTGGCCTGGCGCTCCGTCGGCACGGTGGAGTACTTCTGCACGTAGTTCTGATCGGCCAGCAGATTGCGCAGATTCTCCGTGACGCCGTAAACGATCATCACCCAGACCGTGCGCGACGAGAACGAGAACGCCCGACTGCCCAGGCTGAACTTGTCGGCGTCGAAAGCCGCCTGGACCAGCGGCTCGGGGCCGGCGAAGATGTCACGCGACAGACTCACGGCGCAGAAGACGATGCCGACGATCATCACGATCGACTGCATCACATCGGTCCAGATGACCGCTTCCATGCCGCCCAGCAGCGTGTAGACGATGGTGACCGCGCCGATGACGATGATGATGATCGCGATGTTCCACGGGACAAACGAGTGCAGCAGGACGCTGACGAGATACAGGATGACCGCCATGCGGCCGACCATCAGGAGCACGAAGGACAGAGCCGCATACACTCGACCCCACGCGCCGAGCCGCTCCTCCAGAAACGCGTAAACCGAGACGAGCTGCATCCTGCGGTAATATGGCACGGCATACCGGCACACCAGCCAGGCGACGGGGATGATGCACAGCGAGAAGATGAACACGTGCCAGTCCGAGTCAAAGGCCTTTCCGGGCGTGGCGATGTACGAGATGCTGCTGGTGTAGGCGCTCATGACCGCCAGTCCGGCGGCCCAGGCGGGAATCGTGCGGTCGGCCACCATGAACTGCTGCGCCGTGCGGCACTTGCGCTGGTAGTAGAGTCCCAGGGCAACTACCACGACGCAGTACGCCGCCAGGATCGCGATGTCGAAGGCCCCGAGGTTTCCAACCATAGTCCCTCACCGATTTCTGTCCGACCAACAGCATTGAAGTTTCAAGTGTGAAGTTTCAAGTGTGAAGTGTGACGGAACTTCAAACTTGAAACCTTAAACTTGAAACCTCAAACTTGAAACCTCAAACTTGAA
>CAZNSM010000088.1:0-12608 GCA_964575615.1 uncultured Pirellulales bacterium | reverse complement strand
AAACTTGAAACCTCAAACTTGAAACCTCAAACTTGAACCGTTTGCCGTAATGCCAAGCTCCTCGATATACTCCTGTACGATCTGTCGCTCCGGCCCGCGAAAGCGGTGCAGCGGTTCGGCCATGAAGTCACTGCATATCCCCAGGCACGACAAGGCGCACTTGAGGCCCTTCAAGAAGCTCGACTCGTACCGCCCCACGCGGTAGATCGTTCGGCCAAGCTTCGTCACCATCCGGTGCAGCGTCTGGACGCGGGCCATGTCCCGCGCGCACGCCGCCTCGTACAGATCGACGTACAGACGCGGCAGCAGATTGGCGCCGCCGCAGATCCCGCCGTGACCGCCGAGCAGGACCGTCTCGGCCAGCAACATCTCCGGGCCCATCAGCAGCGCGAAGTCCGGCCGGTCCGCCATGAGAAACTGGAGATGGCGGAAGTAGATCATGTTCGTCGAGCTGTCCTTGAGTCCGACGATGCCGGGCATGTCCGACGCCGCCTGAACCGTCTCCGGATCGAACATCGCCCGAGGATAGTTCGGCAGATTGTAGAGAAACGCCGGCAGCGGCAGTTGCGGCACGAGGTGGCGGAGGAATTCGAGCAGTTCCGGCTGGCCGGCCGGATAGTAATGCGGCGCCGGCAGCACCAGCCCATCGGCGCCGGCCTTGGCGGCCTTGTGCGCCAGACTCAACGCCTCGACGAACGACGTGTCGATGATGCCCACCAGGACCGGGACGCGATGGGCCACCTGGGCGCAGACCCGCTCGACCAGCTCGTGCCGCAGGCGATGGCTCAGGCTCGGCGCCTCGCCCATCGTGCCGAGGATGAACAGGCCTTGAACGCCCCCGGCCAGGATATGCTCGACCAGCCGCTCCAGACCGGGCACATCGAGCGCATCGCGGTCTCCCAGGGGTGTCACCATCGGTGGAATGATCCCGCGCAGCGGCCGGGCCAACCTACCCACATCCGATCCCATCGCACATCCGCTCCAACAAAGGTCCCGTTCGTAGTGTGCCCGTCAGAGCTTGCCCCTTCACCGGTGTTCAGGGCGGGCTCTGAGCGGAGCCGAAGACATGTGGCAGCCTCAACTCCGAAAGAGTTGGGGATGGCTTCGCGAGGACTCCATCCCCAAGCTTCGCTTGAGGCTGCCACCCAGCCTTATCCCGATGATATCGGCGTCACTACAAACCGATCCGACATCATACCACGAAACCGCCGTCACACCAGCCCCTATCCGCAAAATGACACCGCTTGGCGCTCCGGCGGAATGGGGATATATTCGCCCATGTTCACAGTGAACCATTGACGGGACATGGCGCACCGACTGGAAAGGTGGACGAGATGAATGCAAAACGATACACGTGCGGTCGATTCCTGTGGCTTTCGGTGTTGCTGGTCTGGGGCCTGTCGGGGTTCACGGGCACGGATCGATCCTGTTCGGCGGCACAGACGAAGGACACGCCGGACCGCCAGTATGCGCCCCCGCGCGATGTCGATATCACTTGGGTGACCATCGACGTGACGCCGGATTTCGAGGAGCGTACGATTCGGGGCGTTACAACTATCCGCTTTGCACCGATCTCTCGGCTCCTGACCGAGCTGAAGCTCGACGCCATCGACCTGAACGTTGCCTCGGTGGTGTCGGACGCCAGGATCGCGGGCTACACGACGACCGACAAAAGCATCGCAATCACCTTCCGCCCGCCCCTGCTGCCCGGCGAGGAACACTCCGTCACGATCGTGTACGACGCCGAGCCTCGTCAAGGGCTCTATTTCCGCACGCCTGCAATGGGATACCCGCCGACGGACGTACACCTGTTCACACAGGGCGAAAGTCACGATGCTCCGCACTGGTTCCCGAACTTCGACTATCCGAACGAACGATTCAGCTCCGAGGTGATCTGCCGCGTCGCGCCCGAGATGACGGTCGTCTCGAACGGCCGGCTGGTCTCCGAGCGAATCGACCCGAAGACGGGCCTCAAGGCCGTTCACTGGCTCCAGGAGAAGCCCCACGTCAACTATCTGATCGCGCTGGCCGCCGGGCATTTCGAAAAGCTCGAATCGCAGTACAAGGACATCCCACTGGGCTTCTATACGCCGCCTTCGCAATTCGCTCAGGCGGCCAACAGCTTCGAAGGCACTGCCGACATGATCGCTTTCTACGAACAGGAGATCGGCATCCCTTACCCCTGGAACAAGTACGATCAGGTCGTCGTGGCCGACTTTGTCGCCGGCGGCATGGAGAACACGACGCTGACGATCCTCACCGACGGAACGCTCTTCACCGACGCGTCGGAGAATATCCGCACGAGCCAGGACCTGATCGCCCACGAGCTGGTGCACCAGTGGTTCGGCGATTACGTCACCTGCAAGGACTGGAGCCACCTGTGGCTCAATGAAGGGTTTGCGACGTACTACGAAGCGCTCTACGACAGCCACCGGAACGGACGCGATGCGCTGCTGTACGGGCTGTACAACTCGGCCCGGCAGATCCTGCGCCACGATACCGATGCCGAACCGATCGTCACGCGGCGGTACAAGCACGCCGACGATCAGTTTGACTATCGCTGCTACGCCAAGGCCGGCTGGGTCCTGCACATGCTGCGCAGCGAGCTGGGCGAGGCACTGTATCGGCGGATCATCCGAACGTACGTCGAGAGGCACGCGCTGGGCGTCGCGGTCACCGAGGACCTGCGCTCGATCGTCGAAGAACTGTCGGGCCGGTCCTTCGACCGCTTTTTCGACCAGTGGCTCTACCATTCCGGCTACCCCGAACTGAAGGTGTCCTACGAGTGGCTGGAAGAGGACAAGCTGGCCAAGATCAGTGTCGAGCAGACCCACAAACCAGGCGAACACGGCACGGCGGTCTTTCACCTGCCGGGAAAGGTCCGCTTCTGGCGCAAAGGCCAACCGACCGACCGGGACATGGAAATCGACAGCGTCCGCCATGATTTCTACTTTGCGCTGGCCGCCGAGCCAAATGTGGTGTGCTTCGATCCCGACCTGACGCTCCTGGCCAAGGTAACGTTCGAGAAACCAAGGGAGATGCTGTACGCGCAGCTTGAGAACACGTCGGACGTGGTCGGCCGGCGGCGTGCGATCGACGCGCTGAAGGAGAAGAAGGACAAGAAGACCATCGCCCGACTCAAGGACACGCTCAACCGCGATCCCTTTCACGGCGTGCGACTCGATGCCTCATCCGCGTTGCAGGAGATCCACACCGACGAGGCGTTCAAAGCCCTGGCCGATTCGATGGACCAGAACGATGCGCGCGTCCGACTGCGCGTGGTCGAAGACCTCGGCCGCTTCTACCGCTCCGAGGTCCTGTCGCTGATGCAAAGCGTGCTGGCCCGGGAACAGAACCCGGAGGTGCTGGCCGCCGCCATACGCGCCACCGGCCGCTACACGGGACCACAGACGCGAGAGGTCATCGACAGGTATCTGCGATCGACCTCTTATCGAAACGAGCTGGCCGGCGCCGCCATCGCCGCCTTGCGCACGTTCGATGATGCATCGTATGTCGACGAACTAATGGCGGCGCTTCGCGATAGCGAGCGGCAATACCGCTCCTGGGACTTCGCCGCCGCTCTCGACACGCTGGCCTACATCGCCCGCAACGAGGAGGACCGCACGACGGTGCGTCAGTTCCTGGCCGGCTATGTCAACCATCCCCGGCAGTCCATTCAGGCCGGCGCCATCGGCGCCCTGGGCACGCTCGGCGACCCGAAGGCCATTCCGATCATCGAGACCTTCCAAGGCCGCGAGCCACGGGACTGGGTCGAGCAACGCGCCGTCGAGGCAGCCGACAAGCTCCGCGAGAACAAGCCGCTGGTTCCGGATGAGGTCGTCGAGTTGCGAAAGACACTGGATGAACTGAAGGAGCAGACCGGCAAACTCAAGGAAGAAATCGAGGACCTCAAGAAGAAGTCCAGCGCCACAGAGACAGACTCATAGGCTTCATGGGAGACAGCAGGCTGCCGGCCTCACACCAGGCGGGCGAGCACATCGTCGAGAGGCACGGTCGCGAAACCGGCGGCCGCATCGCTGATCCCGTAGGGAATCACGAGCAGACCGTTGTGAACCAGTCCGCCGCAGGAGTACACCACGTTGGGGACGTAACCTTTGCGTTCCTCGAGGTTGGCCATCAACAGCGGTTCTTCCAGCCGGCCGAGCACCTTCGTCGGATCGTCGCGGTCCAGAAGCGTCGCACCGATGCAGTAGTGACGCATGGGACCGACCCCGTGCGTCAGCAGCAGCCAGCCGGCCGCCGTCTCGATGGGCGAGCCGCAATTGCCGATTTGAATGACCTCCCAGGGGAACCGAGGCTCCTGGACTTTAACCGCCTCGTCCCAAATGAGAACGTTGTCGGATCGGAGGATGAACAGGTTCTCCCCGTCGATGCGGCCGCTCATCATGAAGCACCCGCCGACCTTGCGCGGGAACAGAGCCAGCCCTTTGTTGCGGGCGCAGCGCCCATGCAGGGTACGGACGCGCGCCACATTCGGCTCGCGCATCTCGACGAGCTGGGGCAGGATCTGGCGTCCGTTGTAGGCGGTGTATGTGCCATAGTAGCGCACGGAGCCATCGTCGTCGGTGAAGCGGACGATCCGCATGTCTTCCATGCCCTGGCTCTCGGCTTCGCAGATCGGGAACAGGACGGCATCCGTGATCCGACCGTCCGGACTGGTCTCGATGTCGTAGTCACAGCCGGCCAGCCACTCGAAGCCGGCCGACTCGCTGTCGGGACGCAGCAGGCCTTCGACGACGGCCTGGGGGCCGTTGATGGCTTCGCGCAGTTCTTCGGCGGTGAACCGTTCGCCCAGCCTTCGCAGGACCACCTCCATGATCGTCTCGCGCACGCCCAGCTCGGCCAGTTTGACGCGAAACTTCGCCTTGCTGAATCGCTCGTACTCGGCGCGTCTCATGGGTTCATGGTACGGTCCGGCCGGCTCCAGCACGATCTCGCCGGCGGGATGGATGATTCCACGCCGGAAGACAATCGAGCTGAGATGCCCTTCGCCGACGGCCCGTAGACTCATCACAAAACGAAGAGAACCGGGTTCCAGCCCGCTCTGATCGATCGCGGGCGTCATGGACGGATTGAACAGGGCCGCCGAGGCGAAGGCGTATTCCATGGTGAAGCACGCGCCGATGTAGAGCTTGCGTTCCTCGCTGGCCTCCGGCGGCATGGCCACCCGCTTGGCGACCTGTTCGTAGTGGGCCAGGAAAATGTTGTCCAGACCCGCGGGAAGGTGGGCGAAGCTGGCCCGCGTCGCGTCCAACAGGCGACGGACCTGCTCGTCATCCAGCGCGTTGATGCGGGCAATCACATTCTGCGCACGGTCGGCCCCCAGCCAGAAGAAACGAGTAATCGTCAAGCTGGCGTCCGCCTTCAGTCGCACGGAGGACCGTTTCACCACCAAGGGCCCTGTCGTCATTCTTCTGCCCCTTCGAAGATCGCACGCCGGCGCGAAGTTCCCGGTTGCCGGTTGCCAGTTTCCAGTTGTCGGTTGCCAGTTGGGTCGTCGCTTCTGAGAACTGACAACTGAGAGCCGGGAACTGTCAACTCATCCCTGCCGCCGATTATAGCTGCCCCGTTCGCCGCCGCAATCACCCTGGTCCGGCGGTACCCTCGACCCGATTGCGATCTGTCATGCGACAGGACGTTACGTCGACAAATGAGACAGAGTTTTGGACGCCGGAAAGGTGGAGCGGTCAGTAGGTGAACAGGTCGGTGCGGCGGTACTGTTTCTGCATCGCCGCGTTCAGAGCGGCGAGGACTTTGGCCTGCGCATTCGGGGTCAGGCGGCGGCCCTTGCACGCGCGGGCAACCATCTTGTGCGTGAGTTGCCCGGTCGAGGCGGTCACAAGATCATGCGGCTTGAGATGGTGCTCGGTCATGATCCGCGCAATCGGCTGAGGGCCCAAGTCTCTCTCGTTCTGGCCGCACATCGGACAAAAGGCTTTCAAGAGGGTTTTGCGCGTTTGTTCGAGACCGATCCGGTCGGCGGGAGCCAGGGTCGCTTGCCCGGCTTGAGCCATTTCAGGGCGGCGGTCGCCTCGGCGAAAAGACGGACCTGGAAACCCCGATTGAAGAACACGGTCTCGATGAACAGGAAGGTTTCCTTCTGCCCGGCGTCGCCTGAGATCACCACGGCGACCCGGTGGGACCGGGTCAGACCGAGTCCACCAACGATCTCGGGCAGACGATAGAGTTCTGTCGTCTGGGCGGCGAGCTCCATCTCGCGAGCATCGACCAGAATCGCACCCGTGGCACGTTCGGCGGCCACGGCGAGACCTCGTGCAATCACTTCCGTGATCTCCTGCACCCCCACGGTGGCGGAAACCGCAACCGCCACGACTTGCTGCTCCTCCAGATAATCGACCTGCCACGCCATTGCTATTGCCCACCCCAGACAAGCTGACTGCGACTCTGCCAGAAAGTCGCATCGTATACAGCCGTGCGGGCACAGCCGTCAAGAAGAAAACTCTCTCGGAACGCAAAAGGCCGCCGGCAACCCGACGGGAGTACGGGCGAATGATTCCGCCAGAGGCGAATCGCCCCTACAGCAGCAAGGCGCCGAGGACCCACACGGCCATCGCCGCGGCGAGGCCTTCGACCAGGGTCCCGAGCGTCTGGAGCCTGTAACCCTGGCGAACCGTCATGGTGGACAGTTGCGTGACGATCCAGAAGTAGCTGTCGTTGACGTGGCTTACAACCATCGATCCGGCGCCGATGGCTACGACGGCCAGCGCCCGGCCGGTGGGTGTCGCCAGGCCGAGCGGACCGAGCATCGGCGCAACGATCCCGGCGGTTGTGATAATCGCCACGGTCGACGACCCCTGGGCGGTCTTGATCGCCGCGGCCAGCACGAAGGGCAACCAGAGCCCCCAGGCAGAGGCATCGCCCAGAACCTGCGGGATGACATCGGCGATATGCGAATTCTGGAGGACCCTGCCGAAGGCGCCGCCGCAGCCGGTGATGAGAATGACCGTTGCCGCCGCCACTACCGCCTCGCCGACCCAGCCCGACGCAGAGAGCATGGAGGTCGTCAGCCTGGCCGGAAGCAAGAAGGCCAGAAACACCCCGATCAACAGCGCGACCACAGGCTGCCCGAGAAAACCGATCATCTCGGCAACCCACCCTTCGACCAGCGGAGCACCCTTGAGCGTACAGACTGACCGCAGCAGGATCAGCACAATCGGCGCCACGATTGGAGCCAGCGATTTGGCCACTGAGGGCCCATCAGGAACCAACGGCGGCGCATCGGATTCGCGGGACTCGTCGGGCGGCAGTTTGACCCGCGCCGCGATCTTGACACTGAACAACCACGAGACCACCAGCGCCGGAACGCTGACGATCAGACCGAAGAGGATCACACGTCCCAGGTCGGCCTCCAGCACAGCCGCGGCCGCCACCGGACCGGGCGTCGGCGGGACCATTGTGTGCGTCGCGTAGAGGCCGAGACTCAAAGCCATCGCGCCGGCCGCCAGCGAAACACGGGCCTTGGACGACAGCGAGCGGGCCAGAGGAGCCAGAAGGATGAATCCCGAATCGCAGAAGACGGGGATACTCACGACGTAGCCGATCAAACCCATCGCCATCGGAACCTGTCGCGGTCCGACCAGGTCTACCGTGCGCTGAGCCAGCCGGGCCGCGCCGCCCGATTTTTCGAGGAACGTGCCGATGATCGAGCCGGCCAGAATGACGATGCCGATCTGACCGATGGTTACGCCGAAACCGTCATTGATCGAATCGACGACGCCCTTCAGGGATCCGCCAGAGGCGGACCGGCTGAGAATCCCATACCCGAACGCCGCGATCAGCAGCGCCAGAAACGGATGCAGCTTCAGTCTGCTCGTGGCCAGCACAATGAACGCTATCGCAACCACCAGCAGCACGATCTGCCACATCGCCGAAAGACCTCCCATTGTCCCCGAAGCGCGCGATCAGCGGGCCTGTACATCGTAACAGAGCAGTTGGTCCTGATCGCGCAGGTAGAGCTTCTTTCCGGCCACGACCGGATGCGGCCAGGTCTTGGGCTTGCCGAAACCGGGCTGCACGAAGCGTCCGGTTTCCTTGTAGCCGTCCGGCGTCGCCTCGATCAGAGCGACGATCCCATCGTCTTCGGCGCGCAGGTACAAGCGTCCATCCGCATATACCACGGAGCCTTTGCCGACCTGCCTCTTCTCGGTCCATGTCAGCTTGCCTGTCGCCAGCTCCTGGCAAACCCAGCCTCGGCTGTCGCAGTAGCCGTACACATGATCGCCCACCAGCACCGCACCGCCGTGATGGCTGGCGATGCTCCGCTCGGCGTAGACCTGCCTGGCCTGGAGCTTGCCGCCGGTGCGCTCGACTTCAAACAGATTGCTGCCGACGCCATAGCCGCTGGTTACATACACCTTGTTGCCTTTGACGATGGGCGTAGGAATCACGGCGGTCTTGCCCCGCCGCTCGGCACGCCAGAGCACTTCGCCCTTCGGACTGACGCCGACGACGCTCTCGGCGGTCAACTGGACATACTGCTTGACGCCGGCGATCTCCGCGCAGACAAGCGAGGAGTAGTGGGCCGGATCGGTGAAGTCCTTGGTCTGCCACAGGACGTTGCCGGTGCGCTTGTCGAGGGCCACGATCGCGCCCTTGGACCCGCCGGGCGTGCAAACCGCCTGATCGCCATCGATCAGCACCGATTCGCTGTAACCCCACTCGGGCCGCTCGCCCCCGAAATCCTTGGACATGTGCTTTTCCCACACCTTGGCGCCGTCGGCGGTCTTGAGGCAGGCCAGCTCGCCAAATTGCCCCATGACGTACAGCAAATCTCCGTCGACGGTGGGCGTGCCGCGCGGTCCGGCGAACCCGCCCCAGCCGGGCGCTCCCGCCTTGCCGAGCGGCGTGCTCCATCGCAGCTTGCCGTCCGCCCGGTTGAGCCCGTGCACGTAGCACACGCCGCCTCTGTCGCCGGTGGTATAAATCCGATCGCCGACGACCGAAACGCTGGAGAATCCCTCGCCGAGGCCTGTGGCCTTCCACACGAGTGCCGGCCCGCCTTGCGGCCACTGCTGGAGCAACCCGGTCTCAGACGACCGACCGTCGCGGTTGGGCCCTCGCCATTGGGGCCAGTCGCTCGCCTGGCACAGAGTGGAAATCAACAGCAAGACGCACATACATCGGATCATCGGTTTCCGTCGCATCACACATTCTCCTGTAGAAAGGTCGCGATTGTCCATGCCGCAGCAGTCTACCGGACATCGTGTCCATCGACAACGTTTATCCCGCCGCACAATTGGCGGCCGCCCGGCGTATAACGGTAGACGAGCAATGGAACAGCGCTATTGCACGTATGTTTCCAATCGAGGGCAGATACGGGAGGCATGGGATGCAGGTTCCACTACAGGTATCGTTCAAGAGTATCCCCAACACCACCGTAGTTGAAGGGCTGATCCGGCAGAAAGCCCACAAGCTCGAACGGGTCTGCGACCATCTGTCGAGCTGTCGCGTGGCCGTGGAAAGGCCCCCCAAACACCCCGAGGACGGCAATCCCTATCGCGTGCGGATCGACATGACCGTCCCGCCGGGACATGAAGTCGTCGTCAGAAACGAGCCGGGAAGAGGCAAGACGAAGGACCCCCTCGACGTCGTCATTCGAGATGCCTTCGACACAGCCTCGCGCCGCCTGAGGAAAGTCGTCGCGTTGCAGCAAGACCGAGGCAAGGGCCGGCCCCATCGTTAGCGCGACGGAGTGGACCGTCCGTTCCCGGGTGAAATCGGGCTTGTGCGCTCACTGGACGGCGATCTTGAGCACCGCCTTGTGGATTTTCCCCGTGCCTGCCAGAGGGGCATGGGCGTCGCGCGGGAAGAAGATGGCGAATGAGCCGGCCCGAACCGGCGTCCAACGTTCGGGCGCGTCCTTGAAGAACTCGATGTCCTTCTCGGGATCGTAGCTCACAGCGGATATGGAGCATGCCGCAGTGGGTTTCCAGCCCATTTCGTCCGTCCCGCTGATAACGTATTGGATGTCGATGTATTTGCGGTGCGCCTCCAGCGGCGCCTCGGCCCGGCGGCGGGCCGGACTGTGGCTCATGAGGCAAAACAGGCGGTCTCCATCGATTTCATGACGGCCCTCGGGCAGTTCCGCCAGGTCGCTGCGCCGCAGGAATGCGAAGGCCCTTTCGAACGCCGGATGCATACCATAGTATTTCTCCGCGTTCGCCAGACGATCGACGATCATACGATCCCGTTCCATAGATTCCGCCACCTCCTTGTCTGTCGAACAGCCGGCCAGGCTCCCGATGGCAACCCAAACGAGAAGCCCAATCCACGCGATGCGAACCATCCAGTCCTTGCTCATAGCCATTCTCCTTCGTTGCTCTCAAAGACGCTATTATGAGCCTCGTCGTTCCAAGAAGCAAGCCGGTTGCCGGTTGGCGGTTGGCGGTTGGCGGTGGACTGGGCACTGAGAACTGTCAACTGGGAACTGAGAACTGGGAACTGTCAACTCAGCACTGCGCTTGATTCCTCGGGGAGACGGGCTACAATGCAGCCTCGTCGAGCGTTCGAGTGAGCTTTCAAACGGGATGACGGCAATGAGGGCTGCCCAGCCATGAGGACCTTTTCTATCGCAAGTGTGTGTCTGCTGTTCGCGGTCGTCGCGATGCCGAGCGGCGCTGCGCCGGTCGTCGAGATCGAGGAGGACCTGTACAGCTACAGTCCGGCCGACAACGGCGCCGGACCTATGTGGTGCCACGGATCCACTTGTCTGGTGCGCATCGACGAGGCGATTCTCGCCAGCGGGCTGGAGACCATCGCGGACGCCAAGCCGCTGAACAACTGCCGTTGGATGCTGTTCGCGCGGCCGGAGAAAGGCTGGGAGAAGGTCTGCGTCGACGAATCGGGGCGAACGCGCGAGCCCTGTCCGCTGGTCGGCTTTCCCGATGGCCGATTGTTCCTGTCGTCCAATCCCACATTGGACACGAATGCCTACTCCGGTCCGGCTCGACCCGAGGTCCTCCAGTTCGATGCGAGCGACCCGCGCGCGCCGGCGCGCACCCTCCTTCCCGCCTGGCAAGGGCAACCGAAGTTCACCGAACATTCCTATCGCAGCTTCGCCGCCGATGGACCGAATCACGAGTTGATCCTGCTGCAGAACGTCGGCTACACGCACGCCGAGTGGTCGTTCCTCGATCGCGAGGGGCGATGGAGCGCACGGGGGCAGCTCAAATGGCCGTGGGGCGCCGAATACGGCAAGCCGCAACCGATCCGCGTGTGCTATCCCAACGTCGCGTTGAAGGACCGGGCGGTCCACTTCTGCGGCGTCAGCGACATCGTGGAGCCGAACGAGACCTGGCGGGCGTTCAAGAAGGAGCTGACCGGCCGCGAGTGGGATTACGACTTCCGCCGGCTGTTCTACACGTGGACGCCCGACGTCACAAGCAAGCCGTTCCGCCCGTGGGTGGAGATCGCCAGCCGGGAGAAGACCTGCGGCTGGGTCACGCCGGGCGACCTGTGGGTAGCCCCCGATGGCGATGTGCACCTGCTCTGGACCGAGCGGGCCCTTGACGAACGGCTCCGCGAGAAGTTCTTCCCCGAAGCCAGGCAAAGCCACACGCTGAACTATGCGGTCGTGCGCGATGGGCAGGTGCAGTCCTGTCGCACCCTGCTGGCGGCCGAAGAAGGCAAATCCAACGAGCGGCCGGGCCGCGGCCGCTTCCACGTCACACCGGACCATCGGCTGTTCGTCTTTTTCTACGTCAGCGGCTCGGATGCGGGCGGCAAGAGCGTTTCGGAGAACCGCCTGCTGGAAATCGGACCGGATGCGAGCGTCGGGCCGGCCGGCCGCGTGCCGCTGCAAAGGCCGTTCACCGAGTTCTTCACCGCGACGGTCCGTGCCGGATCGCCCCCCTCCCGAACGCTGGAGCTGCTCGGGACCAGACAGGGTTCCGGCAACACCATCAGCTACGCGCGAATCCGAATCGACTGACGCACGCCCCGCTCGAAGGAATGCACATGGGTCTGTTCCTTGATATCTTTACGAAGGTGTTCTTCATCCTGTCGCCGTTCTTCTCGGTCTCGATGTTCCTGCTGCTTTCGGGCGACATGGACCGGCGCACCCGCAACTACTGCGCCCTTCGAACCAGCGTGGCGATCCTGGTCATCTGCTTCGCGGTCTACTTCTTCGGCAACCTGATCTTCAAGGTGCTGGGGATCACGGTCCCGGCCTTTCAGGTCGGCGCCGGCACGCTGCTGTTCCTGACGGCGATCAACATGGTCTCGGGCAAGCGGTCGGAGATCGGGCCGGACCGGGAGAGCGACTTCGCGGTGGTCCCGCTGGCGATCCCGATGATCGTCGGGCCCGGCACCATCGGCACGGTCCTCGTGCTCGGGATGGAGATCGGCGATGCAAGGGAGAAGGTCATCGCCGCCGCCGCGATCCTGCTGGCGGTGCTGATGATCTCGCTGTTCCTGTTCCTGGCGGTGCCGATCGGCCGGCTGCTGGGCCAGAAGGGCCTGCAAATGATGATGAAGCTCACCGGCCTGATCCTGACCGCCATCGCCGCCCAGATCATCTTCACCGGCGTCCGCACCTTCCTGAACACCCCCACCCCCTGACCGCACCG
>CAZNSM010000087.1:0-21138 GCA_964575615.1 uncultured Pirellulales bacterium | reverse complement strand
TCCCGGGGCCGTCTTCCGGCTTCAATGGGGCCGCGTCGGTGAGGACGCGGAAGTGTACTCGCCCTTGTTGAAGGCCCGACGCTCTTCGTCGCTTCAATGGGGCCGCGTCGGTGAGGACGCGGAAGTAACAGCGTTGGCATGTCCTGATTCTGTCGGCAGTTATGATTACGAAATCGAGCGGCCGAAGCACAGGGCTTCATCGTTGGGTAGAAACCTCCTATGGGAATTGCCATATCTCCCTATCCTGCAATGACTTCGAGCGACGCCTGGGACGCGTGAATCACCGGACCGCTCGAAAGCGGTTTGCCGGCCTGGTGAACTCGTTTTGGGCGTTCTCGAAACGGTCTGCTTCAGACAACCATGACCCGCTGCGGCGGGCGATACGCGAATCCAACACAGTCGAGGCCCTGACCGATCTCGAAGGTATTATCGGCCAGACCCAGGTCGAGAATCAAGACCTGATCCTCCCGATGGTGCACAAATTCCTGGAGCTGTCCCTTCAGCAAGGCGTATTCCCTCGGGTTCAACTCGCACAGGAACACGCTGAATTGGACATGGTCGCCGCGATCGCGCAGGGTCTTGAACACGCGTTCACGGCGTTTGTCGTCGGAGATATCGTAGGTGACGAGATAGCGTCTTCGCATTGTTCACCTCGTCACCATTCCGGCATAGGTTTCGACCTCCCCACGCACCCAGCGCGACAGCAGTTTGGCCTGGAGCCGGATGATGGTCCGCCAACTGCAACGGTAGTCGAATACCGGATGCGTAACAAGCTGATCGAGCCTGCCCTCATACGCTCGAATGAATGCCTTGCGAGCCGCAGGTTTCACGGCACAGCCTGCCTTGGTGGTCTCGAAATCGCTGCCGCAGACCATGCCGGTATTGATCGCCGTAATCACAGCCGAATCCACGACGGATGTACGAAACTCCTCCATTAGATCCAGAGCCAGGGCCGGCCGGCCATGACGGGGTTGGTGGTAGAAGCCCCAATACGGATCGAATCCCTCTGCTGCTACGGCAACGGTGCACTCCTTGGCCAACATCGCGTAACCAAACGAGAGCAGTGCATTGATGGGGTCTTTGGGTGGCCGACGATTGCGATTCAGAAAGTCCCACTCCGAAGGCAGCCCATTACTCTTGAACATGAGGGCGAAGTTGGCGAAGTAGACCTTGGCTGCAAGCCCTTCGATGCCGAGCAATGATTCGACCCTCCCGGCGGCCTGCGCGTTCTTGTCCTGCTCGGCAAGATCGTCCAGCGCCCGCTGAGGCAAACCGCTCGCGTTCCGGCGAAGAAACGTTCGCTGGGCGGCAATCTTGGCCGAGACGATCTGTCTGGCCAGTTGCAGACATCGGGCGGCGTCAGCCGCCACGCGGAACTGGGCTGCCCGTAGATAAGCATTCCTCAGACCGAAGCCCTGCGTGATCCCATAGAACCAGTGGCCCATAGACAGGTGAACGATGGGCACCTGCTCCTCGCAGAGCAATTGGACGGTCTGGGGCGTCACGGAGATGTTGCCGCAGAGAACGAGCTGGCTCGTATCGGCCACGCGAACGGTCGCCAGCTTCTCCCTCTGCTTCCACACGACAAGCGTCTTGGCGGTTTTGCAGACGGTGGCGCCCTGCTCCTGGACATAGAACGGAAGGCCATCGTCGCGTGCCGGGAAGAACTGCCGCACTTCCGTCGCGGATTTGTCGCCGTCGCCGCCGTCACGCTTGTGCAGCAGGCAGGTCTCGTCGGGCAAGCAGATCCCCGCCAGGCTGCATCCGTTGCACTTGGGGTTATCTTCCAGCGGCACAGGCCGTACCGTGGCGGTGGATGCTGCTTGTGCTTGTTGGATCAGATCAATGGTTCGCTGCTCCAGTTCCGGCGTGAAAGGCACATCTACGCGTGTGCGAGAGCCGGCGAAGTAGAGCACGCCGTGATCGCAGCGGTATCCGCTCTCCCGAAGGAGCAGCCCCTGGGCCATGAGCTGCACGCGCTCGGGTTCGTAGGATCGCTCCTCGTTGTTGGGCACGCGCCCGCGCTTGGTCTCCACCGGAACGGCTTCGTCGGCGGCGGTAGAGACCAGATCGAGCTTGCCCGTCAGACCCAGAGACGTGCTGCCCAAGACCACGGATCGAGTGACGGTGGGCCGGTCGTCGCCGTCCTTGGCCTTATGGCCGTTGCCGCCCTCGTCCTGCGAGTCCTCATCGTCGGGCGCATCGCCTTCGGGGTCCGGCAGGATGTGGTCGATCCGGTCGGCCCGGCGGTGGACGTTCCGCCCTTCGACCGTGTAGACGTTGTCCGCCCAGCGCCCTTCCACGTGCATCAGATGGAACAGCCGGGGACAATACGCGTACTCGTTGAGCATCCGCACCGGCAGCAGGTCCGGCCCCTCGCCGTCCGCGTCCGCAGAACCATGAGCATCCGCTCGCTGAATCATGCTTCCGCCCTCCACAAAACCACTATGGACTTGTCAAAGATCGACCGAATCCCCACCCGACTTTAGAATCATTCCGCCGCCGCAAACAACCCCAGCCCGCAATGCCGCCCCGCGCCAACGGCTATCGGCCCTGGCATCTTCAACCCATCCTTGAACCGCAGCGTCAAATGCACGGCAGTCTGGGTCAACAGATGGTCCGGCCGGACATAGCCAGTCAATCGGCCATTGCGATCATACTTGTGCGCCGAAAACGATTTCGGGAACCGCGAAAACGTGCTCCACTCGAACTGGCAGGGCTGATCGACACCGGATTGTGCGAGCGCCTTCTCGACAAGCTTCCGCGTCTTCTCCGGTTTATGGTCGTCGTGGCCCGGTAGAATAACCGGCGTGAAACTGTGCCAGGCATTGGCTGGCTTGGTGTAGCGTTGCGAAACGTTGTCACCCCTGATCGGCACAAGGAACGGCGGCTCAGCGTCCCCAAACTCGTCGCCGCGCAAGGGGCCCAATTGCTGACCAGCCAAGTGTCGCGCTACATGGTCCAGCCAGATGTCATCACCCGGCGGAGCCGTGATCATGATCCGGCGCACGCCGGGATCAGCGTGCTGGTGTCCTACTGATGGCAATGGCAGATAGGACAACTGGCGGTGTTCGCGCTCGTGCTCGACCACATGCCCCGCGACGTATGTTTCAACCCAAGTATCATCAACCCCAACCGGCGGCGACGCTTTCATTGCCTCGATTGCCAAATGGCGGATCATGCCCGCCAAATGAATGAGCTTGCTATGAGGGTAACGGAACCGGCCGCCATCCGCCTTGCGTAGCTCGAAGACACGACACGGCCGTTGCGGCGGTTCGTCATCACGCCGATAGCCGCGCACCCGGAAAGCCCTGAGCGGTGGTACAGGTCTGAACCCCTCATTCGATAATCGGCCAAGGAACGCCTTGTGTTTACGCATCAGATCATCGATTGTCCCTTCGATTGGTACTCGTAACGCTGTACTACCCGTTGTACTAGGCTGCCACCGATGTCCTGACAATCCTGCTGCTTGCTCACCCGAGATGACACTCGCATTACCCACGACCATATCAATACCCCAGCCCAAATGAGTGATGCTGCGTGCTGCAGCGGTGAGGATGTCCAGGTATGAACAGGTGCCGTCGCGTAGCGGATAGAGGTAGTGAACAGCTTCGCCGAGCAAGTGCATCGGACGAACGTCTTTCTCTGAACGGTAATCGGCGATACTGGCGTTTTGGCCTCTCGACCACGACGCTGCAACTTTGTCGGCCACGTTGTCTGGAACATACAATCGATACGGATAGTGCGAACGCACCGCGTCGGCGGCCACGATTGTCGGGGGCGGTTGTACTTCAAGCCAATGCAAGGCGGGCTGGGCGTATGCCAATTCAGTTCGCTGATTCCAGCGCCCGGCCGATGCAGCCACGAGCGCCTGAAACAACCGCAGCGGGGACGGCGGCCACTCAGGGTTTCCATCCTCTCCGCGACCGTGCGAGTAGGATTGAAGGAAGCGGACGGTGATGCAAAGAAGGGAACTCATCAGTTGGCCTCCGATTCATCCGCAGAAGCGTCGCTCTTTTTGCCGCGTTTTCCTTTGCCCTTGCCTTTGCCCGTCTCGTCGGCGCTGACATCGCGCTGGGCGCGTTGGTTCTCGAATGGGACCTCCAAGATGGTTACCGTCACCTGCGTTTCAGTCCCATTCTTGGGCGTCTCTTTCTTGACAGTCCCAACTTTCTTGGCGTTATTACCTGCCTGGGCGTAGCGTTTCTCGAAATCTTCCCCAACTTTGAACGCCTTTGCCGCTTCAGCAGCAAACTCCAGTGCTTCATCGTGCGTGATGTCGCAGGGCTGGCGGCGGCCATCAGGATACACTTCAATAAATTCGCGAGGCTGGTCGGGGTTGAGCACCAGCATACAGCCCTGACGCAGGTAGCTCTCCGTCGGCGCGGTGAGGGCGACCAGCGACAGGCCGAGAATGTAACGCCGCAGCGCAAGCGTCTTCTCCGCGTCCTTGCCAGCGTACAGGTGACGCAGCGCGGCCAGGCCGAGTGTCGCTTCCCGGCGGATGCCGCCGTCGGCAATGACGCCGCCGTGGGAACCTGATGCCGGGTTGTGAACGAACCCGCGCTGCGCCAGCGGACTCTTGTTGTTGCCTTCCGCCTTCGCCTTGTCCTCCTCACTGAACACGTTGAGTTCGGAGTAGTCCAGAGGCGGGACATAGACTGCGCCGCGCGTAAGTTTGCGGACGTCAAAAGCGCGGATGCTCGATCCGACAAGCCGAGGGCGCTTGGACTGCGTGTCACGAGAGTCCCACACACCGAACACAAGCGAGGTTGGCGCGATTCTCGCCAGCGGCTCGCAATCGCCGGCCAGTTCCGCACGAAACGCTTTCTGTAGTTCATCCTGTAACGAGGAGCAACGAAGCAGCGCATCGCCGGCTCGGTGCCCGGCTTCGAGAATGTTCACTTCCTTCTCGCCCGCTTTGATGACGATCTGCGGCACGAGGTGCCTGTACTTGTCCCGCATGAACAGCGGCTCGATGCGGTTCGCCTGTGAACCGACGCTGTCGATCAGACAGACGTTGGGCGTCTTCCATGGCTCGTCTCGCGTCGGTGGTGGGTCAATGTTGTACCCGCCGGGAAAGCCATCGCCAGCGGCGAACGTGGCCGGAAACAGCACCCCATCATCGCCTTCTACCGGCATCAGGTGTTCACGGATGACGAGCGCAGCGGGGCCATCATCGTTCAGGTAGTGATAGAACCTGGTCTCTTGAGACATTGTTGGAACTCCTTACGTAAGTGGAATTGCGGACCGAAACGCTTTGTGTTTCTTCTGTCCGGTGCGGAACCAATTCTCAAATCGATATCCTCGCTGCCCGGGCAGAGCCAATGTGCCGGTTGACACCGCCAGTAAGAGGCTGGTTGGGAGAGGGACGTTCCAGGTGAAATAGCCATAGATGCGTGTTTCATCTGTGAATGCCGGGCGGGCCACCTGCAGCCCGATCAGACAGAGCAACTCAACGGCTGGATGGGCAATGCTCGTGAAATTCAAATCATTCGGTGCGAAACCGATGTCACGGGAATGTGCATTGGCGGCACGACGGGCATCAAAGTAATACGGCTCTTTCTTCCTGTTTGGGTTGCCTGGCGTCGTAACGACCATGCCGACGTTGAACAGATCAGGGCTGTGAAACTGATCGCTTCTCATGGCGTGCTGCATCGCAGAGGCAATGCCAAAGCTCTCCATCGTGCCCGCCCAGACCTTCAAGTCTCTTGCGCCCGTCTGGTCTGTCTCCCACCAGTCGATGGACAAGGGGCGAAATGGCTCAGCGATTATCAGCGGGGACGAGTACAAATCATTCTCATGGACATGAATCAATTTCGCAGTGGCTATGGCTTCCACCAGACGTGGCAAAGTACCGTCGCCTGCGATGTTGAACGTGCCACCATCACCGGTGAACGACCCCTCCGCGCCGGGCCAGAGGCGGTCGGCGAGTTCGAGCAGGCCGCAGCAGGCGAAGAATTGGCCGGGATTGGTCACGTCCACGTTCACGGTGATATTGGGTTTGGGATAATTCATGGCTTGCCCTCCACTTCATCCGCATAGGCGGACGGCTCGGCGCTGGCGGCCCAGTCGGCGGCCCGGAGCAAGGACTCAAGGTAAGCCAGTCCCCATCGGCCGCACTTGCGTTGGAGCCGTGCGAAGCGCTGCACCACCTCGATGGCGATCTTGTTCACATCCCTGCCTTTGGATTCGGGGTCAAACGCTTCTTCGGGCGGGAAGTGCGGCCGGCCCCGACCGTGGCCACTTGCGACCAGATGCAGGATGAGGTCCTTCACGTCATCCGACTGTTCACGGAACTCACGTTCGTCCTGAATGTCCAACAACGAGCCGAACTCATGACGATAGTTGCTGATGTTTCGGGGTTTCCATCCTTTGCCGGACTTGGCATGCCAGTCCAATGGGTCGGGGTTGCCGATACTCCGCTGCCAGACTTCTCGTTTCTTGCCCAAGTCGTGGAACTTGGCGGCAAGAACAACAGCCCTCTTCGCATCATCCGGCAGTGGGAGTCTCTCAACGATGGCGGCAGCGTTGGTTTCCACCTTATCCGTGTGGTCTTGCCATCGAATCGGCTTGAGAGCGGACTTGGAACCTTCATTATCGGCGCACCCGGGACGCTCGTACCAGAACCAGGATTGGCCTGGGGCATCCTCGTCCCCGTCGTCGGCCTCGAACCTGATTTCGCGGACCAGGCGCATACCGGCCGTCTTGTCGTCCCGTTGAGTATCATCGTCCCACACGCGGACACGTCGTCGAATCCTCTTCTTGGCATCCTCATACCATTCGTCGGCCACATCCTGTGCGTCTGGCGATTCCCCGTCGAGCAAGCCATCTTGTAGCCCGCCGACGGCCGGGGGAAGCAGCACAGTTCGATAGTCGATTCGATTCTTCTTGTCCTTGTCGGCCAGTTCGCGGAGGCTCAGAACTTCAACGTTACCGTAATCGTCGAGCAACCATGCCGGATGGTCAGGGTGTCGCCCTGCTATCGTAACAAGCTGCTTGAGCACTCGGTCGCTACGGTCCCGCAGCAATTCGTGTGGTTTGAGCGGGTAGTTGTCGAGCACTTCCTGTGGTCTGTACTGTTCGAGCAGACCGCCGGTAATGACACCTACCTCCTCCCGCCAGGCGACATAGGTCTCCGGCGGTTGCCATTCCGCAATGCCATGCAAATACGGCCCGGCTGGCGGACGACCGGGCATCTGGTTGCGAATGGTCGTCAGAGCCCAGGCGTCGAAGAGGATATCCGTAGCGTCGAGCATTACTGGTTTGGGTGAGAACGCATCCTCGATCCTGCAGGGCAAATCGGTTCGTTGCCACAGGTCGTTCACCGCCTTAGGGCTGGCATCGTACTGCTTGTTCCCATCTGCGTCTTCACCGAGCGCAGGCAGCCTTCTGAGCAATTCGAGTGTCTTCTGTCGCCGCTTGTCGATCTCATCGGTCTTGAGTTCGCCGGTTTTCTTGTCCACCTTGCCAAACGAAGCTGGATGTACCACGTCGATTCGCGCATCGCCGTCGCCGAACCGGTTCACTCGCCCCAAGCGCTGGGCCATGCTCTCGAACGTGGACAGGTCGCAAACCATGTGGTCGGCAGAAATGTCGATGCCCACCTCGCCGGCTGATGTACAGACCAGGAATACGGTGCCCGGCTTCGGTGTGGCCTTCCATTTCTCCTCTTCGCTGGCATCCGGTTTGGGTGGCTTCAAGAATCGAGCAAAGATGGGGCATCCCGTCTGCTTCCGAGGGTCTGCCATCCGGTCGCGTTCCAATCCGCGAAGAGTACCAGTCAGTACTTGCACAGTCTCACGCCTCAGAGCGTTGCAGACGATGGCATGGTCTTCGAGAGAATTGACGAATACCAAGATAGCTCCGGCGGAGTTCTCTTCTGCATACTTGTGGGCCAGTCTTCCGATTCGATCCGCGACCTTTTCTTTGTCACCTTCCAGCGCGTAGAAGACAATGCTCTTCTTCGCTTTGAGTCGCCGCCAGACGTGATGAATCGGGTCGGTGGGAGGATTGGGTAATTCCTCCGGCGGACTTTTCTCATCCGATGTCAACTCGAATGGCTTGTCGGTTCCGCTATTGTTCTCACCGTTTCGTGCGGTTGCGGACAAAGCCACTACCCGCAACTTGGGCCAAGGCAGTTCTTCACTGCGCTCGCGTTCACGCTGTTGTTCCTTCTCAATGGCGGTGATCAGCTTTTGAAACGCCGGTTCCAGGTGGGCTTCGTCGTGGATGAGCAGGGCGTCCTGGCCGAGGAAACCGGCATGCAGCGGTCGGCTCTTGAAACCGATGCCATAGCCGCTGAACAGCAGGCGGCTGCCGATCATGTCTACCGTGCCACAGATCACCGCCGCGCGGGCCGGATCGGCGGACCATTCGCGGTTGTCGGCAAATTGGCCGCGAAGCGTGCTGATCGCCAATGGCACATCGTAACTGCCGGCGCAGAGGGCCTGTAACCGTTCCTTCAGTTCAGCCAGTTCCGGCTTGCGAAGAAGGTTCATCCGCAGCTTTTCCGCTTCGGCGGTGGTCTGATCGACGACGGTTCGCCGATTGACGACATACACCAGCCGTCGTGGCAGCTTGCCCTGACCGTGCGCCAAAGCAATCAGCCAGATGGCGACGACGCTTGTTTTCCCCAACCCCGTGGGCAGATTGCACGACGGTGGAATCCGGCCGTTGACGAACTCCTCATACAACCGCTTCTGCCAGGGGAATGACGCGTGGCCTGTCAACTCTTCAAACGTCCGATCAAACGTCATCGCGGAATCCTCTCTGTTTCGATCTGACATCGCTCAGCCGCTCCCGGAGGCAGGCCCTGGACACGTGGAGATCGCGGTTCACGGCTGTATGGGCAAGGGCTGGCGCGGACAGGAACTCTGCGTTGTCCCCCCGATTGAACGAACATCCGCACCGTCTTTCGGTCATGATTGTCTCCTACCAGGACCAGAACACTCGCCGCAATCCTTTCATTCTACACTGCGCCGGACTTCGGACAAGGATGATTCCGCAGAAACTTGCACCTGTCCGACGCCGAAGCCGCGTCCCCTCAGCCCGCCTCCATCCTCCTTGTCGGCCAGCCAGTTCGATGCTGCCAAGGCAGTTCGTCACGCCACACCGGCCCTTGCATTCCCGGTGGAAGACAATCGCCAATTCCTGTGTAGCCACTACCGGGGATCGGGCAGATCCAGATGCCGTGCACCCCGTGTTCGTGGCTGGTTCGCAGCACGTTTGGCTCGCACGTGACCGTCGAATTCACCAGCAAGTGGAGATTCCAGCCACCACTGATCGTGTCATACAGCCCTCAGGAGAGAACACATTTCACCGTTGGGGGCCTTGTGTTGCGTCCTGGATGCAACTTGCTGGGAAAGCTGAAAACGCGCTTCCTCCAGATCACAATTACCGATATCATCGTATCGGGTAACATCGGTTTGAGTGCATCCAGATGGAGGCTGCCTGTGGACTTTGACGATGCCGCCAAGCTTGCGGAGCGGATTGGCAGAGGGGAGAATGGCAAGCTGCGCCAACAACTGATCGATATGTGCATACCCTACTTTCTGGGTATACGCTTTAGGTTTGGCTTGCGCGATATCTCGTACGAGGATGTCACCGAGGAACTGACCTCCGACGCCATCAACGACGTGATGTTCATCATGCGGGATAGCAGATCCGCTTTTGGAATACGACTCCAGAATGCATTTCGCAAATGTTGTCGGGAGAGGTCCAGACAGAAACGCAGGCTTACAGCCAGAGAACTTGCGGAGAAGTGTGATTCCTCGTACCTGCCAGGGATTACCGGATCGCGGCCCCCTGCGAATCCGGGGGCCGAACAGAACGAGTCGATCGAGCTTATCCGGCACGAGCTGGAGAATCACGAGAAGGCCTCCAAGACCGCCATCTATGAACGAATGCGGGGTTCATCGTACCAGGAAATCGCCATGATTCTTGGCAAGGACGCCCATCGGTCCCGAGCGCTGTTCTGGGACAATCTCAAGCAGATACGCAAGAATCTGCGCATTGGCAAGACGAAGGATCAAGACGCATCGCAGGCTGTGTAGAGCAGTCAGCCAGTTGACGAGGATTGAGTATGGATTGCCTCTCTGAAGAAGTACTACAGGACCTGATTGATGGGGAGTTGAGCGACAGTACGGCCGCTCAGGCAATCAGGCATATCCGGTCTTGCGATCGATGCAGGCAGGAATTGACCGAGCTCCTGGCCCTCTACGAAGGACTGGGGCAGGTTATGGCCGAGGATACATGCCCGTCACGGACGACGCTCCTGGCCTACACCCAGGAGGTGCTGTCCGGCGAGATGATGGCGACCGTCAAGAAGCATCTGGAGTTCTGCAGTGAGTGCCGGTCGTATATCTGGCTCCTCACTGCGTCCGAGTCCGAGTTGGCGACGTGGCAGGCCCAGGAGGAACGTGACCACAGGCAATATGAGGACATGCTCACCGGTCGTGAGGCAGCGAGAGAGGCGCTGGCCGGGCTGCTGCCTGTCGGACTGGGATTTCTGGATCGCTTATGGGACTCCGCCCGCGCGCTCGTCCAGGATCTTCGGACCCGGGCAGCCGGGCAATGGCCGCAGTTCGGAACCTCCGGGCAAGTGACGGGAGCTCTTGGTTTTGCCGGTCCGGCCGACCCGGAAAGAACTGCCACCGCGATCATCCTCCTGAGCACCCTTTTTGTCGGGGAACGTATCTCCAGCGGCGAGATCGGAACATCGATGGACGAAATCGCGGCGGCCGTTCGCGAGGCGTCACAGGCATTCGGCGCCGGCAAGGAACTGCAATTGAGACTCATAGAAACCATCCCGCCGATCCTGCGGAAGTTCTACGGCCGCTCTGATGCCCCCCCGTTTATTTGACGCATTACCGCTTCTGGTCTCGACCGCCGTCGCAGCCTGGATCGGCCTGCACGTGGCGCGTAGTATCCACAGCGCCGGTGTCGAGCACTACAGCGGCCGAATTCTCATTCTTGCTGCCATCACCAATACAGCAATTGTGGCTCTGATGCTGCTGCTGCTCAGCGCCGCAGCCCTCCGCACAGCGTTAACACCTGGTGGATTCCATGTGGCGGATTTGACCTTGGGGATATTGCTCCTAATCCTGCCTGTTAGGGCCGTGTGGAACTACATCAAAACACCTGTAAGGATCATACGCCCGTTAGGTCTCACACCCATCCGAATCAAAGAACACCGGATCGAAGTGGCTGCTGTGGCCAGCGCTATGGGGGGTGCGGAGCCGAGTATTCTGTCGTCGCCGCGGTGCCGAATGCCCTTTGTATTCGGCCGCGATTCCAAGCACACCCACCTTGCCCTTCCCGACACATGGAACACCGTGGACGCCAGCAGTCGATTTATCATGCTATGCCATGAGTTGGCTCACATCCGAAACCGCGACGTGGGGTTTCTGACGTGGTCGGCGGCCTTCCTGAATGATCTCAAGTGGGCGTTGCTGCTGTCCCCGATCGTCATGGCCCTGTCGCTCTTGGGCGGGCAGGCGCACCTGCCCCGTGCGGCCGTGCTGTACGTGGCGTGCCTGCTGATCTTATGGATTCTGACGAATACCGTTGTGAGAAGCAGGGAACTGCTGGCGGATGCGACCGTTGCCATGCTGATCGACTCCGGCGAGATTGCCCGAACCCTAGATGAGATCCTGTTGGCCCCCGAGACAGGCCTTCATCTCAGAGATACCGGCTCTTCCGGCGTAATCTCCCGGATCACAGATTGGGTTGCGGACAAGGCGATGTTCTCAAGACACGCAGCGTTCTGGAAACCGATGGCACGATTCGCCGAAATGGCTCTCGCGACCCACCCGTCGGTCTCTGTGCGCCGGCAGGCGATACACCGTGGACGCACAGCCACGGCAGATTCGGTCGTTGACAAGGGGCAGGCCTTCTGGGCGGGACTAACGCTTGGAGTGCTCGCGGTCCTTATCGCCTTGGGCGGCTTCTGGACTGGCAAGTATATCCTGGGGTGGGACGATGACGAACAGATCGTTCTATTGTCCTATAGGTGTTGGGGCTCCATCGCCCCTTTGGCGGCCACGTTCATCGCCCTTTTCTTCGTTCTTCCGGCATGGTCTGCCCTTCGCCCACACGTCCCTACTGGAAGGAACCTTGCGCGGTTTCTCGTCCAATACCTATATGGGTTTCTCGGCGCCTGCTGCGTCTTGCCATTGATTCTCCTTGGGGGCTGGTCACAGATTGAGATCAGAATGCTCTCCGTTCTCAGCATCATGTGGGTGCTTGTCGTTCTCACAACGGGGCTCGTCATCAATATCGTTATGTTGAGTCTGTGGCTGTCGTTGCGATACAGACGACGATCTTTCTTGATCAATCTGGCCTGGATCCTGTATTCGTGCGGCATGGGGATCGTAGCCATTTTCTGCTACTTTGCGTGCGGATTGGTCTTGATGTCTGGCGGGCAGACTCTCGCAGGGGGCAGTCTCGTTTTCGGTCTGCTCATCGGTTTGGCCATCTTCATGGCAACCAGCAAGGAAAGTGGAGTCTCCGGCCGAGATCAGTACATGGTAATTGCCTCCCCGCAAGTGCTCATCGCTCTGGAGGGCAGAGCATACAGGCGTTGGTCACCGCTGGCGGGCTCTTTGCATATGATCGGAATGTGCCTTGTCCCCGCCACCGTCGTCTCGGCAGTGATCTACAAAGTGGCGAACCGGACCCTGGGACACATTGAGGATCCCACCACTGCGGTGATCCTGCTCTTGCTGTTGCTTGGATGCTCTATTTTCCTGTTCCTCGACCGGCGTTGGCCAAGACGCATGCATCAAGTGTGCCGACAGAAGATCTGTGCACTTGTGGAAGCCCAGATCCTTGTGGAGAACGGACTTTCAGCCAAATCCAGCCGGTCGCTCGACAGAGTCATGGAGATTCTTCATGTCCAATATGACAGACGCAGAAGCTTCGGCGTAACGATCACGCATAAGGTGTTTGAGCTCGCTGTACTGGTGTCGTATAGCGAGCGGTCGGGACACTGGATACGGCAACACGCCCGCCAATGGGCCCTCGACTGCGAGACCAGCGCAGGCTTTGGTGTCTGGCCCAGCAGCGGACCGCGACTGTCCTCGACATACCAATGTCTGCAAGTGCTCCAGAAGACAGGTGGGATCCAGTTGTCTGATCCAAACCACCACGTCGCCTGGATACGAGGTCTCCAGACCTCTGACGGATCGTTCCGGGGCCCCTGGAGCCATCGGCCCAGGTGGGAGGACACCTTTCACGCAGTGGCGGCATTGAACATGCTCGGCTCAGTCCTCGACAGCGCGGCGAAAGACCGGTGCCTTGAGTGGGTCGGCAGAACATTGACCCGCGAGGGAATGGACAAGGGGCAACTGGACGCGTTCCACCATTGCCTGGCAGCGGCCGATGCCCTCCAGGGCATGGATGAAGACCTACTGAGAACCGCCAGCAGGTGGTTGTCATTGGAGCTTGACCGGCTCCTTCTGACCCATGTCGCCCACAATGCCGAGAACATTCACCACGCGGTTTGCGCCTATCACGTCCTCAGGGAACGAGGTGCCTCGGTCTCGCATCCGGAACAGATCGCCCTTCTTGCGGAGAGGATCAATGACGCCCTCGAAGCAGAACTGGCGGCTCTGCGAATCTGAAAACGAGCAATCCTGCCCATAGTCTCTCCCCGTAGCCGTATAGATCAGACGGCTTAGAAAGCGACTGACTCCAATGCGGCTGAGTATTTTTCTGGGAAATTCCCCTGCTCGCGGTCTGCGCAGAGCTATGTCACTGGAATTACTCAGTGAAGCCCCACAGGGGCAATCGCCAATTTGACAAGGTAAGTATCTACAGATGTACGCGCCGCCCCGGCGGCACCGGTGGTAGACCCATGACACGAGACCATCAGTTAAGACAACTCGTTAGCCAGGCACAGCAGCGTCTGCAAGAGACTCTGCACGACGCTGAGGTCCTCGTCATGGATCTGGCGAATATCCACAAGATGCTCTCTGCGTCGGCTACCTCTGACAGAACAATCACCACAACTCCAACGTCTGATCCATCCACTCGCATCGCCATCACCAACGGCCGTCGCCTTTGCGACGGTGACGTCCAAAGCCTCAACGAAGAGGAATACGACCTCGTCCTCGATACGAAACACTCAACTCTCCGCTATAGAAAGAGCCCCGAACAACAGAGCCAATTGATGCCGTCTGATCTGAGCGGGATCGGCTCGTACCGGATACAGATTATCACCTTCATGATCGAACACTTCGGCGTCCCCGTTTGCGCAGAGAACACTCTCGATTCAGACAGAATAGCCACCTGGCAAGCATTCACCAAGACGATCAGCATGCTCCGCAAAGCCCTCGGAGGCAGGGGCCGACGCAACCCCTACATTCAATCTGTCCCGGCCTGGGAGTCGTCCCGAAGCAACAATGCGTGCGCTTACGTGCTCAACCCGCAATGGCGGTACCTGCTGATCAGGCACAAAAAAATCTGACAAGTCACGCAAAACGGCATGAGGCGGTCACGATGAAGTCAGAGACATCCGGTACAAGTCGTCAAACGCAACAGTATCGAAGAATCGGCTGTCGGTCGGCGTGGATCGTCAATGAGTGGAATAGGAGCGTCTTATGCTCAAACGCATCTTCGAGTCTATCAGCGCCTTTTTCCAGGCGGCGATCCTGGTCCAGTTGCTCCTGGCCGCCGCCGTTGCCGTCTCGGTCCTGCTGTATTTTGTCGTCCTGACCTGTTTTCGGGTGGTGCAAACTGCTTGGATTCACTTGTTTTCCCGGCCCTGGCCGTAGGAGGAATACGCGATGAGAGTATGTACCGCGTTCCGTTGGATTTGGCGTTTGCTCAAAAGTGGCCAACAACCCACTGTCGTTCCGCGGCCGACAAGCCCAGAAGAGCCCCAGTTCGCCGACAATCTCCCGCCGGGTTTCGTCCCGATCGAGACACAGATTTCCGGTCAGCATATCGACGGAACCGGCAGATGGATCGGACAGGACGCCCGGGTGGGCCAGATGCCTAGCGGCGAACTCGTCACGTGCGAACGGACGAGAGGCGTCCGATGCGGGTGTGGACATATCGTCTATTCCGTCCAAGAGACAATCACACAGAGCGGTATCCACGCCGGGATCGGGGGGATTTGCAGCGATTGCGCCGCCGAGGCAGACGATCTCGTCAAGCGCAATGCCCTCTCGCCAGGCCAGGCCGAGGCGATGTCTCTTTACTGTTCCCGGTGCGCCAGCCACTGCGACAACTGCGGCCGCCACAACCTCTGCTCTCGACACACCAGGCTACTCATAAATGCCGACGGCAAGCAACAGCAGCTCTGCCCCGAATGCCTGGCAAGAGCCGACCGCAAGAGGCTCTTCCGGCAGACCATCGCCACCGTCGGTTGGCTTTTTGCCGAGGACGACAAGTCTTCGCTGCCGAAACGAGAAGGAGGATACTATGACCGCGATTGACAGACGACTGAGATGGCTCATCACCATCGGTGCGTGCCTCCTGAGTGCTGGTATCGTGGCCCAGGGTCTGATCTGCCCGCGGAAGACAAACTCGCCCGATCGGCTACACATCCCGCTCAACCTACCCTTTTCGCATTGGAGGAATCTGCCCATGGCACACGAACACCATTATCGCCTGCGTCCACAACAGGAGAGCAGTATCCAACCGTCTCGATTCAAGGCGCTACGGGACGACACAGTCCTTCTTCAACTCGAGCGCGTCCTGCGGCAGATCAACCGATGGGATGACGCTGAAACCCAACAGCAGATGCGCCTCGCTCGATGCGGCACAGAGGTTGGACGAGCCAGAGCGCTCACCCGTCTCATGTCCGTCATCGAAGAATACAGAGCCAGGACCGTTAGATACGAGGATCCGTTCATGCCCTATGCCACCGCCGACCAGATCAGCAACAACGGGCGAGGCATCCATATCCTCGACCAGGTCAACAGCGGAATTCCAGGGCGCATTGACGAAGATCTATTTCTGCTGGACGCCCTGATCCTGGGCCGCCAGGGGGGCGGTAAGAGCTCCGCCGCCGTCAACATCGCCAGCCAGATATCCACGCCGCTTCTGATCATCGACCCCAAGGACTCGTGGCGTCATCGCGCTGCGACACTCCGTGCAAGTGTCCTGGAGGTCACCTCACTGGACTTGACTCCTCCTCCAGGAGTGAGTTGGGAAGATTGGCTGTTCAAAGTTATGGAGGCCGTAGCACAAGTCACTGGCGTGCAGTTCGGCCTGGATCTGCTGGTCGAAGCCAGTCAGATCGCTCTTCGACAGCGTCAGCAATACATCGATACGACCGGCAAAGACACTTCGCTGTGCCTCAAGGACATCAAGCTGGCCCTGCCACTGTGTGGTTATCAGAAGGGTAAGCGTTCCGACTACCGCACCAGCGCCGAGACGGCCTTGAGCTTGCTGATCGGCTCTGAGAAATGCCCTTTGTTCGCCGCCCGACGCGGTCTACCACTGGAGCAGATCCTCACGGGCAGATACATCGTGCCGTGCCCGTATTTGAACGGTGTGCAGTCGCGGTTCCTGGGACTGTACCTGTTTCTCTATATGCGCCACTCCGCCGGCAATCAGGAAACGACCCGGTTACGTCATTTGACGATCATAGACGACGCCTCGAAGTTCCTGAGCAAATCCGACAGCGCTTTCGGCTCAGGCCCTAAGTTTGGGCCATGGATGCATATCCTCAAAGCCCTGCGAAGTTCTGGCTACGGGGCCATCTTCATCGATCAGCTCCCGGAATCCGTCCTGGACGACGTCAAACAATTGTGTCACTTCTGGCTGGTGGTCGGGAGCATTCAGGGCCGGGGCAATCAGAACGAAGTGGCCGCCGCCATGTCGTTGACCGGGCCCCAGAAGGAGATGCTCGGCCGGCTCCAGACCCGCGAATCCATCTGTTTTTGTCCAGCGGGCACCCCGCAACACCCGTTCCCAATCCATGGATTTATTCCAGAGGTTCAGAACCCATCCCCGGAGAATAGATGATGGTGTCCGAATCCAAAGACCATATTGCATCCTTCCGTCTCGAAAGATGGCATCCTCTGACAGAACCACCGGTCCCGGCGCAGGGCACTCGGCAGAACCTGCCTACCGCGCCGCAAACCAACCAGTCGGTGACCCCGGCACCTGCTCACGCTCACACGCACGCGCCCTTCGTTGGGGCCAGCCCGGTTCTCACGAAGCTGCTCTATGATGTCCTTGTGTACCCGTACAATAGTGTCCGCGCCCGCATCCAGCGCCTGAACATCTCCACCAGGGCCTTTGAGAACGCCAAGCGCGAAGGCCTGGAAAAAGGGTTCATCCTCGAGTCCGCCGCCGGCGCGACCACCTACGTGATCCCCCTGGTAAGAACCTTCGCGACCTTCGAGTTCCCCTGCCCGTACAAGCGAAATGTCTCACCTGAGCACAGCTACTTCGTCGGATTGGGCCAACACCTCTTACGCCAGGACCCCGCCAACAAAACGGTCCATACCGAGCTGAAGGTGGGCGATTCGAACTGCACCGCGGACCTCGTCGCGGTCGCCCATGACGGTGCCCGTCGAGCCTACGAAGTGACGCTCTCCACAACCAACATTCTGTCCAATGCCGCCAAGTACGACCGCACCGATTTCGCGCAAATCGTCTTCCTTTGCCGGGACTACAAGCTGCGCGAGGCAGTCAGGGCCTGCTGTCGCGAAGGGGGCCTGGACGCGGGCCTGCTGGCCAGGCTGGAATTCATGCAGTTCAGCACGCTCATAAGCCACCAACGGAAAGTTTCGCGGCACTAGTGGAGGACAAGACCATGCCCCCGATCAGTTTCAAGAAGATCGCCCTCGTGCTGCTGGCCATTATCGCGCTGTCCCGGTTGGACCGAATCCTCGCCGCCCTCTCCGAGGTCTATGAGTTCTTTCGTGACGCGCTCGCCCCATTCCACGACAGTCCTCGTGAAGGGCGGTTCGTGGTTGCGTTAGCCATACTCGCGTTGGTTTATGTCACCGTATTCAGACTCCTGCACGACCGAGACAGGAAATGAAAGGAGGTGGTGCCCGACCGCGCATTCACAGCTCAGTCGCAGGTAGACCCATTGATCCCCAGATAGCTCAGGGCGGTTGTTCAGTCCAACCGGTCCTGCACGGAAACGAAAGGAGCATGATTATGCCACGTGTATTTGTCGGTGGACGAGAAATCGAAGTTCCGGATGGACAGATGAGCGTTGATGACCTGCGCGAGGCGGCGGGAATCCCGCCCAACCGCGCACTGATCCAGCAGCACCCTTCCGGCGCAAACACTATGGTGCCCAGACGGGGCTATGTCACGGTCGGCCCGCAAGACCACTACAGGGACGCGCCGATCGCCAAGCGGGGTTCTCCAGTCAACATGAGAGTTCTTGAGGACGACTTGCTCGCCCTTTCCTACGCGTACAACGTCGCGTTGGATGACGACTGCCGGCATCTGTTTGTGCGCAATTTCAACCTGCCTCCCGGCTACAACTTTTCCACAATCCCGGTCTTGCTCGAGATACCGCACGATTACCCGGAGAGCCCACCGGGTGTCGGCGGGTCGCACCTGTTCTTACCCAGAGGTCTCGAATACCAGGGACGTAAACCGCGGGACTTTCACAAAGACATTGGTCCGCGGCATGACTCGAGCCATCGATGGGGTTGGTGGTGCTACGAGCGCATCGATTGGGATCCCTGTCGAGATAACCTGATCACCTTTTGCGAGCTCGTGAGAGCGGATATGACGAATCCGAGATAGGAGAGCACCATGCAAAGCCACAATGTGATTCGCGTCTTGAGAGCCGATTTTGAAGCGAAGAAGCAGCACTTTGAAGCGGCCGGAGATGACGAAAGCCAGACCTTCACACTGTTCGGACGGACCATTGGTCCCAACAACAGGATTCGGATCGGCAGGATGCACTTCGTTCCAGAGCCAAATGAGTTGAGAAATCAATCGTCCGTATCGATTGAGCCGACGCGTGAACTCCAAGCGTTCGTATACCGTCTGGCGCACCAAACTGGAATGGATGTTGGCGATGAACATACGCATCCGTTTGCGGAGAGACCTCAATTCAGTGGCATCGACGATCACCACGGCAGGAAGAACGCTTTGTATCTGTCCGAGCACCTGCCGAAGCCGGCCACGATGCTCATGACGGTCTTTGGACGTGGCCTCAAACACTTCCAGGCCCAGATATGGAATCGCAGAAAACGACGTTTTGAGCCCGTGGAGCGACTTGAGATTATCGGCTCGCCACTGGAGATTCTCTGTGAAGACCCGCAAAGGATGCAGAAAGGCGAGGACCCCTATGCCAGGCACCGCATAATTCCTGGCTGGGAACAGGGTCGGCTCGAGAAGCTGAGGGTCTTTGTGGTCGGCCTCGGCGGCAATGGCGCTGCCGTGTGGCAGAGTCTCGTGGGCCTGGGCGTTGGACGAAGCGGCGGGTGGTTGAAAGGCTGTGATGGCGACCTCATCGAAGCTTCGAACCTGCCGAGGATTCCATACGCCTTTGCCGAAGATATCGGCACGTCCAAGGCCGTCGTGGCCCAGCGCTACGCCAAGCTCAAAGCCCCGGACCTGAATGCCACCTGCCACGAAGACAGCATCATCAGCGAAGGCATGCAACAGATTGCCAAAGAAGCCAATGTCATCGTGGGTGCCGTAGATAACGATGGTGGCCGAAAGGTGATGAACAGCATCGCCATTCGTCACCTCGTGATATACCTGGATCTCAGTACGGAGATCATTCCGGCGGCAGATTCGTTCGAGGCCGTAGGCCAGGTCCGGGTCGTCATACCCGGAAAAACAGGGTGCCTGATGTGCTCGGGGATGATCGATCCAGCAGAAGCGGCATTGGACCTCTTGCCTGAGGAAGCCCGACGAGAGCGTGTCCGAGTCGGCTATGTTCGAGGCAGTGACGAAACGCCGACACCTTCGGTGTCACACCTCAATGGCGTGACCACCCACCTGGCAATATCTCAGCTTCTTCGAGTGGTGTTCGGTGAAGCCGTGGAAGGCAAGGAGTTTCTGCACTACGACCGGCAGAACTGCGAAATGCTTATGGCGTCCTGCCCGCCATCCTCCGACTGTCCAGTGTGTGGGGCCAGAGGATATCTGGGCGCCGGCGATGAAGAACCTCGACGGGAATTCGTCAAAGACAGTGGACGCATCAAGAGGTTCAGCCTTTCAACCGACGAGATTCTTGGCGAACGAATTGGCAATGCTGGCACATCAGATGACAGCACGCAACAGAAACCGGACGACGGCACGGGGACCGATCGAAATCTATCGAGAAGCGACGAATACCCAGGCAAGGGAAGCCATAAATGATACCGCTGAATGGAATGTGCGTTGTCGTCTTTCGGGTGGCCTTGTCCTTGGCCCAATGCATCGACCTTCTGGACGCTGCGGCGTGCGACTTCCCGCACGCTGCCTGTAAAGGCCGCTTCTGCCTGAAACGCCAGAAGCTTGACGAACTGACCGCCAAGGACAAGGCCGTTTTATGCCGCACGTATCTGAAAACAGGAAACAACGGCGAGCTCGGCATGACGGCCCCACTCGCCGAGACAAGCAAATCGGGCACCGGACCCTGGCATTTCATACGGAGGATTCTCTATGGGCATTCTATCTGAATTGGTGTGGACCATCCTGTATTTGTCCTGCGTGGCCATCGACATGGCGATTGTCCTGCTGCTGTTTCGCATCGTGGGACAATGGCGACGAATCGGATGGGTCGAACGAATCAACGACACGGCGAAGGGGATCGTCGATCCGCTCATCGACACCATCGGTCGCAATTGGCCGGCGGTGACGTCCGCGCCGATGTCGCAGAATCGCGCACTGGCTTTCGGTGTGCTGACGTTGTGTCTGGCCCGCTTCGTCTTATGCGGGGTTGCGGGATTGTTCTTGGCATGAAAAACGAAATGCCACAAGTCGTGGCACCGAACGTTCCGGCCGGATCCGACATCGAGCAGGCTATCCGAGCGCAGATAACCCTGCTTGGACACGAGGGATTTGGCGTGACCGAGCTTCGCCTCTTCGATCCGTTTGCCCAGGTGGCCTACGCCGACGGCTTGGACGCCGTCATCGGCCTGTGTCGTCAGATGGACGGCAAGACAGCCGGCATCTACGCCGGGGTCCAGCCGCGTCCGGTCCATCTGTTCG
>CAZNSM010000086.1:12121-21150 GCA_964575615.1 uncultured Pirellulales bacterium | reverse complement strand
CGCTGCAAAAGCCGTTCGCGTTCTTCCGGCGGTTGCTGCATGACGTATCGCATCGCATCGGCGCGCGTCCCCTTGCCGTTCACTACGTCGTCTGCGAGCGCATCGAGTTGTCGCGAGCGAATGTACTTCTGCGTATTGAATTCGATGGCGATGTCGCGGTTCTCTTTCATCGCCTGGAAGTCCGGATTGCCGAAGCCGACTCCTCTTCGCACAAACGGAATTTGGCGCAGAATCTCTTTCATCGTCTCCTGCCGCTCTTGTTCGGGCAGCTTCCCTACGATCTGACCAAGACCGTAGCCGACAAGTTGCGTGTAGATGTTGTTCTTCGTGGCGAACTGCTCGACGACGCGCTGCATACGTTCAGGGGACAGATTGAGAGCCCGGCCTGCCTGAACAGCCAGCGGATTCGTCTGTGGCGTCCATTCCTCGCCGGGCTTGACTTCCGGACCCTTCCAAACGGGTTCTCCATACCAGAGATCGAAGTTGAGGAAGTAGGCCACAGAGGCATCGAGAGTGGGAGGAACGTTTGCGCTGGGAACAATGGCCGCGAATTCCTGGGCGGACTTACTGAGGGCGTCATAGTTCACTGGATCGCCGACGGCCTTGGCTGCCAGCGCCTCGAACATCGAATAGATAACCTTCTGGGTTTGATCCTTGGCGATCTTGAAGTAGATTGGCACTTCCTGGCCCGTCTCATCGGTGTAGGTCAAGGGCGTGGTCAGGATGAAGTAGTTGGCCCGGTCGTAGTCCGAGACCGCATCCCAGCACTTCTGATTGCACCGGCTGTTGGCGTAATAGAGGCCTATCGCCAGTCCGCCCAACTGGGCGATCTTGTAGGTCGTCGCCAGCGGCGCGTCTTTGGCCGCCCCGACGATTCCTCTTGTGCCTTGAATGCTGGCGCTCAGGTAGGGAATGCCCGAATCCACTGCTTTGGCGAAGCTGCCCCCCTGACTGAAGTCCAAGTAGTTCCTGGCGACGAACGTGGCCTCGTGGGCCGGCTTGCCGTTGCGGATGGCGCGCTCGCGCAAGGCCAATCGCGTCCAAAGCTCAGACGTCTCGCCGGCGTATCCGAGGTAGTTCTGGATCGTCTCGAAGATTCCGCCGGGCTTGCTGCCCTGCTTGATGCGACCCTGATGCGTCAGGAAGCTCATCCCCCCGCCTTCCATGATGTAGTCGGCGTACCGTCCCGTTCGCGTGAAAGCATCCTTGGCCACGGCGACGTAGTCGCGAATCATTTGACCGGCAGCAAGGGGAGCGTGGGAAGACCATTCCTGGGTTGTCATCCAGGAGTGCAGGATGTCGCGCGGCAGGTTGGTGACCGCAAATTCCGGGTTGTAGCCCGTCGCCATCGGGCGCAGGATGTTCGCTCCACTGAGCCATCCCACTATCTGCGTCCATTGGCTGTTGACCATTGGATCGCTCAGCACCCACTCTTTCGCCATATCGGCGGGCATGAGCATTGCTTGTGGCTGACCGTCGACCACGGCATAGAGTGCCTCAAATCCGGGCGGGGTCTTTGTTCTCGGCCTACCGATCCCCGTGGCGGCCTTGAGTGCATCATCTCCCAACTGCCTGCGGTACTTGACGAGAATCCCGAACGCCTCTTTTGTTTCTTCCGGCGTCAAGCTCTGTTTCTGGGCAAGTTCATTGCCTCGCTTCGTGTCCTGCCGGTTGAAGCCGACTCCGTCTCGTTGGATGGCCCCATCGTCGATGGCGGCGAGTTTTTGCAGCGCCTTGAGTGCGTTGGCCTTGTTCTCTTCGGTCGCCTGTTTGGCGGCGCGGTCGATTCGCGCTTGTTTCGGCAGGCGATGCCAGACTTGGACGATGCCGTTCTCGGGCTGATCCTTGGCGAGACTGTAGAGGGCCTGATTGGCCCGGTTGCGCATGATCCGGGCCTGCGTTCGCGCGATGACTTCGTGCATCAAGAGCATCGAATTCGTTTCGACAGCACTGCTGCTGCCCGACTTGAGGCTGTCGATTCCGCTGTCTCGCACGGTGATCTTGCGGCCGCCCATTCCATACGTGTGTTCGGGGTCGATGTAGTCAATCACACTGCGGCGGGCATAGTCGCCCTTGGCAACGAGGCCGTCGTAGGACTCCTGCGAGATGAGACCTTCGGACTTCAACTGATCGAGCTGCTCCCGCATGATCTGAAAATACCGATCCGCCTTGGCGTTCAGACGGGCTGCTCGTTCGGCGGGCAGGGATTTCAAGAAGTTGTCGTGCTGGTCGGCCTTCAATCCCTCGGTGAACTTGAAATCCTTCCTGTAGCTCGCAATCGCCAGTGTGCGCCGGGAGCTGATGATCCGGTCGAGAAGGATGTGATCGGCCTTGCTCAAGTCACCGTAGATTTCCTCCGCCGCCTTGCGCCAGAGGTAGTCGGCCTTCTCATTGGCTCCGCGAGACAGCGTGTGACGGATGACCGCTTCCTTGCCGTCCGCGCCGCCTTTCTTCAGAAGCTCCCGCTTGACGTTGGCCGATGAATCCCACCCCAGTCTCGCCAGTTCCCGATAGGCTGCCTTGAGATTGCCCTTGTGCAAGGCCGCCAGCAGAGCATCGCTGCGGTTGTACATCTGCTCGACCTTCATGGCGTCGGACAGCGCCCGCGTCTGCGATGTGAGGACGGATGTCTTGGTCGGAATCATGGCGCCGCCGGCGGGCAGGCCCTTGGCCCCCTGGATAATCGAATTCGCCATGGCGACCTGTTGGGGCGTCAGTGCCCGATAGGCGGCCTTGAATCCCTCGACCCCGCCAAACTGGCGTTGTACGTCGTTCCAGTTGAGCCCTTCGAGCTTCCTGGCGTCCATGCCCGGAATGAGGCCCTGCTTGCCCAGGGCCACGATGATCTGTTCGGCCTCGTTCGGATTGGCTCGCATCATCTCTTCGACCATCGCATTGCGACTGCGCAATCCGAGTTCCCGCTTCATGCTCGGCGTCTTCGACAGGAAGTACAGGTCAAGGAGATAGCCGAACGACCGCTCGGCCAGTTCACCCTTGTCGATTGTCCCATCGCTGATCCCGGCGACTACGTCATCTATCGTGAACCATTCCCTGGTCCCGGCCCGCATCTTGTCGGCAATCGCCATTCCGACGGCAAGGCGAAGCGTCTTGCTCTCGATGGCCCCTGCAACGGGGAATAGCGTTCCGGCGAGCGTGGACGTTGCCGTATTGCCAAGTAGTCTCGCTGTCGCTTCCGTCAGGCTATCACTTTGCTCGAACGCTGGAACCGCGTCGGCGAGCAGGGTTGCCGTACCGAGCCTGGCGCCGCCCTGCGCCAGAATCTCGGCCACGCCTCTAAGTCCCACGGCCGTAGGTGCTGCCGCACTACCCCAGATCGCCGCCGCCGCCCGGTAGGGACCGAGCATGAAGCCGGCCAGATTCGCTCCCTGTGCCGCTATCGTTCCCACGGTCGTCTCAGGGGTCGGCAAGTCCTCTCCGGCCAAGGTCTTCATGGCAAGCGGGCCAAGTCCGAAGGTCATGGCGCCGAATGCTTTGGCCACGACAGAAGCCACCTCGTTGACGAGCTGGGTTCGCTTGTCTGCGTAGTACGTTTCTACCTTCGCCTTTTCCGCTTCGTCTTTGACGCGGTCCATCGTGGATCGGTATTCCTTGTCTTTGATGCCCCCGCTCAGGTAGTCCATGATCTTGTGTGGCAGCAGCACCCGCCCGATGTATTCGCTGGCCGAACGGAACATGCCCATTTCCGTTCGATCCTGATAGAGGGCATCCTCAATCGCTTCGTCGGAGATTCCAGCCTCCAGGGCCTCTCGCACCTTTTGCCGGATGGCCCACTGGATCATCTCGTCGGAGACGCCCTTGTCTCGGGCTTGTCGAATCAGGGGCTCCATGCCGGGAAAGAGCACTTCCAAACCTTGCCGCAATCGCAGTTCGCCATTTTCATCGACATCGACGTAGGGCTCGCGATGGATATTCCGACGGTGCTCTAACAGCCATTGGTCGGCCGGGTTCACCTGGGTGATCCCCATCTTCTCCAGGATGGACGGCGGCTGCACGACAAACGGTCGCGGCTCTACCCTGATATCAGTTGGATCGGCTATGGCAGTTGGCATCAACGGATTCCGAATATCTCACGAACCTTCTGTTCTTCTGTCTTCTGTGGAGTCGGAGTCGGCGCGTTCGGCGCGGGATTCGATGGGCGACCTCCGCCGCTCAAAGCGCGAATCTGTTCCTCGCTCTGCCTTATTTCCTCGGGCGACATCGACATGACCTCTTGCCAGTATTGCGTCAAATAGGGCAAGCTGATTTCGTAACCAGCCTTGCGGATGGCGTCGCCTTGAAGCTGTTCGCGCTGGATGCGTTTGATGAGATCGTTCTTGGCCTGGTCGTACCAGCGAGTCGCCTTCGGGTTGATCCACCCGATCAAGTCGTTCTGGTAGCCGAGATTCCTCTTGATGAATTCGTCGGCCTGCCGGAAACCGGGGTCGCTGTAGAACGACGATGGATCGGTGAGCTGATTGGCGGTCGTCGGACTGACCCCTTGACCCACGAGCCCCCAGATATCCTTGTTGGTGATCGTGCCTTGCTGGATGCGGTAGAGGACGTCGGCCATCACCTCGGGCTTGTCCTTGAACAGATCGTCTTCCCACGTCGCCAGCAGCTTGATGTACTGCAACTGGTCGGAAGCGTCGAGATTGCTCGCCAGCACTTCGGCTATGGTCAACTGTTCTGCTTGCGGGTTGCCCAGATTCGCGAGTTTGGCGACAAAGGATTTTTTCGTTTGCTCCTGCTGGTATTTGACGGCGGACTGCGCCTTCTTCTGCTGGTCGGCCATCGCCGATTCTGCGAGATTCAGAAGCCGCGCCGCGTCTGCCCTCTGGTCGGCGGTGATTGCTTCGTCGGCCAGGATCTCGGCAAGCATTTGTGCCGCTTCGGCGGGATTGCCGCTTCGCACATCGGTAATCAGTCGCGTGGCCTGAGCCAGGGCCGAGTTGATCGGGAATGCTTCCTTCAGTTCCTCCCGCTTGCCCTCCGAAATCACTCCGGTCTCCACCATGTCGTCGAGCGATTCTTCAAAGAGAGCCCGGTTGCCGGACAGATAGGACTTCTCGACGTTGGCCTCGGCCGTGTCGGCGATGCTCTTCATCTGCCGGTTCAGTTGCACCTTGCGCAGAGTACCCAAGCCGCCAGCAATCTCGTTGACGAGGCTGTTGCGAAGCCGGGCCTGCGTTTCCAGGTCCGCCTTGGGCATGTCGGAGTAGCGGCGAAGGAGCTGTTCGGCCTGCTCGCGGAAGAAGCCCTCCTGTTCGTCGGGATCGGCCAGACGTTCCATGCCGTTCTCGGTGACCGTCAGGGATTGCGACCGGCTCAGGACGTCCTGTAAACCGAGCGAGAAGTCGACCTCTCGCTGGTTGGCCTCCACGGACTGCCGGGCGACCTTCAGTTGCCGGTTGAGGGTGTCGAGGTCGGCCCCCAACTGCCCGGCGACATCGGACCAGACACCGAGCGCCTGATCGTAGATCGGACCTTGGGGAAGAAGCCTTGCCGGTCCTGCCGGTCTGGTCGTCTCGGTATAGTCTGGTGCGATTGCCATTGTCTATCCCAGCAACATGCTTCCCGCGGAAATCCCCGCCCCCAAGGGCTGCAAGCCAGGTATCACACTGGCGACAGCCCCCACAATCTTTCCTATCCCTCCAAGTTTGGCACTTGACGCCGCCTTCTTCGCCCGACGGGCCGCTCGCAGATAGGCCAGTTGCTCGATGCGACCCTGTTGAATCACCCGCTCGACATTCTGCTGAATGCGGGCGGTCGTATCGGCCAGTACGAGAAGCGGGGAGCCCTCCAGGAGCGAACCGCTCTTGCCGAACGCGGCCGTCATGGTTCCGAGCACTTCCCGACCCTGCCGCTCGATGTCGATGCCCGTCTGGAAGCCCTGCTCCAGCACCTGGGCCGCCATCTGCCGGTACTGGCGATACTGATCGCGGTAGCTGCCGGACGCCTTCAGCAGTTGGGCGCCCTGGAAGATTCCGCTGGCGAGCGTCAGGCCCTTCGAGATGGGACCGAGCCAATCAGTGAACATGCCCTTAGGCGACGTCGTCAGCGAAGCGTCGTTGAGCGACAGGTATGGGTCGCTGGGCGAATACGGCAATGGTCCGAACACGCTGGCCATCGCTACGTCTCCATGCCGAACAGGATTGTCGAAACCGTCATGGGCAACGGATCATCCGTCTCGATGTAGATGTCTCCTTCCTTCTGCCAGCCGCCGGGGCCGTCGAGGAACTTGTCCTCGGTCACCAGGGCGACGTCGGCGCCCGCCAGATCCCCGCGTTCGCGGTAGTTGATGTCTTTGGCGTCGTCCTCGCTGGTCCCCAGTCTTCCCCCGGCGCTCTTGTAGAGCCGCAGGCCGCAGTAGGTGATCTTCTTGTGCCGGGCCTGCACAGAGCCCTCTCGCGTATTCACCTGGGGACGCATGGGGGAGAGCTTGCTGGTGTAGGGCCTGCCGACGTGGATCGTGTTGTGGTAGTGGCGGTCCTTCGTTCCCACCGTGTAGACCCCGGACGAATTGACGTTCCCAGTGGCCGGCTGGCCGTCGAGGAGGATCGCAACGGCTTCGCCGGCCAACTGGGTCAATCCGGTGACGGAGTTCGTTACCCGCTCCACCTGGGCGCCGCTCGCGTAGGTGGTGAAACCCGAGCCGTCAATGTAGGCGGAGCCGTCAATGGTCTTGAGAATGAACGTATCGTCGGTCTTGTCCGAGACGGTGTAGACGTGGTCGTTCAGGTCGGTCATACCGACGGCGCCCGTGATCTTCACCTTGTAGCCGTTCGAGAAGCCGTGCCCGGCGGCTGTGACGGTCACCTTGCCGGTCCCGGCTTCCACATAGACCCCCGTAATAGTGATCGCCGCGCCGCCGTCCCAAGTCGTCCCCGCGTCGACAAAGAAGCAGTCTCGCTGACTTGTGCCCCAGTCAAAGGGCTTCATGCGTTCGATGGAGCGGACGGTAGAGCCGCCCACCGTGCGGGCGACGGAGATCCACAGTTCGTCGTAGTCGTCGTTGGGAATGACGGCGGCGCTTTCGACGATGCCATCTGTAGTGTGCCGATGCCATGCCAGGACCGGGTCGTGCTCCCCGTCTTCGTGGCAGCGGGTCAGGCCCCTTAGTTCGCCATCCTTGGTCCAGGCCCACAGAATCGGGATCGGCCGCTGCTGGAAGCACCATCCGGCGATGCCGGAGCCGCAGATGTGGTCGCGATAGCGCGTAAGGTCCAGGGGCGAGTAGACCTTCTTGTCGTCGCTATAGCTCATCTCGTAGACGCTCTTGGCGTCGCGGCCTGCGTAGACGAGGCGGCCGGAGATGCGAACCGGCTGAATCGCTGCCGACCCCATTCCGGACTGCGTCAGGAAGTTCGTGTTCGCCGGTGTCAGCGGGGAATCGGAAGTCGCACCGATCGCTTTGACAACGGACGCATCCGCCCCGACCAGCAGCGGCCACATGGACGCCATCCACATGATCGCGTTGCAGTCTTCGAGGCTGATTTCCCGCCAGAAGGCATCGTCGTCGTCGACCCTCGTGCCCCCATAGAAGAGCCGGGCGTCCTCGCGGCGCAGGAAGGGCCGCCCAAGCCAGATGGTTTTCGGGTCGCGGTCGGTGTTGGCGGCGACGATACGGGATTCGTGGATGGTCCCGCACTTCGGGTATCCGTTCTTGGGGCTCCAGGCCCCCTCTTTCCATTGATGTGTCGCCTGGGTCGATCCAAAGTCGTTGAGAATGTCGATGACGGCGATCTTGGCCGTGATGATGTCGGTGATCCTCGCTATCCCGCTGTGTGAAGTGTTCTTGGCCTTGATCGTGCAGAGGCAGTTCGGCGGGTTGAGCCGCCAGTACCACTTGATGAGCAGATTGCCGTCGTACAGAACGTCCGGGTCTCCGATGAAGGCCCAGTCGATGTAGAAGCGGTACTGGACGTCGTCGTCGTCTTCCTGCCCGGCCTCGACGATGGTTACATCATTCGACGGGTCGATAGGCTTGTCCCAAGTCTTGACGGTTACCCAGTTGCTGCCGTCGCTGCATCGCTGGAGCTTGAGCTTGCCCCATCCGTGCCAGATGATCTTGATGTCGTATCGGCCCTTGATCGTGACGTCGCTGCCGGTCTCGTTCTGCGTGAAGGGCGGCTCGATGGTGTTGTCGAAGGACGTAACGAGTTCGATTTCATCGATATCGTGCGTCAGCTCGAACAGAGCCCCGATGTGCGCTTCCTCGAAGTAGTCCTGGTTGCAGGTCAGCGTCTTGTCGTCGCCGGAGGTAGCCGACGGTGTCATGGTCAGATCCGTGTCGGCATTCGCCTTGAGGAAGGGACCGTATTGCGAATCGAACGCCGTGAGCGTCCAGTCGGTGTCGCCGTCGCAGGTCAGTTCGTAGATGTCGTGGTCGGCGTGGAAGATCGCTGTGCCGCCCGGTGCAAAGACCAGCTCTGCCGCCTCCGCCGCCGTCCAGGGCGTCGTCAGGACGTAGGGACTCGCGCCGTCGAGAACGATATCGCCGTGCTTGAAGACCCGCATCTTGTACTGGCTGAACTCCAAAAGGTAGCGGTCGGTCTTGTGGATGAAAGAGACAACCTGAGAGGCGTAGCTATTGCTGTAGGCACCGTAGATGTGCTCGAAGCCCGGACGCCGGGTGGCCCCGCCGCTCGGTTCGGAAACGAAGTTCTCCTGTACGCGGGCCGCCCGGTAGTATTCCGGCAGGTCGATCCGTCCGTTCATCTTCTCGGACAGTTCGCCCGCGTCGAAAGTGTTGTGCAAAAGGTCCATCTATGTGTGTTGTCCCACGATGACGTTGCGTTCCACGTTTCCCTGTAGAGTGACTACGTTCCGCTCGATGACCACTCCGCTGAGCATGTTCGATCCCATTTTGTCGACGTTGTGAATCTTATATGCCACCCCCCACTGCACGGCCGCCTCGCCCGGATCGACGTTGCGGGCCTCCTCGTCGAATGTTCCGGAGATCGAGCTGCTCGGGCCGAAGACAGCGGTGTCGATGACCTCGGACGCTTCCGGAGCGTGGTACGTGCCGG